>JAIDTL010000129.1 GCA_029060725.1 Muribaculaceae bacterium | reverse complement strand
AGTAATCAGAGGTAATAAATCAGCAAAAGAGTCATTTTTACAAACAAATTGCAAATATTACTCAATTTTAAGCCGTTTTTTTATAAATATTTCGAAAAAAAATTCATTAAAAATGAGGATATTTCAAAGATTTTATATAATTTTGCAGTCAAATTTAGGTATCTCTTGGAAAGAGATACTAATTTCTAAGGTCAATACTGATTAAAGGTCAGTAACCAAACTTAAACTAAAAGAAAACAAACTATTAAATAATAAGAGGTTAGCATCGCATGAGTCCCGCAGAGAAACTTGCAGCAAATCTAAGAACAGACTTGATAGATTTAAAACATCTGTCTCCTGTCGACCGCCTTTCCGCAGCACGCAGCATATACGCTTCTGCAGTGGATCTCTATGCGTCTTCCCAACTCTCAATTCGCGAGATTGCTGAATCCAAGGGACTTTCTCCAAAAGCATTGAGCCATTATCTCTCTTATCATCATAGACACCTTCTATATAAAAGGTATAATATAGAGATGCCCGAAGGTGACCGACCCATTAAAATCAAATCACCTCGTGGACAGTCTCGCGCAACACACCTCAAATATAAAGATGCCATCGAGGCTGCAGGCGACATTGCATACGTAGAATTCAATATCTCAGAAATTGCACGCATCTTCGGAGTGAACCCTACGGGACTCTCTTCACAGCTCCGCGTACATTATCCCGACATCATACCTGCACGCGAAGCCCTGCGCCAACGTCTCGGAATTGCCGACGGTAGGCACAGGGGAGCAAAACCTGCAAGCAAATCTGCATATAATGATGCCGTACCTCTTTACAAAGACACCGATCTGACCATTCAGGAAGTCGCTGATCGCTTGGGTATCTCAAGAAGTGGATTTGGGCAATACATGCGCCGTTACCACCACGATGCCATTGAAGCCAAAGCACGGCGACGGCATGAGGCCAAGAGAATCTACCATCATAGGCAGCCGGGCAACTTATCAGGCAACGGACAGAAATACGGCGCCAAGATAGAGACTCATCAGCAATATTCCGAAGCCCTGAAACTTTACCGAGAAGGGCAAAAAAACTTAAAGGAAGTGATCATTGAGACAGGGGTACCGCCGGCAGGCTTCAAGCATTATCTCGACCAATGGCAAAGAGAAGCGCGTCAAAGTCACAAATACGGCAAATATTGCAATGCAATAGCAAGTCTGCGCGAACGCCCGAGACCGGTGGCTGAAGTGGCGAAAGAATTCGGACTGAACGCCGACGTTTTCCGGGAATATCTCAAAAAACATGCACCTGATCTTGCTGCCGGCCAAGGGTTGGTGAGGCTTGACAACGGAAAGCTGGTCAAGAAAACTGCATGGGAAAAATACAGTCCTGCTATTGAGGAATACCGAAAAGTAGGAGGATCCCTCCGCTCGATTGCCTCTAAGCATGGCATTACGTATAACTCTTTGTTCTCTTTTCTTAAGAGAATTGATGCTAATTGACAATTGAGCATAAATTAGGATTCAGAATCTTTCTGATTGGCAATGGGGAATTTAAAACTGACAACAGACAACTTCATATATGACAGCTAACAAACTGATAAAAAAAACCGGGATCCTCTTCGCGGGACTGATGCTTTTGGGCGGAATCGGAGCCAAAGCTCAGGACGTAGCCTTGAAGAGCAATCTCCTTTATGATGCCCTCCTTACGCCAGACCTTGGTGTCGAAGTGAAGGTGGCTCCGCAATGGACTTTGGAGTTGACCGGCAATGTAAATTTCTGGAAGGTCAACGACCGCCGCTGGAAGCAATGGAACGTGCAGCCCGAGGCTCGATTCTGGTTCTGCCAGGCATTCTCCGGACATTTTCTCGGTGCCCACCTTATTGGAGGACAGTATAACTTCGGCAACCTTCCATTCAACTTCAAGTTTCTTGGTACAGACTTTAGTCAGCTTCGCGACAGCCGCTATCAGGGCTGGATGGGAGGCGCAGGGTTGGCTTACGGATACAGCTGGATCCTCGATCGCCATTGGAACTTTGAGGCGGAGATAGGTGTCGGATGGATTTATGCTACCTACGACAAATACCCCTGCGCTGTCTGTGGCACCAAGCTTGACTCGGGTCATCACAATTATTTCGGCCCCACCAAGGCGGCCCTGAATCTCGTTTACGTTTTCTGACAACTCTCCCACTGACATGAACAATAAAAAACTTTCATTCATGGCCGCCATAGCGGTGGCTGTCGTATCTTCCTCCGGAGCATTAGATGCTAAATCGGTGGAGACCCCCTCCCTTCTTAGGGTGGATCGTATTGAGGTGTCCCACATCGACACCTTGCTTCAGATATCATTCGACATTGACCCTCAACGCGTAAAGCCTGGCAGAGACTATCAAGTGATGTTCACCCCTATCGTGAAGAGCAATCTTTCTGACGAAGACTCAGTAGCGCTCAAGCCGGTCACATTCGCAGGTCGCAACCGCTTCTACACACATTTGAGAGAGGGCGACATCGCCGCCGGCGACCTTATCTATCAGGCCGGCAAGAAAGGGCTTGTAGAATACTCCCGCTTCGTGACTTGGCAGCCATGGATGGACAATTGCACTGTCTATATGCGTGAGGAGACTCAGAACTGCTGTAAGCCTGTAAGCCCTCTTTGCGACACACCTATCGCCAACATCGAGACTCCCGATGACCACGTCACAAACGCATTTGAAGAAATCGACTATATCGCCTTGACGGGAGACACTGCCGTTGTGCTTGAGGCTGAAGGCAAGGCATTTATTGACTTTGTCGTCAATCGGACTGAGATAAAGGAAAATTATCGCAAGAACCCACGAGAGCTCAAGAAGATCATCGAATCGATCGACGTGATCAAGAACGATCCTGACGCCACAATCACCCGCCTTACCATCAAGGGTTTCGCTTCTCCGGAAGGTAGCTATGAGAACAATGTCCGCCTTGCTATCGGGCGTACTGAGTCGCTGAAGGAATATGTGCGCGAAAGATACAATTTTGATCCGAAGATAATGTTTACCAACTTCGAGCCGGAAGATTGGGACGGTCTTCGAGCTTGGCTTGAGACTGCCGACATCCCAAACCGAGATGCCATCATGGAGATTGTAAACTCAGGGTTGGCTCCAGACCCGAAAGACGCTGCCATCAAGAAGCAGTTTCCCAAGCAATACAAGCTTATGCTCGACAGTGTCTATCCCGGACTTCGCCACTCTGACTATACTGTGCAATACCGCATCAAGACATACGTAGACATTGAGGAGCTCAAACAGGCATACGCCCGCACTCCTGAGCGTCTTCGCCCGGTTGACTTCTTCCGTGTGGCACAGACTTTCGATGCTGGCTCTCCGGAATTTGAAGACGTGTTGCTAAAGGCTTCCGAGATCTATCCTTACGACCAGCAGGCTGCAATCAACGCTGCAAATATCCTTATGCGACGCGATGAGATGCAGAAGGCTTCAGAAAAACTCCTGAACGCCGGTGAGAGTGGAGAGGCATATTATACGCGTGCTATGCTCGCTCACCTCAACGGTGACGAGGAACGGGCGCTGACGCTCTTCCGCAAGGCAGCATCCCTTGGAATAGATAAGGCACAACGCCACATAGAGAAGTTGGCGACCCCTGCACCCAAGCAGAGCATCACATATTTTGTAGAAGGTGCTGAATAAAACCATCTATGCCAACTAAATCAAATAAACAACAATAAACCAAATACTCAAATTTATTTATGAAGAAAACTTATCTTTATGGAGCAGTGGCTCTTGGGCTACTCTTCACAGGCTGTTCTTCCGAGAATGTCATCGAAAACGGTGTTGGTGACGTTACGTTGGGGACAGACAATGACTATTACGTGAGTCTGCGTATAAGTGGTGACGTGCCTGGAGCCGGAACACGTTCAGCCACCGATAACGGAACTCCCGATGCTTCCGACTTCGAAGCAGGGTCCGGTACGGAAAGTCAAGTCAATTCTGCGTATTTTGTCTTCTATGATGTAGACGGCAATGTGATTGGAGACGTTACCCCTATCGAATTGGATAATAGTAAATGGGTCACTGACGTCGAAACCGGTTCAGTTGAGAAATACTACAAGTCTGTCGTCAAGGTAAGCGCAAAGAAAGGTGATAAGCAACCAAGCCAGGTGATCTGCTATATTAATCCGGTTAATAACGGAAATCTTAATGTTTCCCTTAAGGACATTCAGACTCTTCAGCTTGAGACTGCAGTAAAGGGAGGAAATATATTCCCAATGAGCAACTCTGTTTATTATACTGCAACCACAGGTGAAGGTTCAGAAACTCCAAGAATAGCTGTGCCTCTCACGATGGATGTCAATCTATTCTCCACTGAGGCTCAAGCAGAAGAGGCCAATGCGAATAATCAATGCGCACAGATATATGTAGAGCGTTACGCTACAAAACTTTCGTTTGACGCAACAACGGCTACGCAAGATGATTTCGTGACAGGCCAGAGAATGTGGTCTGATGATGGACAAGAATACACGGACCACAATACGATTACTCTTCAGTTTATTCCCCAGTATTGGGCTGTCAACGCTGAGTCTAAGAAAACGTATGTCATCAAGTCTTTCCGGGAGGAATCTACAGACGGAGGAATTCTTCCTAACAATTATTCATTTAATGCACTTAACGACATAATCAATACGGGTCTTACCGGTGATAATACTTGGACATGGAATGCTCCTTCTTTCAATCGTTCTTATTGGGGTATGTCTCCCGCTTACTTTACCAATAAGTATCCGGAAGTATCTTCCGACCTTGATATGGATAACCATTCGGAGCCTCAGAAATACATATCCTATAATGAACTGAAAGCCGGAACGAAAGGCTTCGCTGCAGATGTGACTGCTCCGCAATATTTTAAGGAAACCACAGTTGGTTCCATTGCGCTTGGCTCAAAGAATCCTGCTGCTGCAGTTGCCTCTGTCATCTATGTTGGAAAGTATAAGATGAAACTCAACAACACCGATCTACCTGACGAGACCGGCTTCTACACTTATCTGTCGGGTCCGGTTGATGGTAAACCAGATGATCAGCCATATATCTATTTCGAGAATCAGGCTAACTCTGTCGCCAGTGCAGTTGCAGGCGGAGAAAGTATGTTGAAGCGATTCTTTATCCAGTGTAATATACTTTATAAGAAAGTTGGCGAAAGCTTTGAACCATACGAGTTGGAAAATGGCTTGGGATTCAATGCTCTTACTGAATATCTGGATATATCAGAACTCACTCCTGATGAAAAGGCCGCCTATGATGGTAATTCTGAAACAGAACTGAAGCTTCAGCACAATGCACGTACTTTGCGTTTCAAAAAAGCTCCCGGTGTTGAGGAGAATATCTATGTGCTAACCTACAACGGATACAGACAAGTCGTAGATCGTGTGACTAACGAAGACACACAGATCAGTCTTGTTAATGCTAATATCGCTCTCGCTCGCAATGTCGGCTACGCATTATATTACACTTCAGGTCATGCTTACTTCAACATCCCCGTCAAGCACTTCGGATGGTATCGCAAGGGCAACACCAACAAGGATGATGCAGCTATCGACTGGAATGCAGTGCGTGTAGGCGACTTCGGTATGGTCCGCAACCACTCATATTCAGTTGAGGTAAATAAGATTGTCGGTCTTGCTTCAGGTATCGGTGGCGATGATGTGGAGCTCGTGCCCCCATCGTTCTCACAAGACTATTACATGTCTTATACCGTACATATCCTGAAGTGGGCAATAGTCCCCACTCAGAAGGTAGACCTCTAAACATTAAAGGCTACGGGAACTGAACCTCCCGTAGCCTACCAAGTCAGGCCGAAACAAGCTATCGGCCAATTACAAACGAAATTCAATCGATAACGATGCATATAGAAAAATTTAAAAAATCTTTAGTGTTCTCGTCAGCGCTGTTCGCTGCCTTTCTGACTCCCGGATGCAGTCTCGTCACTGAGGATCTTGATCCGTGTCCGGAAGAGTTGCGTCTGAAGTTCCAGGATTTATATCTCAAGGATACAAATGCTTTCTTGCATGAGGTAAGTTCAATCAATGTGTGGGCTTTTGACAGCCAAGGTCTGCCGGTCTGGAGTGGCAGTGCGTCAGGTCCGGAAGTGAAGGATGAGGACTTTTATCTTCAGACTCCTCTCGGAGAAGGAACGTATGAATTCGTTGCATGGTGCGGACTTGAAGATAATGAGAGTTTCGACCTCTCTACCTACACTCCTGCCTCCAAAGAAGATCTTGTGGTGAAGATGAAGACCTTGGAAGAAGACGGCAAGCATATTTCCAGAACTCGCCTCCAAGGAGTATATAATGGCGTAAAAACATTCGAGTATAAAGCGGATCCTTTAAACTCTAATATCCAGGACGTGACCATCGATTTGACCAAAGATACTAAAAACATTAGATTAATGCTTCAGCATCTTGACGGAAAGCCTATCGATGAAAAGGATTTTTCCGTCACCATCACTGACGCTAATTCCGAATATGCATGGGACAATACGCTTTTGCCATCACCGATGGTGACATACCAACCGTGGAGTACGAAATATGGAGTCGTGTCCTCCCCTGACCCGGAGAATGCTGAGACAAGGGATATCACTACCATCGCTTCGCTTCTTTTTGAACTCTCCACCGGCAGGCTCATGGAAAACTCCAACGCCATTCTTACAGTACATCGAAACTGGGATGACAAGGACATCATACGCATTCCCCTCGTACAATATCTGCTTCTCATAAGAGGACACTACGACTATTTGACTGATCAGGATTATCTTGACCAGGAAGATGAATATTCGATGGTATTCTTCATCGATTCCTCCAGCAACTGGTATTTGGCAGCAGGTATATACATCAACGGCTGGGCACTTGTGCCTCCTCAGTCTAAAGATTTTTGACAGGTAACACTCTGATTCTATATTATCTGATGAAACGACATATTCTGTTAATATTTATTACAGCCTTCCTTTTATCTGCATGTTCACTTGTGAATGAGCCGTATCAGGATTGTCCGGAGGTAAAAGCCGACGAAGCCATAACTCTTTATTTCGAGATGAATGCTTCAGGTATTTCCACAAGAACGGACGATCAGGATCATTCGGAAGTGGAAAGTGAATTCCGGCAGCTTGAAGACGGTATCGACTATAAAGATCTCGGTATGTTTGTCTTTGCAAGGATGGCGTCAAAACCTGACGATGGCGAGAAACTTGTGCTTAAGATAACTGACATCAATTCTTCTGCAAATCAAAAGATACAGATCAATGGAACGCCGGGAGCTTACACCGTTTCTTTTGAAGTATTACGCTCAGAACTTAATAAAATCCTATTCGGTGAAGACTCCAAAGAGGAGATCACTAATAATGGAAAGGATAATATAATTTTCAGGATCCTGATCGTGGCTAACGCGACTCCGGCTGCAGAAGATGGAAAAGACCCTTGGGATTCTATTGACGGAACTACATTTGATGCAGTAATCGCTCAGCTGAACGAATGGGATTACAATATGGACAACCTTTACGACAATTCATACGAAGGAGAAGACGTAGAAGGTCTCTATAGCAAAGGAAATAAGAGCATCCCGATGTTCGGAACCAATTATTTTAGCGTATCCCAGAATACGCTCTTCAATAGCCGGCCGGAGTACCGCATAATGCTTGGACAAATCGATCTTCTGCGTGCACTCGCTAAAGTGAGAGTGGTGGATAATATCCAGAATAAAGGAGACGATGGATATCCTAAAATCTCAAAGGTTGAGTTTATCGGTTCTAAGAATATGGCAAAGCCTCTCCCCAATGAAGCTTCCAAGTATATAAATGGCAATCAGGTGCATATTCCAAATATCTTCGATCCGGACAATACCCAGACTGCTGACAATAAGTCTACATACCGTCTTGGTGTAATGCCTGAGGATATGACAAGCATTTCGCCTGATGATAGAAAAGGCTCAGTGCTCGTAGGTTTTATTCCCGAACAGGTCATTGGGAATGTTGCTAATGTAGGTGGTATTCCCGGATTTAAGATCACCATTGAATATTTCGAAGGTGAGACTAAGGATTTTGTTGTGCCTATGTATGGATATAACGGCAAACCTTTTGAGTTCGGAGACAATATCCTCAGAAATCATATATATACGCTTTCAGTAGAGAAAGTAGAAAATGAAGCTAATATCACTTTAGTGGCTATAGAAGCGCCATACAACTCCGTTGAATTGGAACCGGAATTCGGAGAATTGTATGATCCGGAGGTAACGGAAGAATAACTTAGGTATTTATACGATTGAACATTATGAATAGAAAAAATTTATATAGCGTCTTCTCAATGGTCATTGCATTGCTCTTTGCATGCGGGTGTGCCGATGACCGCTATCTATTTGGCGACATAGATCTTGGTGAGGGAGAGGCTATGCTGACGGCAGAGATTTCCTTTAAGAATTATACCCCGGCTCTTACCAGGACCCCGGGCAAAGAACTGAATGGAATTGACAATCTTTTTATATTCATTTATAAGGAAAATGGAACGCTTGTTGAGATAAAGGAATATCAAAAGTCTGAGCTGAATATCGAAGATAATACAGTTCCTCCATCCGATGGTCAGGGTGTAGACGTGAACGGTAATGGAGAATTAACCCTTCCGACTTCCAAGGCTACTCTCAAGGATATCAAACTTCCATACGGGAAGTATCAGATATACGCTGCCGCCAACATTCGCGGAGAATATGCAACGGAACTAAGCAACCCGGAAGGAGTGGCAAAGACAGTGGAAGGATTAAAGTCTTTCAAGGTCAAATGGGATAGCAATAATATCGGAAATGATGACCAGATGTTTGGCTATTTTATGGAGATGTCAGCCAGTGAGAAGGCTCCCTCTTCATCCACAGGCTTCGGTCCTAATATAATTACGATCAATCAGCCAAACGTGCAGGTCGGTGCGTGGCTTCGCCGCTTGGCTTCCAAAGTGACCGTGGCTTACGATGCCTCCGGACTGAATCAGGGCGTATGGGTGTATATCAAGAATGTCACCGTACATGACATAGCAGCAGAGTGCCCTTTAGGAGAAATAAATAAACCGTCTGAATCTGAACTTCTCAACAGAAGAACAGGAGAATTCAATCAGCCTGGTGTAACCTATACTCCAAGTGAGGCCAATACCCGGATCACATACCCCGGCGACCCGACTGCGAACATTTACGATAAAAGCCAGTCAGGTATAGAGCTGTATAACGGTCTCGTCACGCCGGATGACAAACCTATTCTCAGGGGCTCTGATCATTCGGCTAATGCCGATGCATTGTTTTTCTATGAGAACATGCAGGGGGATTTCCAAAATGAAACTAACAAGACAGACTATGACAAGCGTCAGCTAAAGGGGCAAGTCGGAAATAATATACGCGAAGATGATGGAAAAGGCAACGACTACAAAGACCGAGTGAAAAACGGCACATACGTAGAAGTTGAGGCATATTATATATCAATCAACCCGGATAATCCTTCGCAAGGTCCGATTAAATACCGCTTCATGCTCGGTAAGGACATCACATATAATTACGATGTCGAAAGGAATTACCACTTCAAGCTGACCCTCGGCTTCAAGGGCTGGGCAAACCAGCCTGACTGGCATATCGACTATGATATCCCGGATCCCAACTTGGAAGTTCCACCGTTCTATCGTGTATCGTACCTTTATCAGACTAAGTCTTCTCTTCCGGTAAAGATATCAAAAAACTGTAAAAGCCTGCGTGTGGAGATCATTGAAAATAACTGGGCACCCACGGATCCCAATACCTTACAGTTTCCATCGGGTACTGTATCTGAAAATGATATGAACGCCACATATCAGTTCATGTGGAATAGAGCTGCATTCGACAACTACTACAGCAGTCTGACTACCATCGAAGGGATCAGTGTGCCGGTTAATGAAAAAATGCCATGGTTGGGATTTCTCGCACTCAATATGCCGAAAGCTGATGATATAGCACAATTACCTACTACCGTACCTGAAAAAACTGCGGCAACAGCGACTAAACCTGCCGTTTACTATAGTTATAGAGATGGTGCTGATGGTCAAAATGCTTTAAAAACTTTTTATGATAAAGAATATGGTCAAGGAACTCAAGGATACTCTTTATTTCAAGGTGAAGATCTTGACCTTGGTGGGGAAGAAGTCCATAAAAGTGATTGCCCATTGAATGCTTGGTCCGTTGTGAAAGTTGATGACGGTACAGATAAAGAGAATAGAATAGTGATGGTACCGTTATGGACAAGGGCAAAGACAATGATAGAGCTTTCCGGCTTCTCCGGCAATAATCCATACGAATATTTTGTAAGAAAAGCAACTTTAAAGGTTACTGCTGTCTTTGATATGGGAGATGCTCCAGACAGAGAATTGACTGAGTATGTCACAGTGCTTCAAGAACCACGTATCGTCAATCCCAAGGCTATATGGCGTAAGGGCGGCAGCGGTGCGAGTGACTTCCATGTAGTGCTTATGACTGCAAAGAATAGTAACCAGCAATCTGATTATACTCCATTAAAATCAGACGGTGAGTGGACAGCATACGTTGAGACTGGTACCAATGTGTCTTTATCAACGTCCAGCACCACTTTAGGAGAAAAGAAGGATGATGGTAAGATTTATGGAAAAACCGGTTCTGAAATTGATTTCAATATTAACATTAATGGAGATGGCTACGCTATAGTAGATGTTTTATACCACAGTAATAACTGCACGCATAAGATATTTATCTGTCAGGGTTATGAAGGCACCCAGAGTCTGGGAGGCAAGGAATGGAGCAACTTTACTTTAGAATCTGCAACGGAATCCGGAACTACGAATGTATACAATGCTATCGAGACAACGAATCCTATGATTCTCGGTTCTATGTTCAGGAGGGGCAGGATAACCGAGGGAATCTTGGAGACTAACAATAATCGCTCAAATTTTGGCCCATTCCAGAATCCTGGAACAAGAACTTTTGATCTGACAGGAGGCACAAGTAAGTCTTGGGTTAACTTAGGATGTGAGGAAAACAAAACCAATCCAACCCCCATGGGTACTTTCAGAATAAATGGGGTGAACTATAAAGTTCCAGAGTTGGCAGATTTCAATCAGCTGAAAGAGAATTGTGAATTCGCCTTCGGCATAATGTATGGCGACGGTGCTACAGAAACATCAGATAATTATAAAACAGCCACAGGTTTCTGCAGTAGCGACCAGGATCCTAATAAGGGAGTAAGATGCGTGATTGCGTATGATGCCAAAGGAGGAACTGACCATCAAATTGTATTCCCCCTTGGGAAAGATGGCTTTGGCCGAAGACCACAACAATATTATGAAGATGGCGTGGGAGATGTCAAGGCAAACGGAATGTTGTTGTATTCCACAGTATGGCGTCCATTGACTGGTGATAAACCTAATTCTTCAGGTGGAGGCAACGTGTTCCGACCTGTTCCATACAATATGAAGATAACCCCGGGCGCGGTATTCTGGTTAAATCAGCTTGTAGAGGATGGCTATTTAGGAGATGTAGAGCCCGGACCAACCATGAGCTGGGACATCAACTATTTCAATTATGACTTTAACTCTTTTGATAGCTCCGGCACAAATAATCAAGATGCTTGCCCTATCAAACTGATAAAGGAATAAGTATTTAAACAGACTATACTATCATGAAAACCCTCATGAATCCACAAGGATTTGTGAGGGTTTTATCATTAAAAATTAGAATCCACCGGTTTTTTCTACGCCTCGGCCGCTTACGCCTGCTCAATCAATAAGTCTTGACAGCTGAATACAAAGAAAAATTTGCACAGCAAAGAATTTTTTATTACCTTTGCAGTGCAAAACGCACCCATAGTTCAATGGATAGAATAATGGATTCCGGTTCCATCGATTGGGGTTCGACTCCCCATGGGTGTACAATGTGCCGGACAAGACTGCAAGTCTTGTGTCGGCGTTTTTTATTTGATTCTTATTTCATCGACAAGATGATACAAAAAAAACCAACTTCTATGAAACGAAATAAAATTCTTGCATCTGCATTAGCTATTGGGATCGCATTAGCAGGAAGCCTGATGGAAGCTGCAGGCAAAAGTTATAAAGATGTAAACCTATCAAATAAGGAAAGGGCAGCTTTAGTGCTAAACGAGCTCACTCTCGATGAAAAGATATCCCTGATGATGGATGACAGTCCGGCAATTGAAAGACTTGGCATCAAGAAATATAATTGGTGGAATGAGGCTCTTCATGGAGTAGGACGCGCCGGATTTGCCACGGTCTTTCCTCAAGCCATCGGCATGGCTGCAACGTTTGACGACAGTCTGATCTATGATGTATTCAGCTGCATCAGCGACGAGGCAAGAGCTAAATTCAATACTCTTGGTGATGAAGATGTAACGAGATATAAGGGACTGACATTCTGGACCCCCAACGTCAATATTTTCAGAGATCCGAGATGGGGACGCGGACAGGAAACGTACGGTGAAGACCCCTACCTGTCGTCGCAACTCGGAAAGGCAGCCGTAGAGGGACTTCAAGGACCGGCAGACTCCAAGCATATCAAGACTATAGCCTGCGCAAAGCATTATGCAGTGCACAGCGGTCCGGAATGGAACCGCCACTCTTTTGATGCCCGCGACATCGATCCTCGCGACTTGTGGGAAACGTATCTTCCGGCGTTCAAGACATTGGTGGATGCAAACGTAGGGCAAGTGATGTGCGCCTACAATCGCGTGGAAGGAGAACCTTGCTGCAGCAACAAGCGCCTTCTACACGACATTCTGCGCAACAAGTGGGGATATGACAAGATCGTAGTGTCCGACTGCTGGGCTATCCGCGACTTTTACCGGCCCAATGCACATGCCACTCACCCATCGGATGTAGAAGCAAGTGCAGATGCCGTCATTTCCGGCACCGACTTAGAGTGCGGATCATCATTCATGGGTCTGCGTGAGGCTTACGACAAAGGGCTCATCTCGGAAGAGACTATTGATAAAAGCCTTCTTCGCCTTATCGAAGCCCGTCTAAGCCTTGGAGAACTTTTTGGAGAAAACACTGAATGGGATGGTCTTGGGCAGGCAGACATCTGCAATCCGGCACACAAGGAATTGGTGCTTGAAGCGGCTCGGGAATCAATGACACTGCTTAAAAACAATGGTATTCTGCCTTTGAAGATAGATGCGAAAGTGATGGTGATGGGACCGAATGCAGCTGACACCGTGATGCAATGGGGCAACTATAATGGTTTTCCGACGCGCACTACAAGTATACTTGAAGGAATCCGCAATATTGCGCCGAATGCAAAGTATCTGAAGGGATGCGACCATGTGAAGAACAACAACACCGTATCCACCTTCGACATGCTTTCAATCAACGGACAAAAGGGTATCTCAGCCACATACTGGAACAACAAGACTAAAGAAGGAGAACCGGTAGCCAAAGAGATAATCAATTTCCCAATCAACAAAAACACTGGCGGGGCCACCGTATTTGCTCCCGGAGTAAACCTTGAGGATTTCTCTGCCACTTTCAAGACTCAATTCACACCGGAAGAAAGCGGAGAATACATCATCAACATGACCGCATCAAGAGGACTTAAGGCATTGAAAATAGATGGGAAACAGGTAGCAAAATCTTACGGGTCGAACCCTACAAATGACTATGCATGGGCAATACAGGCAGAAAAGGGGAAGACATACGATATTGAGATTGACTGGGTAAAAGACCGACCGGGGATTGCAGTACTGAAATTTGATATAGGACGAAGCATCGAATATGATACAGACTGCGGAGATGCCGATGTCGTAGTATTTGTAGGAGGAATCTCTGCAGCTCTTGAAGGAGAAGAGATGCCGGTCACCGTAGAAGGTTTCCGTGGAGGCGACAGGACTACTATTGAATTGCCAACGGTGCAAAGAGAATTGATCAAGCAGCTCAAGGAGCAGGGAAAGAAAATTGTTTTCGTCAACTGCTCGGGAAGTGCAATGGGGCTGGCAGCAGAAGATGAGCTTTGCGATGCTATAATTCAGGCTTGGTATCCGGGTGAAGCAGGGGGTCAAGCTGTAGCAGAGACCCTGTTCGGAATTAACAATCCTGCCGGGCGCCTGCCTGTGACATTCTACAAGAATGATTCTCAGCTTCCCGATTTCGAAGACTACGATATGGAAGGCCGCACTTACAGATATATGACTGAGAAACCACTATATGCATTTGGCCATGGACTGAGCTACACTACGTTTGACTATTCAGAACCTACGGTCGCCGGAGGAAAGGGTCGCCCCGTCCAACTCAGTGTGAATGTAAAGAACAGTGGAGATATGGATGGAGATGAAGTGGTGCAGGTGTATATTAAGAATAAAGCCGACAAGTCGCTTAATAAGACGCTCCGTGCTTTCAAGCGAATACACCTTAAGAAAGGGGAAGCCAAAGATGTCAACTTTGAGCTTGGACCGGAGGCTTTTGCTTTCTATAATCCCCAGTCGGGAGAGATGGAGGCTTTGCCGGGAGTGTATGAAGTAGAAGTAGGAGGTGCGTCCGATCGCACGAAGTTATTAGATATTAACTACTAATGATCAGGTATTATAAGCAATCTTTTAAGACATACGCCCTCAGCATAGTTTTGATATTTGCATCAATTCTCAGTTTCTCTGCTTTTGCAGAGAGATTCCGGACGATGAAAATAACAAAAGATGGGGATTTTATGGCTGCTCCTTCAATACGGCTTGATAGTGACGAACGCCTTATCATTACCTTTGATGAATGGAGCGATGACTATAGCGATCTGCAATACAGGCTGATACATTGCGGTCCGGACTGGAAACCATCGGGACTATTGGAATCGGAATATCTTGATGGATTCAATATCGCAGATATCGAAGACTGGGCTTTCTCTTCCAACACTTTTGTGCACTTTGTGAATTATAGGATTGAGATTCCAAACGAGAATATGAATCCTCTCCTATCAGGAAATTATATACTCCAGATTTTCGAGCGTGATGATCCGGAAGAAACTTTAGGAGAGGTTAGGTTTTCGGTCTCTGAGCATTCTGCCGATATCTTTGGAGGAGTGACCACACAGACGGACCGTGGTCTCAATACGGAATGGCAGCAGTTGGAGCTTAAGGTAAGACCTTCGGATGTCAACATAGACGACCCTTATTCAATGATAAGGGTCGACATTACTCAAAACAACGCTCCTTATACCACCACTACCCTCCGAACTCCATCAAGAGTAGAAGGAAAAGATATCATCTATTCGCATCAGCCGGATTTGATATTCAAGGCAGGGAATGAATTCCGAAGATTTGAGACAATCCGCACTAACTACAACGACATGCACGTAGACTCAATGCGTTTCCTAAGCAAAAACTACCACGCATGGTTGACACCCGATACGGAAAGAGCATCTAAGCAATACAGCTACGATCAGACCCAACAGGGACGATTTCTGATAAGGGAGTATAATTCTACTGATTCAGACCTTGGAGCGGACTATGTAACCGTGCATTTTATTCTCGATACGCCGGAGGCTGTGGATGCAGACGTGTATGTAGAAGGAGAATTCACCGGATTCAATCATAATGATTCCAACCGCATGCATTACGACTATAATCAAGGATCTTATATGCTTGAAATGCCACTTAAGCAGGGAAGCTACAACTACCGATATGTAGCTGTGCCGAGAAGGGGAAACCGTCAGGCAGATCCGAGCCTTATAGAGGGGAATAAGTATGAGACGAGAAATGAATATCGGGTTCAAGTATGGTATCGTCCGATCGGAGCGAGATATGACCGACTCATCGGAGATCAGATACTATACACAAAATAATAAATGCATTCCTAATTAAATAGCTAATGATTCAGATAAATGATACGTTGGTGTCGCTTGACGTAGTTGAGAAATATTTCGAGTGCGACCTCGACATGTGTTTGGGAGAATGCTGCATCGAAGGAGATGCCGGAGCGCCGTTATTGCCCGAAGAAAAAGAGAAGCTTGATAAGCTTTTGCCGGAAGTGATGCCTTATCTTTCTCCGGCAGCTCAGGAAGTAGCTCGAGAGCAGGGGGCTTCGTATGTGGATGAAGAGGGAGATTTGGTGACGAGCATCGTCAATGGGAAGGACTGTATTTTTACTTGCTATGCTCCCGGTGGGAAATGCCTCTGTGTTCTTGAGAAATTAAGGAGAGAAGGACACTCCGAATTTTTCAAGCCGATAAGCTGTAGCCTCTACCCTATCCGGCTTAAGGATTATGGTGGGATGACGGCTGTCAACTATCATCGCTGGAAGATTTGCAAATGTGCAGAGATATTGGGGAGAAAGAATGGTGTAAGGGTGTATGAGTTTTTGAAGGAGCCTCTCATCAGGAGGTTTGGTGAGAGATGGTATGAAGAGCTGGAGCTTACTGCCAAGGAATGGCTTAAGCAGATGGGATAATATGTATGTTCCGATTTTTAGATCTCATTTTTTGAATTTGGATTTAAGAATTTTAATTAGCAGCTCGGAGAGCTGCCATTATGCCAAAACCCCGGACTTCAGTCTGGGGCAGCCATGACAAAAGCCCTGTAGCCTCGGAGAGGCGCTTTATGATATAGACATGATTTTGGCGTATAGAACTGAATACCCTATTAATTAAATAAGATTAAGACGAGTCTTAGCCAAATATATTGGAAAGTTGCTTTTCGAGGTCGGAACTTGTGATATTGGTGGTCATAATGCCATCCTTGGCAACAGATATGTTGCCGGTTTCTTCGCTGACCACTACGCATAGAGCGTCGGATGCCTGGCTCATGCCAAGTGCCGCCCGGTGTCGAAGTCCGAGATGCTTTGGAAGGTGCATGTCATGGCTTACCGGGAGGATACACCCCACAGCAGCTATACGCCGATGCGCTATGATCATAGCTCCATCGTGAAGCGGTGAATTTTTAAAGAATATATTTTCTATGAGTCGGGTGTTGATGTCTGCATCTATGATATCGCCCGTCTTCTCATAGTCGCCGAGAGGCACTTTCCTCTGAAGGCATATCAGAGCCCCGGTCTTTGACTTAGACATTGAGAGGCAGGCATACACAATTGCCATAATCAGATTATGATATGATTTCGTATCCTTAGCGCTATGGTGAAACACGCGTTTTAGCTGATCTATGTGGCTATGCGAACCGATATCGATCAAAAATCTCTTTATCTGATCTTGGAAAAGAATGACAAGCACGATAAGCCCTATACTCATGAATTTGTCGAGAATCGTGCCGGTGAGTTTCATATCAAAGATTTCAGCCGCCACCACCCAAATCATGATGAAAAGGAGCACACCATAGAAAAGGCTGATGGTGCCTGAACTCTTCATCACCTTATATATATAGTAGAGAATAGCTGCTACAATGAGTATGTCTAAGAGATCTTTTATTCCGAAGCTTATCATAATTTTCAATGTTCAGTGGTAAAAATGTATCAGAGGGAGCAGAGTGTCGCGTGCTTGTACAGCCTGTGCCACATCGTGGACACGAATGATGGAAGCTCCATGCAGGAGAGCGAAGGAATTGAGGGCAATAGTCCCCGGAAGAGCATCTGCCGGGGTAATCCCCAACGGACGCCAGATCATAGATTTGCGGGAGATGCCTACAAGAACGGGAAGCCCAAGCTTGCAAAATTCATCAAGTGATTCGATTAGACTGTAGTTTTGCTCTACGTCTTTTGCAAACCCGAACCCAGGGTCGACGATAATGTCGCAGACACCACGCTCACGAAGATCGCGAATGCGATATGCAAGCTCTTTGATCACTTCTGCCACGACGTCTTCATACTGCGTGAAAGAAGACATTGTGGCAGTATTACCCCGCATGTGTGTCAAAATGTATGGCACCTGAAGGTCTGCTACCGTATCAAACATTTCCGGGTCAAGAATCCCGCCTGAAATATCATTGATGATATTAGCCCCGGCTTCTATGCAACTGCGGGCTACGGAAGCGCGATAAGTATCTACCGAAACCACTGCTTCAGGCCACTCGTCTCTAATAATGGAAATGGCATTCAAAAGGCGTGCCTCCTCAAGCTCCATGCCAATGGGCTCCGACCCGGGGCGAGAGCTGCAAGCACCTACGTCTATGCAGTCGGCACCCTCATCCCGAATGGCACGGACACGCAATCTTACTTCTTCATCGCTTTCTACTCGACAACCGGCATAAAACGAGTCGGAAGTGACATTAAGTATGCCCATAATCCACGGGCGATGGAAACTCATTAGGTTTCCTCCGATATTTATAGTGAGGTCTTGAATGCATTTCATACTGCAAAGTTAGTATTTTTTTGGCAGTTAAGAAAATTTTTTGTAATTTTGCATCCGGATTTGCAATCGCTGGCAGGAAGGATGCGAGAGTGGCATCTGCGAAAAGGATACCTGTTATGTTGCAAATATAATTTAAATATTTAAACCACAATGGATTTAATTAAAGTAGTGGAGGAAGCTTTTGCAACTCCCAAAAAGAATTTCGATTCATTCGGCCCCGGCGACACTGTGACTGTCGCATACCGAATCAAAGAGGGTAACAAAGAACGTATCCAGCAGTATCGTGGCGTCGTGATCCGCATTTCAGGCCATGAGGACAAGAAGCGCTTCACAGTACGTAAGATTTCTGACGGCGTTGGCGTAGAGCGTATCTTCCCAATGGAGTCACCCTTCATCGAATCAATCACTGTCAACAAGCTTGGTAAGGTACGTCGTGCTAAACTTTACTATCTGCGCAACCTCACCGGCAAGAAGGCTCGTATCAAGGAACGCTTCGTAAAGAAAGACAAATAATCCTTGAGAGACTTTTGAAAATAAAAATCGGATGGAAAATATTTTCCGTCCGATTTTTAATTTCCCTGACTCCTCAACTCCAAAACCCCACAACCCCATTCTTTGTTATTATAATGTATGGCAAAGAAAGAGAAAAGACAAACTGTGACTCTGACTGCAGAGTCTCGACAAGGGCTTGTGGTGAAAAACACCGGAAGCGCATACGATGTGCGCCTAAACGACGGATCCATTGTGAGTTGCAGAGTGAAAGGCAATTTTCGAATTAAAGGAATCCGCACCACTAATCCTGTCGCTGTCGGCGATCATATCAAAGCAGTCCGTGCTACCGACGACGTTTGGTATATCACTGAGATTTTGCCCAGACAAAATTATATCATCCGAAAAGCTTCCAATCTCTCTAAGGAATCGCATATTTTAGCCGCCAATATCGACAAAGCTCTTCTTGTAGTGACTCTGCGCGAGCCTGAAGTCCCTCTGACATTTATAGATAGATTTTTGGCTACGGCTGAAGCATATCGCATTCCTGCAGGTCTGATTCTAAATAAATGCGATCTTTGGGACGATGACGACAAAGAACTTGGAGAGGCTATGAAATACCTCTACGATTCTCTTGGATATCCTACAATTATTGTATCGGCTGCCACAGGATTCGGACTCGAGACCTTGATAAAAGAGACTACTGATAAAATCTCTCTTCTTGCCGGCAACAGCGGTGTGGGCAAGTCTTCGCTCATCAACGCCTTGATACCCGGACTGAATCTTCGCACCGGGGAGATTTCCGGACTATATCACACGGGGACACATACTACTACCTTTTCTGAGATGATCGACCTTCCTTACGGAGGAGAAATCATCGACATCCCAGGCGTAAGGAGTTTCGGGACAATCGACTTCACTACTGAAGACGTAGGACATTTCTTTCCGGAGATATTCAAGGCTGCAAATGGCTGCAAATATGGCGACTGCCGCCATATTAATGAACCCGGATGCGCTGTGAAGGAAGCTTTGGAAGAGAATCGCATTTCGCAATCACGATATGCCTCTTATCTTAATATTTTAGAGGAAGTGGAGGCCGGGAACTCCGATAAATATCGTAAAGGAAATGGATAGAAGACTTCCAAATGCTAAAATCACGCACCACGCAATACGCATCACGCACCACGCACCACGCAATACGCATCACGCAATATAAATTTTCACATAATAATTGAACGATGAATAAGACAATGACAATACTTTCTGCCGCTCTTTTAGTGAGCGGGATCGGAGGAATATGCCAGACTGCTTCTGCAAGGAGTGCATACGACCAGAAGTTTGCTGATTATCCTACCTACAATGGAGAAGACCTTGAGCTCAGCATTGATGCAAAAGGCACTCATTTCCGCCTTTGGAGCCCGAAAGCTGAGGAGGTAGTGCTATGCCTCTACTCTTCAGGCCTTAATGGAGCCCCGTATGAAAGCATTCCTATGACATTCCATGCAGAAAATGGCACTTGGACTGCAAGCGTTGACGGGCAGTTATACGGAAAGTTCTATACTTTTAAGGTCAAACAAGATGGAAAGTGGCTTTCTGAGACTCCCGGCGTTTGGGCAAAAGCGGTGGGTGCAAATGGAAAGAGAGCTGCAATTATCGATTTCGCAAAGACTAACCCTGAAGGTTGGAATGAAGACAAGGGTCCGAAAGTGGATAATTTCACTGATGTGATCGTCTATGAAATGCACCATAGAGACTTCTCTATGTCTCCTACATCCGGGATTGCCAATAAAGGAAAGTTTTTGGCTTTAACAGAAAAGGGCACCACTTCGCCGGAGGGCGAGAAGACCGGCATTGACCATCTTAAGGAGCTTGGTGTGACCCACGTCCATATTCTTCCCAGCTACGACTATAATTCTGTCGACGAAACAAATCTACAGGACAATACTTACAACTGGGGATATGATCCGCAAAACTACAATGCTCCCGAAGGAAGCTATTCCACCAATCCGTCTGACCCAAGCACAAGAGTCAAGGAAATGAAAGAGATGGTCAAGGCGCTTCATGATGCCGGCATTGGAGTCATTATGGATGTGGTATACAATCATACTGCTGAGAACGATGGATCAAATTTTGAGCTGACCGCTCCGGGATACTATCACAGGCACTGGGACGATGGAAAATACTCCGACGCGTCAGGATGCGGCAACGAGACTGCATCTGACTTGCAACAGATGCGCGATTATATTATAAATTCTGTGAAATACTGGGCAAAAGAGTATCATATCGATGGTTTCAGATTCGACCTTATGGCTATTCATGACACTGAGACGATGAATCAGGTGGCTGCGGAGCTGAAGAAGATAAATCCTTCGATTTTCGTCTACGGCGAAGGCTGGACAGCAGGCGACTCTCCCCTTCCTGCTGATCAGAGAGCACTGAAAGAAAACGTAGCGCAAATGTCGAATGTAGCTGTGTTTTCCGACGATATCCGCGATGCTGTGAAGGGTCATTATTCTAATGCTGAAGACCGTGGGTTTGCCACCGGCAAACCGGGTAATGAAGAAACCGTTAAGATTGGTATAGTAGCTGCCACAGCGCATCCTCAGGTGAATTACAAAAAAGGCAATAATTCTAAATTTCCTTACGCTACATCTCCGGAAATGATCGTCAACTACGTCAGTTGCCACGACGACCTTACTCTGACCGACAAACTGCGTAAGTCGATGCCTGATGCCACCGACGAAGAGCGTATGGCTGCCGCTAAGTTGGCTCAGACTATTGTATTCACATCGCAGGGCACTCCGTTTATGTTTGCTGGAGAAGAAATTTTCCGCGATAAGAAAGGTGTGCACAATTCCTACAAGAGTCCTGACTCCATAAATGCAATTGACTGGAGTCTCAAAGCTGCCAACCGCGACCAGATGGACTACTACAAAGGCCTCATTGCGCTTCGCAAGGAGCATCCTGCTTTTAGAATGACTTCCGCCGATCAGATTGCCAAGCATTTGGTATTCGATAAAATAGATTCTGAAAAGACACCTAATCTAATCTCTTATACCCTTAAGGATAATGCTAACGGAGACACATGGAAAGACATCAAAGTAATATTCAACGGCAGCGACGAGTCAAGGACCGTGAAGCTACCCGGTGGTGTCTGGAATGCAGTAGTCAAAGACGGCAAAATCGATCCCCAAGCAGGATTAGGAGAAATGAGTGGCAATGTGACGATCGGTCCGAGAAGTGCCCTTATTTTAAAACGCTGACTCATCACACAAAAAACCAACTAATTGAAGCCATGATGTCTCTGACATGATGGCTTCTCTCTTTTTTAGCACATTTATACAAAAAATTGTCAAAAACACCTCATAAAAATTGCATATTCCTCATTTTTTTTGTAACTTTGCGCCAAAAGAATTGTTTCATAAAGCAAATTCAAGACTTGTCGTACCACTTGTTATGAAAAAGATTTTCTTAATGCCCGCGCTAATATGCGCATTGCTCAGTCCGGCGGCAGCTTACGCTCAGGATCAAGCAGAAGAAACTGTAGTGAAAAAAGACTACAACTTTAAATCAGCCAAACCGCTGAAACAAATTGAATCACTGTATTCTGCAATCATGGCTGCAACTCCGAAGGGAATACAAAACACCCTTGGACTCGAATTGATTTCCAGCAAAGACAGCATCAGCCGGATGGCTCTTAACCCCACTGGTATCAATGTCGCCCTCGTGAAAAAAGACAAAAAGGGAAAGTTCTATCTTGAGACTATTACGACCGACGGAGAAGCTTCGAAGCTTATGAGCTTTGATGCTAAGCACTATGGAATTCCGTTTGCTGCTGCCTTCACTCCCGATGCTCGTCAGCTCGCCGTAGCCACTGATAAAGGCACCTACCTTTTCGAGACTAAAAAGTTCAAGCCAATTGGTGAGGCTCCGGCATTCTCTTGCAATCCTGATATGCTCGTCTTCAGCCCCAACGCATATTTCTTGGCAGCCGCAGGTGGAGACAAGGTGGAAGTGATGAACTTCCAAGACAAGACTATGCGCCGCACCATCAATCCCGGCGAAGAAGTGACCGACGTGGTCTTTTCAAAGTCAAGCGAAGACATGGCTGTCTTGACAGCCGACGGTATGGTGGAGATCTATGACACAAGGACATTCAATGTGAAGCTTATGGTTGAAGACCTTGACAACGGATATGCCTGCGACTTCAACTTCGACGGTAAATATCTTGCCATTGCAGCCGACAATGATAAGGTGACTGTGGTCAACCTTCTGAAGCCGGAAGACAGAATCATAATGGAAGTGCCTGACGCGACTGTAAGCGACGTTCTCTTCATAGTTGATGCCAACGACAACCCGGTGCTGGCAGCCGCTACCAATTCCGGTATTCGCGCTCGCCGCCTTCAACTTGAACCTTACTACGCTAAGCTTGTGAGCGACGAAGTTGACATGAAGATGAGCGAATGGTTGAAGAAAATGCCTAACGAAACCATGGAAGAGTATCAACTCCGTGTCAACGACGAGACAAGGGCTAAACAGCGTCGACTCTTTGAAGATGAAATATCAACTCGCCTTGCAGGAAATATGACTGCGATGTCGACCGTTAGCCTCGGCCAGTATGACGCAGAGAATGAGGTTCTTGCCGTGAACTTCGACAATATGCCGACCATCTTCCTCCCCATGCCGCGTGAAGACCTCGGTGGTATCAATTCTGCCGACGACCTTTCCATCAGCGAGCAGCAGTATGGTCTTCTCGGCGACGACTCATTCGAACTTATCTACGCCAAGTTCACCAATAAGAAGACCGGCGCTGAATATATCTACGACAACGTCAACCGCAAGCCCATGGACTTCATGAACAACGACAACATCGTTTCGATTGAACTCGTGCAGCAACAGATGATGGAAGAAATCAAACTTGAGGAGCTTAAAGAGCAAGTGATGCAGGAGGCTAAGAAAGACAATATCATCTCCGACCACACTCAGATTGCTGTTAACTCGGAAGTGATACCCGATTATGATGCCAATGGCAACAAAATCCTCAACTACAATGTCAACTTCCAGTATCAGGTGGATCCTGAGTTCTCTGCTCAGGAAGACTTTGCTCCTGGCAAGTATCGCGCTGAGCAATCCGGTGCTGCTTCTTCTATGCTGAATATTGTGAAGAATGCTTTCGAGGGAGACTTCGCTAACTATGTCAAGTCTGGCAAACGCCTTAACGTGAAAATCTCCGGAACTGCCGATGCAAGCCCAATCCGCAACACTATCGCCTACGACGGTGCTTACGGAGATATCGAAAACGAGCCTATTTATCAAGACAACAAAATGAGTGCTATCACTGTCACTCAGAAAGAAGGCATCAAATCTAACGAACAGCTTGCATTCCTCCGTGCTTACGGCGTGAAAGAGTTTCTTGACAACAATGTTCAAGGTCTAAAAGACATGGACACTAACTACACCTATAATATCGGTGTTAGCGAAGGCACTGGCAGCGAGTTCCGCCGCATCAATATCGAATTTACATTCGTCGACGCTTTCTAAGCATACATCCCTAATATATTCCAGATCGGCTTGATACCCGATCTGGAAACCATTTTACTAACTCTCGACTCTATAACCTAATAAAAAAAATCACTTAAAAATGAATAAGCAACATAGACTAAAGACAATCTTCACCTTTGCTGCATTGATAGCTGCAGGATTTATTTATGCTTCTGGTCAATCACCGGAAGCTCCGGAAGAGCAATCTGAATCAGTAAATCAGATGCCAACTGAAGAAAACCAAACTGCCACTTCTGAAGACGGCGAGCTGCTTTCGCCCGCAGAGATTGCTATGAATGCAATGACTGATGAGTATAAGATTCTCAAGGAACTTCAATATGATGGAGAGGATGAATCTACTTTTTATCCTCGCGTCATGAACATGTATCTTACTGCCACAAAAGCTCTCGAACTTGCCGAGACAGAGGAGCAAAAGATGCAAATCAAGAATGTTCTCCTTGATATCAACGGAATGCTTTTCAAAGGAGCATTTTACTATTCTAATTCAGGCGATCAGAGACAACTCGCCAACTTTGCAAGAGCTTACATAGACTCTCAGCGTCTGCCAATCTTCTCCGACGGAGACTTCAAGCGTGATCCTCGCGTCTACCCTACTCTCGTCTACGTAGCCGCATCTGACACTTACAATGCAGGCAACTTCGAACTTGCTAAAGATTATTTCGACATTTATCTTGCCACCGGAGAAGAGAAGATGCGCCATCAGGTCAGCACGTTCATGGGCCAGGCCTGTATCAATACCAAAGACTATCTTAAGGGTATCAATACACTGAGCAATGCAGCTATTCTTTATCCGGACGATTATCAGCTCGTAGCTATGGGCATCCAGTGCTGTATCGATGGTGGATATGCCGACCGCATCCAGCCGCTCCTCGACCGCGCACTCCTTATGAAGCCAGGCGATGAGCAGCTCCTAAATGTTCAAGCTCAGGTGTATGAGTCAACCCACGACTATAAAAAAGCTCTCGACATCTACAATCAGATCGCTGAGCTCCACCCGAATAGCCTCGAAAATACACAGCGCATCGCGACTTGCTACTACAACCTCGGTGCAGACTTCTACAATAAGTCGATCATGGAGGAAGATGAGAAGACTGCGAAGAAAAACCGCCGTCAGAGCCGCGCTTATTTCGAGTCTGCCGCTCAGTATCTTGAGCAGATTATTGCCACAAAACCTAACGACAAGCAATATCTACGCGCACTTGGCATCACATACGGATATCTTGACAATAAAGATAAATTCGATGACATCAACATTCGTTTAGGTGCTCTCGGTGAGAAACCTCTCGCTATGGGTGAAGTGCCGGAAGTCATGAATGGTCCTTTGGCTGTCAGTGGCGGTGGACAAGGCACCACTTCAGCCATTGCAGCTCCTTCCTATCAGGAATTTGCGAAAAATTTCATCGAAGGGAAGCTTGGCGACTGGGCTAAGAAAGGTGAATTTGAAAAGATCGACGACTATCAGAAACGTGTGACTGAAGGTGGCTTGCAATCTGAGTATCAAAAGCTCAAGGCTCAAGCTGAAAAAGAATATCTTGACAAATACGCGTTCTCTTTTGTGCCTCGCGACCTTGAGCTTCAACCCTACGACGCCACTAATGAGACCTACCTTATCACTACTCCATACGGTGACGCTACAATTAAGGTGCCTCTAAAAAATAAGGAAGCTGAGATGTTCAAAAGCGCATGGACCAACAATAACGTTGAAATTCGTGCTCCCCGCTATATGATCGACAATGATAAGCTTGCCATCGCTTCAATCACTTTCAAGACAGCCAACGGCAAATCTTATTCCTACGACTCAAGCAAGGCATCCACATATCAGACTCCTGACGTCAAGATCAATCTTGACAACTATCTTAAGCAGACCGCATCGACACAGACCACATCAAGCAAACCCGGCAATGCTAAAATCATTGCCAAGACTTCCGACGTAGACAAGGATATTCCTGAGACTGGAAAGAAAAACAACAATACTTTCGCTTTCATCGTAGCCAATGAAAACTATAAGAATGTGGCAAATGTAGCATCTGCTCTTCATGATGGACAGACTTTCAGCGAATATTGCGAAAAGACTCTTGGCATACCAAAGTCGCAGATCATATTCCTGACAGACGCGACATTTGGCGACTTCTGGAGCGAATTTGAAAATCTTAAGGGTAGAATCACCAACCGACCGGAAGATATAGACGTAATCCTGTATTATTCAGGCCATGGTCTTCCCGACGACAACACTAAAGAGGCCTACCTGATGCCTGTCGATGCTCAGCCTCAGCACTCAAGGACCATGATCAAGCTTCAGGAAGTGTATGACGGTCTCGGCAAGCTTCCAAATGCTTCAGTATATGCGTTTATGGATGCTTGTTTCTCAGGTTCCTCTCGTGAATCAGGACAGAAAGACACTCCTGTAGTGGCTGCCAGAGGCGTTGCTCTAAAGCATAAGGATGTAGAGCCGGCCGGCAACGTATTCGTGCTTTCCGCCGCATCAGCTCAGCAGACAGCATTCCCTTACGAAGAGAAGGACCACGGTATGTTCACCTACTGGCTCCTTAAGAAACTTCAAGATTCTAAGGGTGGAGCAAACCTTGAAGATATCACTACATTCGTGACCGACAAAGTGTCAGGCACATCACAGGAAATCAACCGTAGAGCTCAGACGCCGACACATAAAGCAACAGGAAAACTTTCCGGAACATGGAAATCAAAGAAATTAAGACCATAAACTGCAGAATTCTTACACTAATAGCTGCCATCATAGTGATGGCAGCTATGCCTGCAAATATTCTGGCTGCCGACGACAAGGCCGTTTCCGGCTCCTACACATATTATGGACACCCGGGCATGTCGATGATTGAAGCAAAAGAAAAAGCTTTGGAAGGAGCTCAAAACGAAGCTCTGCGTAATGAGTTTGGTACTCTCGTGAGCCAAGACATCGTGCAGACAAGCGAGATCATCAACGACAAGGAAAAGATGGCTTTTCTCTCCAGCACACAAAGCACCGTTCGCGGAGAGTGGATCGCTACCACCGGGACTCCCCAATATGAAGAAAGATATGAGAATGGCGTGCCGGTAGTCACATGCAAAGTGTCAGGTCGCGGCCGTAAACTCTCTAATAAGGCTCCGGAACTTATTGCGAATGCTCTTTCTGCACCCGATAAAAGAGCTGTTTGCTCCGACTTTTCCGACTCGCAAGAAATCTTTGTGTATATTAAAAGTCCTGAAAGAGATGTTTTTGCTATGGTTTGTCTCGAAGATGAAGATGGAATGGTCTATAAGATGTTTCCTTTCGAAAGCACTCCGGCACAAGCTACTCTAAAAAAGTCATTTGACTACATTCTCTTCGACCCGAACCGACCCGGCGGGGATCTTGGAGAAATGCCGGCTAATAGTGATGGACTTATGATCACGACCGACAAGTTGGCTCTCAATCGCCTGTATATAGTCTACTCTCCCAACTATTTCAGGAAAGGATCATGGAAATTCAATCAGGATGCAGAGCTCGACACAATGTCGACTCGCGACTTCAACAAGCTGATGATTGAACTTCGAAGAGCCGACGAAGAGATGGGCATGAAAGTGATCAATCTTAGCGTTAAGCCTAATGGCGATAAGAATTTTGATTACGAGTAAACCCTTTTTATAATTTTTAGTCTAATCAAGTAAATTTCTAACTACAAAAATCAAATAATTAATAATAACAAAAAACACTTAAAGCAATGAAAAAGATCATCATGATTCTGATGGCGCTATGCCTCGTCGCCCCGGCTGCTTTCTCGCAGGCTCTCACTCCGAAGCAGGAAAAACTTATCAACAAGAATGCCAAGGACCGCGCTAAGCAATACAAAAAAGATGGCTATGAAGTGATGGGTAGCCTTCCTCTTCAGGATGCTCTATACAAACACTTCGCTAAGATGGAACTTGGCGCTACTGAACAAATGGGCAACGGCCACGCCAAGTCGCTCAACAACGGCCGCCAGATGTGTCTTACATACGCAATGTCGGAATATGCTTCTAAGGCTGCTTCCCAGATCAAGGGCCGCAGCGTGACTGACAGCTACGGAAACGAAATAGACACTGAAAACGATCCTGAATTTGCTCGTTTCTATGCTGCATACGAGCGCCTTACCCAGAAAGAAATCAAAGGTGAGCTCCAGGAGTCTTACACTGTCATGAAGAAGAATGCTGACGGCACTACTGAATTCCGCATGTTCTTCCTTGTAGACGAAGACAAGGCTTTGGCTCGCCGCCAGAAAGCTCTTAAAGATGCAGCTGCCGAAACTAATCTTGCTCAAAATTACGCTCGCCAAGTTTCGGAGTTCGTTAATGAACCTGTAAAGTAAAAAAATTTCAGAAATGCGTAAAAGCATAACATTACTCACAACATTTCTAATTCTTGGCGGGACTATGGGTAACTCACAGTCCCGCTTTACCGCTTATAATGAATTTCGAAAAGGAATTCTAAACGACTATAAGAAATTCAAAACGCGCATCTTAGAGCATTATGCCGATTTTCTCGACGGAGAATGGCATGAGTTTGAAGCTATCATGGAAGATGAGAGTCCATATACCCAGCCAAAACCGGAATCTATTCCCGACGTGGAAGCTGAGATGGACACTCTGGTCACCAACATGATAATGACTCGCCTTCCTGATGCCGTGATAAGCGATAAATCGCTCAATGGTGTCCTTTCGGCAATACCCGGACGAAACCTTTCGCTTGGACTCGACATGGACTCTGAGTATGAATCTAAGAAAATAGATGTCCCTGACAACTTCGGACCATCCGCTGCTCCTAAAACTCAAGTAGCCGGTCTCGGAAAAATGATGTTTTCTACTCCTTCTGACGCAGAAGGAAAGACCAATTACGAGTTGGCAGTGATGCGCATACCAGACCCTGGATTCGCGTTCGGATCTTTTCCGGGTCAAACCAAGGCTCCGGCTCCCGGAGAATCAGGAATCACCAATTCAGGAAACTCCGGTGCTGAAATGTCGAAAGATGAGCTCAATCGAGCTGTCACAGGCAGCGGATACGCATCTGAAGCTACTTTCACCAGACCTAATGAGGACGAAAAATTCAAATTCGACTTCTATGGAATGGAAGCATTTATTCCTCAGATAGACTTCACGATAGCCGAGACCATCACTTCGACAGGCGAAACCGGATCAAACTGGAAAAAGATGGCTGAGCAGAAAGGTGGAGTAGAGACGGCTCGTCAGCTATTCGGATTAGCACAGCAACTCGGGCTCAACGGCTATTTGACCTTCAGATTGACTGAATCATACGTCAATCAGAAGTTTAAAGACTGCAATCCGAATTCCCGTATGGCAGCTGTCCACTTCCTCATTTCAAATATGGGATATGACGCAAGACTCTGTACGATCAACGACACTTTTTCCGTCATGCTTCCATTCGATCAAAAGGCTGTATACGGTCTATTTGCAAAGACCTACGACGGCACAAAATATTATGCGATGTTCCCGGAAGGATTTGACAAAGCGACTCTTCCAAAATCGGGATCTACCATATCCACATACGGGCTTCCTTCAGATGCACGCGGCAAAGCCTCTGATCTAAGACTGACCGGACTCAGCCTCCCCTTTAAGCCTAAGGAATTTGAAATCTCAAGAAATGGGCTCACAATCAAAGGAGTCGTCAACGAAAACCTGAAGAATCTTCTCCACCGGTATCCTCAGATGCCCACCGGCGACTTTGCTTCCTCTTGGATTGATCAGAGTCTGCGCGAAGACATTGTAGCGCAGCTGAAGTCTCAAGTGGAAGGGATGACCGAAAAACAGGCTATCAACACTTTGATGTCTCTATGCCACTATGGATTCCAATATGCCACTGATCAAAAGTATCATGGATTCGAGAAGCCCTATTTCTTCGAAGAGAATTTCTTGTATGATTACAATGATTGTGAAGACAGAGCTATATTTTTCTCCTATCTCGTATGGAATGCTCTCGGACTCCCATGCCAGCTGATCCAATATCCCGGACATGAAAGTGTAGCCATAGCAGCTTTATCTGAAATTGACGGGTGCTACTATGACACTGAGGGCACTAAATATTACAGTTCAGATCCGACGTATAGAGGTAGTGGAATCGGTCAGGTGATGCCATCATTCAAAGAGGCAACCCCGAAAATCGATAAGCATTACAAATAAGAAATAATAATTCAATAGATAATAAATGAAAAAAGGCTTCGTACTATTATCAGCGTCACTCTTGTTAGGCGGAATATCCGGCGTGTCGCAATCCCCATCTTCGGAATTCAACAAATTCCGTGAGCAGATATTTAGCGACTACAACGACTTCAAATCAAGGATACTCGAACACTATGCCGACTTCCTGAATGGAGAATGGCATGAGTTTGAGCCTCTTTGGGAAGAAGAAAGCCCATATACCGAACCTAAACCCAAGGCGCTTCCCGAGACTCCCCCGGAGCCCGAACCGGCTCCCCAACCCTCTGTGGCAAAGCTGCCGGATCCAAAATTTGGAGAAGCATCTACTGGTGGTGTGCTTGCGGCAAAACCCGGCAGGGAATTGGCAAAGGGCTCGATCACAGACTTTGACTACCCTTCTATGAAGATAGATGTTCCGGGCAAGGGTGGAGGTGGCTCCTTCCCTTCTACTATGGCTCAAAGTCCTAATGCAGCGTCACTAAAGACAGCTGATGCTGCCGGCAAGAGCAACTATGAGCGTGCCGTACTTCGTCTCCCCGACCCCGGATTCACATTCGGATCCCTGTCCGGACAGACAGCCGCACCTAATCCCGGAGAGTCTGGAATTGTCAACATCGACATGTCTGACCGCAGGATGAAACCGGAAGATCTCCAAAGAGCAATTGATGAAAGTGGATATGCTACAGAAGAGACCTTCACCATACCGAAGAATCAGAACAATTTTTTGTTTGATTTCTATGGAATGGAGGCATTTATCCCTCAAATAGACTTCAATATTGCATCTACCCTAAATGGTCCGGAGGAAACCGGTGCTAATTGGAGCAAGATGGCTGCCCAGGAAGGTGGAGTTGAGACATCTCGCCAGCTCTTTGGGCTTGCACAGCAGCTTGGTCTGAATGGCTACCTCACTTATCGTTTGGCAGAAGCATACGTAAACCAAAGATTTAAGGATTCAAGTCCCTCTGCAAGAATTGCAGCTGTGCATTTCCTTCTTTCCAACATGGGATATGATGCTCGATTGCTTAAGCTCAACGATACATTTATGGTAATGATGCCTTTCGACCAAAAAGTGGTCTACGGAACTATGTCCCAGACTATCGATGGAAGAAAATATACCATAATTTATCCTGATGGTTATCCATCGCCCAAGCCCGGAGTTTCAATGCGCCTGATGACTTGCAATCTTCCGGCAAACTCACTTGGCAAGACTTCCGACCTTCGTCTTACAGGTCTTAGCCTCCCGATGAAGGCAAAGCCATTCACTTTTACAAATGGCAAATTGTCTGTCAAGGGTGAGGTGAATGAGAATATCCAGAAATTGCTCCATCATTATCCTCAGATGCCGACTGGCGACTTTGCATCGTCATGGATCGACAGCCGTCTTCGTGAAGACATTGTAGATCAACTCAAGGATCAACTTTCAGGAATGAGCAAACGCGAAGCAGTCAACTCTCTGATGTCTCTTTTCCACAAAGGATTCAATTATTCTACCGATCAGGATTTCCATGGATTCGAAAAGCCATATTTCTTGGAAGAGAATTTTATCTATGACAAGAACGACTGCGAAGACCGTGCGATCTTCTTCTCCTATCTGCTTTGGAATGCACTTGGGCTTCCATGTCAGCTCGTACAGTATCCCGGACATGAAAGCGCCACTGTAGCTTTGGATGAGGACATTTCCGGCTATTACTATAATACTGACGGGCAGAAATACTATAGCTCGGATCCAACTTATATCGGCAGCTCAGTAGGAATGGTGATGAGCGCTTTCAAGTCAACCACTCCCACCGTCGACAAGCAATATAAGTAACACCAATCCAAAGCCTCTCCCATAAAAGCTGACTTCTCAGCTCGGAGAGCAGGCATTATCATCCCCCATAAAGCTGACTTCTCAGCTCGGAGAGCAGGCATTATCATCCCCCATAAAGCTGACTTCTCAGCTCGGAGAGCAGGCATTATCATCCCCCATAAAGCTGACTTCTCAGCTCGGAGAGCTGATATCATGCAAAAACCCCGGACTTCAGTCCGGGGCATCCCTTACAAAAGCTCAGTAGCCTCGGAGAGGCGCTTTATGATATTAGCTACTGATCACATGGCTCTGAAAGCGGATCCCTGACCGGGTAAGCTTTCGGAGCTTTTTTTATTCTCTTTCTTTTCGCTTTCGATTGCTTATTGCCTTTTTTATTCTTTTGCTTATTTATTGCTTTGAAGTCAGTCGTATCCTCCGGAAGGGCGTTGACGATGGTAGAGTCCTGAGACACCCCGATTTCTGAAGGATGATTGTCTGGCTGATGGCTATGCGACGAGCAATTGCGAAAGATGAATGCCGAAGATATGCACAAGAGGGCTGCGGCAGCGACTGCCAGCAGCCCTCTTCGTTCCTTAGATGTGAGAGGATTCTTCATTAGTCTTCGTTGCGGTTGGCGCGTTTACGCTCGTGCTCATCGAGAATGATCTTGCGCAGACGCAGATGATTTGGAGTCACCTCAACATACTCGTCTTCCTTAATATATTCGAGAGCCTCCTCGAGAGAAAAGACTACAGGAGGGACAATCTTAGCCTTATCGTCGGCACCCGACGCTCGCATATTGGTCAGTTTCTTCGACTTGGTGACATTGACCACTATATCTTTATCTTTAGCGTTCTCCCCTACCACCTGACCGGCGTATACCTCATCCTGTGGGAAGATGAAGAAGCGACCGCGATCTTGGAGTTTGTCAATTGCGTAAGCGTATGCTGTTCCGGCTTCCATTGCAATGAGAGAGCCGTTGGTGCGACGCTCTATTTCACCCTTCCAAGGTTGATATTCAAGGAAACGGTGAGCCATAATCGCTTCTCCGGCAGTGCCCGTCAGCACATTGTTGCGCAGACCGATGATGCCACGCGATGGGATATGAAATTCGATGTTGATACGATCGTTTTGCGTATCCATGCTGATGATTTCCCCCTTGCGCCGGGTCACCATATCTATCACCTTAGAACTGTACTCTTCCGGCACATTGATAGTCAGAGCCTCGATAGGCTCGCACTTCACGCCATCGATTTCCTTTATGATGACCTGTGGTTGACCCACCTGGAGTTCATAACCCTCACGGCGCATTGTCTCGATGAGGATAGAAAGATGAAGCACACCGCGACCATAGACAGTCCATTTATCTTCGGAATCCCCCTTGCTTACACGCAGAGCAAGATTCCGGTCAAGCTCTTTCATAAGTCGGTCGTGAATATGTCGCGACGTCACATATTTACCATCCTTTCCAAAGAAGGGAGAATTATTGATGGTGAAGGTCATCGACATTGTTGGCTCGTCAATAGCTATACGCGGTAGTGGCTCCGGATTCTCTACCGATGAGACGGTATCGCCGATTTCGAAATCTTCAAGACCCACAATAGCACAAATATCACCGGAACTAACTTCCGACACCTTCTTGCGTCCCATACCCTCAAAAGTATGAAGTTCTTTGACGCGCTGCTTCTTCACGCTGCCATCTTTCTTGCATAGAGCGATGTCCATCCCTTCGCGAAGAGTGCCACGGTGTACCCTACCTACAGCAATACGTCCTACATAGCTTGAATAGTCAAGACTCGTGATCAGCATCTGAGGATCACCCTCAAGCTGCGTAGGAGCCGGAATATTATCAATGATAGCATCCAAAACAGCAGTGATATCATTGGTGCGGACTTTCCAATCGGTACTCATCCAATTTTCCTTGGCACTGCCATAAACAGTAGGGAAATCAAGCTGGTCTTCAGTTGCATTGAGGTTAAACATCAGATCAAAGACCATTTCATTGACCTCATCAGGACGGCAGTTCGGTTTATCCACCTTATTGATCACCACGACAGGCTTCAAACCCATCTGAATAGCCTTTTGGAGCACGAAACGAGTCTGAGGCATCGGACCCTCAAAAGCATCGACGAGAAGCAAGCAACCGTCTGCCATATTTAGCACACGCTCTACCTCACCACCGAAATCGGCGTGTCCCGGAGTGTCAATAATATTGATTTTAGTACCCTTATAGTTGATACTTACGTTTTTAGAAAGGATAGTAATACCTCTTTCGCGCTCAAGGTCGTTATTGTCGAGAATGAGTTCACCTGCATTCTGGTTTTCGCGGAAGAGATTTCCGGCGAGGAGCATCTTGTCGACAAGAGTAGTTTTACCGTGGTCGACGTGAGCGATAATAGCTATATTGCGGATGTCTTGCATAGTGTATACTGATAGCCCGGAAAAAGTCCGGTTCGTTTCAAACTGCAAAGTTAGCTAAATTCCCCCACACCGCCAAGCATTTTCCCAAAAACTTTACATGCTGAGCACCAAATTTAAGTTCAGAATATATTACTTCAAGATAACATAATCTTCTTCCATGTTTATCTGATCTTAAGTGTTAGAATGGCTAATGCACAGAGGATTATAGATATGAGCCAAAAACGTAGTACAATTGTCTGTTCATGCCATTTACGAGAAGGCACATTATCTAAAAGACTTTTAATCTCTCCAGCGTTATGCTGAAAGTGATGATGCAGTGGAGTCTTCTTGAATATTCTCATTGGGACTCCCTTCCTCTTTGTAAACTTGTAATAACCGGTCTGTAATATTACACTTAAAGCTTCTGCGAGGAATATACCACATAGTAGTATAAGTAAAATTTCTTTGTGAAGTATGATTGCTACTACTGCAATTACACCTCCAAGCATCAAACTTCCGGTATCCCCCATGAATACTTTGGCAGGAAAACCGTTATACCAGAGAAATCCCATACAAGCCCCGGTAAAAGCCGCTGTATATATAAATACTTCTTCAGTCCCGGGAACGTACATAATATTTAGATATGAAGCAAAAACGATATGGCTTGAGACATAAGAAAGTATCATTAATCCAACACCAATAATTGCACTGATACCAGCGGTCAACCCATCAAGACCGTCAGTAAGGTTAGCTCCGTTAGACGTCCCTGTTACAATTAGAATTGTGGCAATAACAAATATTATCCATCCCGCCGTTTGTTGCCAATCAACCGGAAGGGGCTTAGCTATCCAGCTATAGTCAAAATTATTCTCTTTTATAAACGGTATTGTAGTTTTAGTTGATTTAACCTCATCCGAGCTAATATTAACTACTACCGTCTCTCCCGAATAAGTTTCAGTATTCTCTCTAATAACTGTATCTGAACTAAAATATAGAGTAGCACCTATGAAAACCCCAAGAAGAACCTGAACTACAATTTTCCATCGTCCGGATAGCCCTTCCTTATTATGCTTGAATGTCTTTATATAATCATCAATAAATCCCAAGCCGGTTAGGACAAGTGTAGTTCCAATCAGTAGTAAAACATATATATTTGATAACCTGCAAAAAAGAAGAACAGGGATAAGTATTGACATAAATATGATGATACCACCCATCGTCGGCACACCTTTTTTACTTTCGAGACCATCTATTCCAAGGTCCCGTGGCTCATCCCCAATTTTCTTTCGGCGTAGATAGCGTATGATTCTTCCGCCTATCAACATTGTGACAACGAGAGCAAATACAAAAGCCATAACAGCACGGAATGTAATATATTCCATTACATTGGCACCGGGCATTCCAAGTTCATTGAGCCATTCAAAAATTGGTAGAAGCATATTATTAAGAATGTAGATTTAAAATAATATATATTGAATAGGGACTTCTGCTGTTAACCACGTTCCATTATTAGTGTGGTAAAAGTTATATCCATCGTTGAACATTGCCAGAGAATTAATCTCAAGTAAAACAGCCTGTCCATGTCGGGAGCCGGTCATTATTGCCAAGTACTTGTCTTCTGTTAGATGAACATATTGTCGGGATTTGGATATAAGTCCATTATTTCGGATTGACTCAACGTATTTTAACGCAGTTCCATGATATAATCGTAGAGGTGGTTCTTGTTGGCGTAACAATAAATCTATTTTAACCGAGTGTCCATACAATGCTCGAACCTTGGTCTTATCAGGATTAAACTCAAACCTACCTTTGCTATCATTTGACACAATATCAACAATATCCTCCGTCGTAAAGGAATAACGTTGACATAAATCAGTTAACTCTCTCCAGCCTCCAATCTCAAAATCATAATTACGATCGTGTCGAAGAAGATATGCTAACTGTTTGCTTTTATTGGAGTTTAAAGTCCTCATAATGGGCATACACAGAATAGCTCAATGAACCGGTTCAAAACGACCTGAGTATACCAATTCTCCCTTAGGATCATATACTTCTAAGTCCTCTATTTTATATCCTCTATCCCGTCCAATTCTATAAATATATCTATAACCTTTATTTTCGAAAGAATATGTCTCACCCAATATGTATGATTCATCTAATGAAATCCATTTATTGTAATCATAGATACCATATTCTCCCCAAACTTGTCTATTACCGTTTCTAATAGTTAAAGCCGGTTTCCCAATTATTACTCCTCCATTCCAACATCTATAGGTACATGAACCATCCGATTCCTGTTCTATGCGAATAAAATAATCATTATTCATCCTTTCCAAAGGATCCATAAGAGTTGCATCTATAAAATATTTGCCAGTCCAATAGAATCGGCTGAACGTTCCATCCATAATTTCATATTGGTGAGGAGTATGGATAATATTTGGAATATATAAATCTTTCAAATTCTTATTATAAACTATACCTAAATCAAAATCTGCATTTGCTTCATCTATAAGCTTTTCCTGAAGTTCATAATAATTAGGCATAGAATCATCCAAGAAATCATCATCATTCCAATATATTTCTATTTGATTTTTGTTATTTTCATTATCTCTGAATATATTAGAGCACATTTTTAAATCCCATTCGTCTATCTTAAATACTCTTGCCCTGTTATGATTGTGTTCGCCCTGAGCAATGAATCCCCACCAATCTATAATGAGATAAAAATTGTCAGAAAGATGCGCAATCGATTTAACTATTGGAAATTCTTCATCTAAATGAGTTGTATAAATCTCGTTGCCAACTTTGTACTGAATTAATGTACTTGTTTCAAATCCAGCCGATGGATTGCCACCGAAATCATATTTTTCAATCACATAGGCTCTCACTTTCCCATCATCAGAAGTTACAACAATCATCGGTAATTCTTCGGAAAAATCATAATCCAATGTCTCTGGATTGTCTTCAATCAGTTTAAAAACCTTCTCTATCTGTCCATCTGTATATTCTCCAACCTCGTCATCGTAGACAAGGATTCTGGAAATTTGATCTTCATAACTGTGATTCCTTGAACAGCTTATGAACATTAAACCAATAAGGCAATAGATGCTTAATAATTTATAATTCATACTAATAATTCCAATAACCTAATATGCCATAAAAAATTTACTGCTACTCCTGAGCATTATCGGGAAAAATTTGATTTTGAGTAATCGGCTTGCGTAAGATAATGTTATAACGTTTACTAAAATTTAGATTGTACTTCAAATAACTTATGATTTCTTCATAAATATCTATCTCAACATTTTATTCGGAATTCGGACATTGATTCAGAGAACTCTTTATCAATTGCATAGCATTGCTTACGAATAATACCACGGCGTGATATAGCTGGATCTAAGCAATATTTCTTATATGTAGCTTTGAAGCGTTCAAGCGTTTCATCACTCAAATCATTCAGATTCCGTATTTGAGGGAAGAGTAGTTTGTGGTATGCTGTTGAAAGACGCTTAACTGCTTTCCGGTCTCTTATATCACTTGAAGATTCCTCAATCAATTCATCAAAAATTGAAGTATATTCTGTTCGGGTGCGTAGTAGATGAAGGATATTGGAGAAATACTCCGCATCCAGTGTCCAGCCATTAAGAATTGTCCCTGATTCAAGACGAGGAAGTTTCCAACCTTCTATAAATCCATGAAAACGATCAAGAGTGGCAGATTCCTGAAGCATTGCGGGAAGGACTTTGTAATAGGCAGAATCTAAAGGTTGTCGAGTTTCTCCATCAACCGGAATATTACCCATTAGCGTTAAACCACAATCTGATTGAAATACAGTGTTATCTACTGTTGCTCTTCCATCTTCTAAATAAGACTTAAATATGGACTGCATTTCAGCCGGATTTTCAAAAGAGAAAGATGCTATCTCATCAATAGCGAGGGCGTCATAATGCTTTAGAAGTCCGAACTGACGGTTCTGTTTATTGAAGAATAGTTTAGCACGAGTAATCTTTCCACCACTGATAATCCATCCCCGTTTGCTGAAATTGTTATAGAGATATGACTTACCAGTACCTTTGGGACCAAGTTCAATGATATTCAATCGTGGTTCAACAAACGGAAGTAAGCGACTGATAAGTTCTAATTTCACATCAGTATTCTCAAACGAATCTGGATTATACCCCATTATCTTTACAAGTGTGTCAATCCATTCTATTGTATCGAATTTGCAACGTGCATTAAGATAGTAATCAAAATTAACTGAATATGGTTCAAAGGGTTTGAAGGAAATCATAAGTATATGACCTTTCTCTTTACCTTGAGGTTCTACATATCTCATCGTCATATTACCCCAATGTTCGCCATCACAAAACCATTCCGGCTGTTCTTGAATAAGTTGGGGCGAAACACGTGCGTCTTTAGTAATCCCGGCATCAGGCAGGTCAAACCACACTGTGCCTTTGTCCAATTCAGTCCTAAAAACAACACGAGAAGTTACGTTCACTCGTTCTCTTCCGCTGAATAACCGATTCTTAAGAATCTGACCCTCTACTCCCATTTTCTCATCGAAGTAGTTTGATAAAGCTTCTTTATCAACGTTGCCATGTTCGTCAGAAAAACGTCTGAGAATGTAATCACGGACAAAAACGGGGAGATTTCTACCTGCAAACAGGGTGTCAGTTATACCAGACTTCATTACCGAAGCATCCGGAAATACTTGTTTTATCTTATCTTCCATAAAATAAAGGATTAGAAAGAATCGTCTATCGACATTGCATTATTAGGCCTCTCTTTTTCAAAATTCATTGGCAAAGAGCCATCATCTGTAAGAGAAAAGACTAACAGGACATTTTTCCCTAACTCAATAATATCTCCGTCTTCCAAAGGATAGAGAAGATTTGTGTCTCTTAATTCTATAGCTTTTTCGTCACGAACTAACTTAGTGGGACTTCCTCCAATCGCACGACAACCACCGATGGCCGCCTTAATATAGAACTTATTGTTTTTGAATACAATATCTGCATGTGTGCTGCTGACATGCGCATTGTATTCAAGAAGATCATGATCTGCTTCTTTGTCTTTAATAACAATATCGTTTACTCGATATTTGCCACCTTTACGTGATGTTACACCACGTCCTATATGGAATATTTTCTTACGGTCAGAATCAAGTACATAAGAAGGTTGCATCATTGACCCGGTGCCTTCAATAATTGAAATAGATGCAATAACTCGCTCGTAGGGAATTTCTTTCGGCTTATCGTCCTCAGATGTATCAGCTTTGCCCCATTTATAATAGACTTGGTTGTCAATAAGACTGATACAATCTTCTGTTTCTGATTTCGGTTTAAGAATTATCTGCAACGATTTACTTCCAATCTGTTCGAGAAAGGCATTTGTGAGTTCTCGCTTCAGATCATCTTCAAAACGCTTGCCAATCCAATCATATTTAGCCATGTCATCATCTTCTTCATTACGAATGACTATTATGACAAGATTCTCCATAAGATTAGTATCAGTACCGGTAGAACTGCGGAACTTTTTCAGCAGTTCGTTAATTACAAAAGCACGCTTATCAATAGCTGTTGCAAACTTTTGTTCAGTAGTTTCTTTTTTGCTTCCAAAAAGGATTAGATTATCAATCTGCCGCTTATACTGAGTGTCTGTAACTGTTTTCTCGGTAAGTTGTTTAAACGTTTTTTCTGAAACTGCCTCTATAACGATTGACGAAGAACCAATGTGAGCAAGGTTTCTTTTATCAAGGGCTTGACGAAGCTCACCCCTGAAAGCATCATCATTCCACCTATAGTCCCTGTTGTCTTTCAGAATATAGATAGAAAGATATTTGAGATTTTCAGGTTTACTTTCCGACAGGGACGAAAGAATCTCTAATAAGTAGAGATGCCACCCGTAACGTTGCTCTGAGAGAGCCTCAGAATTTAATATACGTTTATCAAATGAAGTCCCTAAATCCTTTTGCACCTCGATTGATTTAGACTTTTGAGACGCGTCGTCATTTTCGAGAAAGGACGCCTCTTCTTCATGTGTATTTGGAGTAACCTTTCCACTATCCGCTTCTCCATCAATATTTGTGGTATTAGATGAAGTCCCGTTTATTAATTCCGCTATTTTTCTTAAGAAGCTCATTGTTTAAATATAATTGATATTACATGCTGTATGGATGTTCCCAATCAAACAGTGCTCTTTCAGCTTTCGTTTTTAGGCTACCTGTTGCCAAGTTTACAGCTTTTCTCATATATTCGATAGCAGTCTCTTTAGGTTTAGCATATACATTTTTACTCCATTTATTTTTAAACCTGATTATGGTCGCCAACCTATACCAGGCTTCAGCATTATTAGGATATTTGGCTGTTAGTTGATGAAGTGTTTTAGTTGCCGAAGAATAGTCTTTCGATGTATAATACCGGGCCGCCAATCGGAGCAATTCCTTTTCTGTTTGTGGCAGCGTCTCTTGAATGGGTGGAGTATATAGTTTATTTCCTTGTTCTGATTGCTGGGATCCTCCACGCTCTATATTAGTTTTTTTATTAGATTTATCTGAAATGTTACCTTCCCAATTGGATGGCTTGCTATCATATCCCTCCAATGTATCAATTAATTCATCCTCGGCATCAACTCCAAATTTTTGCCAAAACACTTTTTCTTCACCATTGTAAATACACGTTTTCTTTACTTTAGTATCATAAAAACGTATCTCATCTTTACCATTGGCATCAGCGAAAACAATAGGTTCGGTACTTACAATATCATGTGAAAGTTTTAAGTCCCGATTCCTGTACAATAAAGTAAAAAGATTGTTACAATATTGACTGGCACCATAACTTATGCTAATATTTAAAAAGTAAAGTTCACTATTATGAATTTTCACCCCATTTCCCTCAGCAGTTCCACCTGCAAAGCAATCTCGGTTCTCGTAATTTAACCTTGATGCTTCATCTGATTGATCATCTGACAGCAGCTGTAGTCTTTCCAAATTATTTAAGAATGTCCTAACTGGAGCCGGGGTAGCTGAATTTTTAGTAGACGCTGCTGCAGGGATGCAATTCAGGGTAAATATTATAAAAAACGTATAGATTCTCAGTTCCATGGGTACATTGTAACGTTCATACCAAACGTCATGCCTTTACTTTTGTAAGGTTCAATGAAATATTCGCTCGGTTTGAATAAATTATAATTCATCCATTCGTAAAAGACACCTACATTCAACCCAAGTTTACGCAAATGAGGTCCCCCAACTATCGCAGTTATGCGAGGAGAATACCCAGACTTCAGACATCCGGGGCCACTTCCAAAATACCCTTTATATATTATAGGGATATCATATTTTAGATTAAAATCCAATAATACATACACCGGAGAAGTATATTTACCCAAAGTAATATTTGTTCCAATTCCCGGAGATAGTCTTAAAACAGAATTGCCGTATGTTTTATTTCCTTCTCCTATAATATTTACATCAATGAGATAATAATTATACGTTTCGTGCAGTGATCCATATACTGCCCAAGATTTAAGAAAGTATTCATAATCGTTGCGGTATCCATACTTTATTCCTGTTCCGAATCCATTGAAAAGCTCCTGCAATTTAAAACCATACAAAGGTTTAATAATATTGTCAGAAGAAGTAGAGATAATAGTTTTGTTTATATACGGGTCAACATCAATCCCTATACCCGAAAATGTCAGGTAGCTATCAACTACAATGTTTTTCTTGGGTTTATTTATGGCATAAGTAGCCAAAATTCCTAATAGATCGATCCATATATTACTGGATGCAAATTCACCCTTTAGATATGTCTCTGACTTTGTGGTCAACGAAGACATTAATACTAAAAGAATCGTGACAATACTGATTATTTTTTTCATAATGGTCAAGTGTTTGCAGTTATTGTTTTTTTGAGAGATACTATCAACCAGCCTGAATTTGATGATTTCAATCGATTTATTTCCTTTACGATGAAAGAATATCCTGGAATTTGGTTACAATGAAATTCAACACTATCACATCTATTATATTTTAGCAAACCTGAATAAACCAGACCATAGAAATATGATAGTTCATCAATTGGTATTCCGTCTTTCCTTGTTTTAGCAAATTTCATTGAGTCGTGCAAGAAAAGACTTTCTAACCCTATAAAGTTTAATTCATGATCTACCGGACTAATTTGTAATGTGCCTTCTTCATCAAGAAGACTACAGTCTTTAAGTCCATTTACTCCGATAATGCACCACCGCCAACAATGATTGCCATCTTCCTCAAGTTGCAATTTAAGTGATAATGATTTTGGAGCGTTTTTCCAACTAAAATCACATTTAGCTTCTACCCAATTAAGGGAGTCCTCAATTGCTATAGATATTGAATCAGCTTCAATATCGAAAATAAACTTCTCATATATGCTTGGGATAGAATCGTTTCTATCAATATCCTTTAATAATTCATAATCAAATAATGAAAATCTAGTTGCTCTTACTTTATTTATTTGATTCTGAGAAGCTAGCTGGTTAATCTCTCGTCCGTTAAAGCGTTGAATAAATTCATCTAAACTTTTCACATGTGAATCATACAGTTGATCCTCGAATTCATGAGAACCCAATAGAAGTTGAGCTTTTGCATTATTAAATGGTATTAAGATAATTATCAAGATACCTATTAACCGCATATAAAATAAATAAGTGGTTTTCATATAGTTACCTTAACCGTTCAGTAAGGGCAACTTTCATGTCGCCTAATTTAATTTTTATTATTTTTTCAGTTTTGCCCGCATGTCTAACCTCCTCAAGACCAATTGAAATTCTTACAGCCTTTTCAGTGTAATCGCTATATGCTACATAATTTTCTTCACCTCGATAGCCGGTAAAATACTGACAAAAGTAAGCCACAGCCTCATATTCGCCGTCTCCTACTTGTCTTATATTATCGACTCGTACCGCATCAGCTTGTTCTATTTTAATATTACTGTAGGTCTCATTATTTAAAATATTGTAGAGGTACTGTTTCATCCGTTGAGGTGGATTTTTAACTTCCTTTCCATTTCGCACTGAGGATGTCTGCATTTTAACAGCTTCTTTTACCTCAAGCTCTCCAGTTTTATGATTAGTAACAGTATAAGGGTCACATTTTCCGATAAAAAGCACGATATTAGACTTGAGTGCGTCTGTTCGAACTTTCTGAGAGTTCTTCTTGTTTGCAATTTCTCCAAGCCAAAATTGAAAATCTTCGAGTTTATCTATTATACGTTCTTTTACTTGTTCCTTATCTTCCTCTGTGAGGATGTAGCTTGAGAGAGCACTGACATTAATGCTCACACAGATAGAAAGAATAAGTAATGCTATTACTCTCATCATAAGTTTAATTGTTTATTTGTCTATTTCTTTAATTCTTAATTCTGTAATTTTATTCTGTTTTTCTGTCCCGGAAATAATGATTCGAGATATTCTTCTAGAAAGTACTATTCTACGTAAAAAGTCCTCTGCATTTTCATTATCTAAGATTAAATCAGAATCACTTACAGTACGTATCATAGCACCATGGTCGAAAAACTTATTCATTATCTCTGGTATACTATTCAATCGAGTTTCTCGTGAGATATTTCCATCGATTAAGATATTTAATGCTTCTTGAATAGTTCCCGGAACTGGAATATTATCATGTCGAACAGTTTGGTCTGTAGGTCTTTTTATTTTTTCATTAGGGTTAAGCTCATTTTTATTATAAGCAGATTCTTTCGGTTGATTGTCTTTTGATGACTCTATTTCAACTTTTCCAGATTGATTTGATTTGTCCAAGTGATTTGGATTTTTTTCAATAACTTGTACTGAAACCAGTGTTGAAACTTTTCCGTCCTTACTTGTTGCTTTTAGATTAGCAGAACCACTTTTTATAGCCTTAAAACAATCATTGTCTAATACTTTGACAACGTTTGGATTTGTTGAGACCCAATTAACGATGGAATCAGTTGCGTCAGTCGGGATAATCTTCGGTTTTATATAGATAGAATCACCTACATTCAGAGAATACTCCATTTGGGGAATAATAATCTCTTGTACTGGGATATAACTATGCGATTTCTTACCTAATGAAAGTGTCCAGTAAAGTATCCCAACCATTAAAACTACGCAGCATCCAGCTAAAAATATCAGTTTCGTTTTATTAGTCTTTTGTTTCGATTTTCTTGAAGTTTCTTCGCCATCATTATTGGTGTCAGGAGGATATACCTCGGATACGGTTTCTTCGTCAATTACTATATCGGGTGAGCGATGGGGAGGTTCATGCCTAAGTGTATCGTGAGAAATATGCCAATTAAGGTCATCAAAAAGTTCCTTTGCATCAGAATATCGGTCTTCCGGATTTTTAGCAAGGCACTTCATCACTATATTATCTAGCCACTCAGGATAATCACGTTCATAGACTGCACCGGGTATCTGTTTCTCAAAAGCAGATTTCCTTAATGAAATTATCGGAGGAGGAGTCTGGTTATGGTGTTCATTACATATTTTGGACAAAGCAGGGTAAGATACCTTTCCATCGGTATCATAATCTAAGATAAAAGGTGGACGCCCGGTTAATGCCTCATAAATAAGAACACCGAACGAATACACATCGCTTCGAGGAGTAATATCGCCTGAGTCAAACTTTTCCGGAGCCATGTATTCAGGGTGACCATCCGACTTTCGACTGCTCTTGATACACTCTCCGTCTTGTACAGCCAGACCGAAATCCAAAAGGACGAAACTACCATCATAATCACGACGCATTACATTGTTGGAATGAAGGTCGTTGTGCGCAATGCCATATTTTTTTACAAGCTCGGCTTCTTTTTCAGATGTTATAACATACTTGTGTCCATCATTGGGATCCGGCTGTAAATCATCTTCTTCCGGATTCATCAAGAATTTGTAAATATCGTGATGCGTATATGCCAGAGCGCCGACTATATCATGTATAAAGATTTTGACTTCTTCATAATCTAAAAAGCCTTTGTTCTTAATATATGAATCTAAGGTTGTTCCTTGCACATAGTCCATTTCCACAATAGCGTGGTTGTCAATCAAATCAGGTCCATATATTCTGATAATATTCGGATGAGCACCATTCCCAATTGCAAGTAATGTCTTGCACTCCTTCAGAAAGGACTGATATGCCCGTTCTCCTTTACTTTCAATATCTTCATTAAGAATCTTGATTGCACGGACATAGCCTAATTCGGCATGTCTAACTTTATAGACATGTGCATTTGCACCTTTCCCTATGTGAGCGAGTTTTATATATTTTTCGTAGAACAGCTTCATATCCTTATTTTGAAGAATCAATATAACCTAATCTTTCCAGTGTCGGTATTACTGCAGAGCGGACTAATGACATCGCGATGCCGGAGTTTCTGCGGGAACGTTCGATACGCAATGCCACAGCCAAAGGACCATCTTGTTTCGGGGAGTCTATAAAAAATATGTACCAGGCATCATTGATTTGAGCCGGTTTCCCCAAGCCAAAGGATTTAAGAATATGCTTATTTCTAACATCACGAGTGGGCGTACCGGTTTTTCCACCCATTTTTCCATTATAAGAAGGGAATCCCTTCTTGGATTGGTCTTGCATATATGATTTTAACAACTCCGCAGATGAAGGTGAGATAATCTCTTTAGATTTGAGAGGCTTTAAAGTTTTACCCCCTTCTTCCAAAATATATCTCGTGGGAGTGAATTTACCCTCATTAGCTACAATCGATACCACCCTGGCCATATTTAAAGGGGTGGCTTTAATGGAACCTTGCCCCCAAGCGGAAGCGGTTAATGAGAAATTCATTGACCTCGGGCGCACAGGACGCTCTTTTTGAAAGTACTGATTAAACATGTTGTAGCCTCCATTTGCAATTTGGCGTAACAGCGGGTGATATTTTCCGGATTTTTTATCAGTAAATTCATTTTCAGGATAAAAGAAATACGCCGTAATAGTACTGTCATTAAGTTGGAGTGCCTCGGTTGGATCAAGTCTGATTCCCACTGTTGAATATATGCTATCCAACTCCGGATAAAGTTTCTTGTCGTGTACTAAATCAATAAAATAGCAGTTTGATGATTCCACAATAGCTTTTCTCATATCAACGGTTCCGGAAGGTTCTCTACCATTTTCCTTGTGTACAAGCTCCTCAGCTAAAATTTCATATTTTACCTTTCCCGCTGCCTCACCCATATTCTTGAATCCCGCCATTGCAGACATGACCTTGGCAGTGGAGCCGGGATATGACTGGAAAGTCATTCCTAAATCACGCTCCGTTATCGGAAGATGTCCCGGAATCCTTTCAAACGGCACATCTCCGAAGATCCTTTTGTCATTCAACATAAAGATTGAATCCTGACTTGGAAGTGGGTAATTAGCGGAGCAGAGCAGATCGCCATTCTTTGCATCAAGTACGACAACCGATGCCCTTACATATTTATTATTTTTAAGATCTCCGTTGGTGATTTTGTCTGCTAATTCATTTTGAAGCGCCATCTGCAATCTTGCATCAAGAGTTAGCTTCATATCCCTCTTTTCCTTGCGGGCATTATGCGCCTTGATCACGGGATTGCGCTCTATGCCATAATTAAGGAAACCGGCTTTCAGTAGATTGCTGTAGTCATGTTCCAAAAGATTGAATTTATGCCCTTTTTCTTCAGCAGCAAACCTATTCTGTTTATAACTTTTTGCCGGCTTTTCTATAGGGAAAGTTCTAATTTCGATACCGCGAAGATCGCCCAAATGCCTTGACTCGGCCAAATATCCGGTTGGGTTACCTAAGGAGTACCCAAAGACTTTAAGGGTGTTGTAATCGCCGAGCATAAAGAGGGTGTGGTCGCCGAAAGGATAGTAGCGGCGTTTGCGTTTACTATGCTCTTTATCATACATTTCCTCTGTCACTCCGGCGTTTTCTAAGCAGTCTTTAGCGGCCTCAAGTTCTTTTATATTGCTTGTCGCCAAAAGCAGACCGTTGCAGTCATATATATTGCCGGCCTTGAGCTTGCGGAGTACAAGCCCGATACGCGGATTATATTCGACAACACGCGCACCTTCCACATTGGTGACATAAGCCGGCCGTATCAGTGTATCCCCTTTTGAGAATATCTGATATTTGGCTGCGGTGCACAATAATATTACACCTCCCAATAGGAAGAGACCCGAGCAGGCGGCGATGGAGCCATTAAATGAGTTGGTATATTCTCGTTGAACTTCATTAGCTCTTAATCTTGATATTGAGACCACAAATCCGAAAGATGCCAACGATATGATAAAACTAACACGTCCATAACTTAGGAATGGTAATGTTACACCTGTAAGAGGGAGCAATCCAATAGAACCGGCAACAATAACCAAGAATTGAATACCAGTAACAATGCCTAGACCCGTGGCTAAATAAAATGGAAACGCATATCCGGCTCTTCGACCTATTAAGAGGGTGCGATGAATAATTACAAAGAAACAGAGTACAACAAGTGCCAGCCCGACCAGTCCAAGCATTTCGCCGATAGTGGTAAAAATCATATCGGTATGACCTGCCGGAACTATTGCCGGACTACCATTACCGAGTCCTAAGCCGGAGAAACCGCCGGTAGCCAGGCTCCATATTCCTTGTACAACTTGATCTCCACCTAATACCTCGTTATCCCAAACGCCTTCCCATGACATATCAGTTCTGTTTGTCAATCGGGCTGCTAACCCATGTTGTCCAATTGACTCCAAAATTAGACCGGCGAGTGAAAATACTACTATAACCAGGTTGAGAAAAATCGCACTCTCATATATCTGTTTTTTCTTCCAATACCAATAACCAATCCATACTATAAACCATATAGCGGCTGCTAATAATAGGGAAGGCAATCGGTAATCTGGCGAGGAAATAAGCCATCGTGTTCCAAGCATCAACACTATGAAAGTAATTAACCCTAACAATAATTGTGCGAAATCTCGACGTGCCATTGAATATATCAGGATAAACGAAACAAGCACTACTAATGCCGGTCCCATATCACTTAAAATAAGATAGACCATCATCAGCACCATCATTCCGAGAATTATCAAAGAGATGATTGAAAGCTGCCGCTTGAGTGTTAGCCACGTAAGTCGTTGGCTGAAATCCTGAATAAGAGTAGCTTTACGCGCAAAGAACCATGCAATGAAAATTACAATCAAAACACGTGAAATCTCACTGGGCTGAAATCCAAAAAGATTAACTTTTGCATCACTTCCTTCCGGCCCGGTACCGAAAAGATATAACATACAGAGCAATCCGAATGCTCCTGCTAATACTGTCCATCCGTAATTTCTAAGAATCCACCATTTACTTGATGAAAGACGCGCATCAAGTTTTGCATAGTTGACAAGAGTAATTGCTGCCATTGCTACCAACCCTATAAGAAGACCACTGGTCATAACAGAACCATACAATGTATCTGTAAGTGGATTCCATATACCATAACTGGTCAATAATCCAATACCGGAGATTATCATAAGGGCAATAATCAGAAGATAATCACTGCGAGTACATAATTTCTTATCAAGCTGAAAAATGAAAAGTAAGAAAACGCCCCATCCCAATATAAATATTGCTACCATACTGATGAGAGAGTCTTTAAACTCAGCAGGAGTACGAACAACTAAAGTCCTATCGTATTTTAGATTCGAAAAGGCCTGCGGAGACAACAGCGAAATCACATGAGGCCTTTGGGCGAACGAAATATCCATATTTCCGGTCAATTCACCTTTGGTAGTACCTTTCTCGCGCCCATATTGGAATCCCTTTTTAATGGGGAGCACACTGTAAAAGCCCCTTTTCCTAACCTTAAACGATACCATCCCGGAGGCATCGGTGAGACTGATTCCCAAGGTATCCGTTGCAATGCTGTCGTTCCCTTTGACATCCTTAAGAACAGTGTATTGCCTTATTCTTACAGGAATCCCAGCTATCGTATCATTTACCCCCTTCGCATTTTTCACGTTTACTGAGATTAGTGCCGAAGCAGAATCTGGCAGTTGGGCATCCGCATACTCTCTGTATTTGATAATGTTATTGTCATCATCGGTGACACCGAGTTTATAATGGTCGCTTCGAATGCGGCTCTGGAAGTCTTCGCCACCCATAATCGCAGCGGTATCTGCTGTGATTTTGAACTCTTGTTTTAACAGGGAACCTAAGTTAGGGATAGACCCTTTCTCATCCACTATTTTTTTGATTCGCGAAGCTACAAAATCTGCATCCGACTGATTATCTATATACCCACCTTTATATAATATATCGACCAGTTTTTTTTGATCCAAACCTTTCTTCAAAACTAAGGTAGAACCTTGATCGATAGCTTTTGCAACCCCATCTAATTGAGGCTCGAGATTATGATATAAGGAGAAAACTCCTAAAATAAATACGCATACCGCCAGTATATACGCTGCTATGGCTTTTTTCGGTGTCATGGCAAGTTATATTGAAAATAATATTGAGAACTTTGTTAGTCCTAACTATGATTATCAATAGTTTTTATCTTCTTTTGAATCAGTCTGATTGTTCTTATATGTTACTGAGAATTTTGCAATAGAGTCCTTCAGAATCGCAATTTCACGTTTAAGCTCTATATTTTCTTGGGAATCGAACCATTGTTTGCCAGTGTATGTTTGTGTATGAGTTTCCAATTCGGTTGCTTCATGAACAACTCGTTGAAAGGTGTACATTCCACTCACACCAAGTATCATACCTAAAAATCCACCACATATAAAACTCTTATGATGAAACGAGGCTTTATTGATTGTGGGTTCTATAATATGACATTCATCTTCAGGACTCATTATTGTTGTATTGTCCACATTCACTTTTATATCTGATAATACCACAGTAATGTTATCCTTGCCTCCAGCTTCGTTCGCAGAGGATATGAGGTTTCCCACTTTTTCTTTGATAGATTCTTCAGAAGAGAGGATGTTGGAAATCTGCGTACTTGTTACTAAATCTGTTAAACCGTCAGAGCAAAATAGGTATTGTGTATCTCCTGTTATTGGCCAGACAGAAACTTCCACATAGCTTTCAGAATCAAAGTTCAAATGTTGTTCCCCAAGGAATTTATCTATAACATTTCTTTTGGGATGATTCATTGCATCCTCTTCCGATAATTCACCGGTTTCTTCTCTATAACCAACTAATGAATGGTCATGGGTCAGTTTTTTCAACTCTCCTTTTACAAATTGGTATATACGAGAATCTCCAACATGCGCAATAGTTATAACCCCTTGCGACAGGTCAATAATTCCAACCGAAGCAACGCATCCCATCTGAGATACTCTCGGCCGAGCCTCATGTTGGCGTATAATTTCGTTATTCGCAGCTATGAGTGAAGCTTTCAATAACTCTCCGGTCTTCTTAGATGCAAAATCTTCTAGATGTTTTATTATAGTAGTGCGTGCCAGTTCAGCTGCGATCTCTCCTCCTTCATATCCTCCTAATCCGTCAATTGCAGCACAGAGTATATGACTCTCATCCCATATCTTTTGACAAATATAGGTATCCTCATTATTGATACGTACCATACCCTGATTGGTTGCACCAAAATACTTAGCGGAGTATTTGCTTTCTGTCATTTGGGTAATGACTTAAAATGAGAATAAAACAAGTAGCCCACCAAGCAACATAGTCCTATGATAAACAGAAAATTCATAATTATCTGGTTGTAAAATCTATCTGGTAATCATCATTTATCATAATGCTCGAATTGTGAGGCAATGTAACTACCGTACCGGGTTCAATACGTTTGCCACCCATCTTAACATCGCCCCATATCTTCATGGAAAATAGTCCTGTTTTCTTATCTCGGATTATTTCCAATGTGGGATTTAAGACAGATTCATCATTTATATGGATTTCATCGTTAATGTTTGATGCAGAACCATTTTTACCGGATACAAGCAACTTATCGCCGGTCATGTTGTAAACGCGATATTTTCGTTCTCCGAGAATAAAATCTCCGTCAACGATATGAAGAGTTGCATGAACATCCTTTTTATTGCTTGACTTGTCAGCCTCGCTTTTAGGAGTTTCACTTACTGCATCTTTCAGATTAAACTCGACTCGATATTTGTCTTTTGCCAATTCTGTTAATCCTTTCAAAGATGCAAGGTTAAAAGCATTGGGCATTTCTTTTGATGAATCTTTCGTATGAATTGTTGTTACACAATGAATATCATCTTGTATACGGAAATCATATTGATTATCTGCAAACAATTTTGACCGTATGATGATGGGATTTTCAGCTAATATTTCCGTACTGATTCCATCTATCTCCGAGTCTTCTGGAATTGCTACAAGTTGCATCTCCCAGTATTTTGAGTGATTTTGATAGTCCGGATAATTCTTAACAACTTTACGCAATTCCCTTATAAATATATTTATGGCATCACGAACAGTTTGCGCAAAACTGGGTGAAAGTCTATCGTACTCTGTCTCTCTAATATATACGGTAAATGACGTGTGATATAAAAGACTTTCTGTGGTTGTTTCATTGGCCATCTCAGTCAAGAATTGTTCCTTGAGTTTATTGAGTACACGTTGGCGAGGTGCCACAACTCCTTTTTTCTGATCAAAAGATGTTTGTTCTTCTTGAGACACATTAGGAAGTAACGCTGATATAACTTTATTAAAAAATTGCTTTATCATAATGTATTGTTAATTATGTGATCTTATTTAGCAAGTTCGAATCGTTAATATTTACTCAAACGATTCCTCGAAAGTATACAAAATTTCATCAATCAGGATAGAAACCTTTTCCGCTTTGCCGACTTTCTCCGCATATCCGCATATATGATTAAGAAGAATTATACGTCTTAAGTCGGCAACTAAGTCTATAATTTTATTAATCCGCTCTGGGGGCAACATTTTGTTTGATAACTACAATGGGGCATCGTTACATCACTATATATGATATTTTTTTATTTATCCATTGATTTAGAAAAGAAGAGAGATATTCATCGCGACAAATACGGAGAGATGTCGAGTCACAGTTTTCTCGTAGAATTTTAAATCCAAGTGCCAAAAGCATTCTTCGAGATCTATTATTAGCTACAAAAACATTGGCATATAAATTAGACGCTGGATATATATCGAAAAAGAAATGAAGCATTGTAGAGCATAAATAGATTCCACACCCACTGTTAAAAAGACAAGGCCTAATCCCTCCATAAAAGAAAAAATTAGAATGTGGATTTAATTCATCTTCTTCAAAATTATATGGTTTTATAATAAAAAAACCAAGAGGTCTCTCAATATTTGATAACTCTCCTATAACGTAATTGAGATAAGAATATCTGTCTAAAAACTCATCCAAAGTTATGCTTTTATGACCCCATATATTTGAGATGAATTCAGAATCACTTAAGCAACTGCCTAATAGCTCTATGTCTGATGTTTGTTGGCGTCGAATAAATAAATCCATAGAGAACTTAAATAGCGGATAAATGATCAGATATCAATTCAATACCTTCTAAAGTAGCTAATCTCTTGTGCCTTTCTTCAATTGAGAGAGCATTAAGGTCGTAACTAGATTCTACAATTCTTTTGTATTCAAATTGTGCAACAACCTTAAACCGTATTTTCTCAAGTTCGCATAGATTCATATCACGTAAACAGATATCTCCTCTTTCAATGAAATTACTTCCATAACAAGTGGGACATATTGCTAAAAAAGGACAACTTATACAAAATGAAGATGTATAATTACGATAATCAGTAAAATCCAAGCAATTCTGTGCTTTCTCTTTACCGCAGACTGATGGGAAAAAGAGATGACATGGATAAGTCTTTCCGTCAATATCAATTGCCTCCATCTCTGTCCCTGCTCCACACCATTTCCTGATTACCTTGGACTTTAAAGCATGAAACGGGACTTTAAATAATGAACACCGTTCTATCTGAGGATTTGCAAGATAGTATTCGGATAGAATATTCAATTGACGTTCATATGTTTCTTTATAATTGATATTCCATTCTGTCATTTGAGCTAAATTAGCTCTAACATCGGTAAATCCTATTTCATGTATAAATTTTATACCCTCGGCTAACGAATGAATAGTCAAAGGACTTACCGTGACTTTTACTCCTTGTCGTGGCCATGCGCTGATAAAAAAGTCCAAATCAATCTTGTCAAATGAATTTGACCTGTTAGCATTATGCATTTCACGGGTACCATCCAAACTGAGGCTTACAATGAATTCTTTTCTATGTTCAAATAACCAATCCTTAATTGCTCCATGGATTAATGTTCCGTTGGATGTCGCAAAAAAAGTAAACTTTTCAGGGAAATTTTGTTGCCACGCCCATTCACAAAGAGTCTTAATTTTTTCAAAGGAGAGAAATGGTTCACCACCATGAAAGTTAATTAATGTACCTCGTGGAGTAATAGTTGACAGTGTGGTTTTAAGAACCGATTTCGCTGCCTCAACAGAAAACGTTTCTTTTGATGTTTTGTCCTTCTCATAACAATAGACACAATTCAGATTACATGTTACATTTGTTGTAATATAAATGCCTCTTGTAAGATTTGATTTATTTACCATAGTACAAAGAATAAGAGGCAAATTCAAATATATTATATCTGAATTTGCCTCACGGTTAATTACTTCCGCAATCACCACAACCGGAGCAGTAACCTTCACATGTGTCATCACATGATCCGGAACAATTGCCATCACAGCCGGTACAGGTGCTCTCAAAATAAGCAAAACTTTGAGCAGAAGCGTTTGTACCAGCAAGTGAAAGCTGTAGCTTTTGCTTTACTTCAAATAGTTTAAGTAAATCAAACATTTTGAAACTGATTATGCATTATGCCTCCACTTTTTAGGCTTTCGGCTTCTCCTTTTTTTAACGTTCACGTTGACGTCCAGCCATAGCACAAGCTGGACAGCAATAACCTCCCAACTTTATAAGTATGCTAACATGAACCTCTTTACCACACCACTTGCATTTTCCGGTTTCCATTGTGATTAAACCATTAAAAATCCTATTCTTCAGGAATAGTACCGATTGGACAATAAGCATTCGGCTCATCCAATATTACCGAATTTAATTCTTCTATTGAGCGTGTAAGAATATCTAAAGCGTCTTCAATATCCTTTATCGAAACAACTTCATTGGGTGAGTGCATGTATCTACACGGAACACAAATTAAACCTGTTAGAGTATGTTGTTGTCTTAACTGAATTGCATTTAAGTCCGTTCCAGTCGGTCGGGCAAATGCTTGAATCTGATGAGGTATGCGATTGCGTGTTGCGATACCTCGAATAAACGACTGTAGAACTTTTGAGGAATCTGCACTAATCGGAATTACTGGGCCATTACCAAGTTTTACATCACCATATATGGCCTTTTTTATGCCCGGATAATCAGATGAATGTGTAACATCTAAAACTATTGCATAATCAGGTTGATATTCCTGACATAGAGCAGATGCACCACGAAGTCCGATTTCTTCCTGAGAGGTTGCGATGTAAATAATATCTAAATTATCCAACTCCTTTACCCTCAAATTGCTTAGAGCCGACATCAATATAGTTATACCTACTTTATTGTCGGCAGCACTTAAAGTTACTCGATTTCCCAATAATTCAGAAAATTCATATTTCATAACTCCAACATCCCCAATACTTAAAATAGTGGAAGTTTCGTGTTTGTTAGTTGCACCTATATCAATCCACAGGTCAGAGATTTCTGTCTTTTGGCCGTTTTCCTTCTTAACATGAGGAGGAACGGCTCCAATAACCCCTTGTATTATCCCATGGCTTGTCAACAAATTAACCCTTTGTCCTATTAAGGTATTGACATCTAATCCACCAATCTTGTCAAATCTAGCAAGACCATTTTCTTCAATATATGTGACAATAATTCCAATATCATCCATATGGGCAACTATCATTAATGTCTTTTTGACTTTATTTCTGCCACATTTCATGAGAAATAAATTGCCATGAGCATCAGTTGAGAACTTGTCAACCATCGCACCAAAATTAGACATAATATATTGTCTCATCATCTCTTCATTGGAGGATGGCGACGTGATTTCGCTCAATTTAACCAGAATGTCTCTGACGGACATATTGATCATCATATTAGTTCCAGTTCTTTCTTATCAATAGTCATACGAGCACCTCCAAGCAAATCTATTTGCACAATTAGTTCTGATGAGTCATTATTACAATGTATTACTTCACCTTCCAATCCGTTCAGTGGTCCTCGAACTACTCTAACTGTATTATGAACGGAAAAAAGATTAGGATCAAATAATACCGGGATTTCTGTTTGTCCAAGAATGAATTTGAGTTTATCTATTTGAACTGAAGGTATTTTTGCTGCCTTCTTCTCTCCAGGACGGGTAATAACCTTCAGTATGTTTCGGTGAAATAATATACTTGTAAGTTGCTCTTCGAATATCTGAGCAAATATGATTGAAGGAATAACCACAATTTCTACTTTCTTTTTGCGATCACTCCACTGACGAATTTGATATTGAGTTGCCACATAAGTTTCAATACCCAATTTTGTCAATTCGGAGGCCGCTTTTTTCTCAGAACGAGGCTTAGTATATGCAGCAATCCAAAATTTCGGATACGCTTCGCGGTCGTCAGTCCCATTGACTGGCGTAACACCTCGTGATTCTTGAAAGTCAGCCATATCGTAAGATAATGACAATTTTTTGTTATCTCTAAATTAGAGATTTGGATGACAGCTATTGTGCAAATTTATAATAATCTATGCATGGATATTTATTATTTTCGCCAAACAAAAGATACTTTAAGAACTGAAAATTCGATAATAGAGCAATTTTTATCTTAAAAAAGTTTCTAATTTTACTAATTTTAACTATCTTTGCAAAATAAATAAGTATCTCTAATTTAGAGATTTGGATGAGTGACAAACAATAAAAGCCCGATATCCGAAAGATACGGGTGTTGGCGCTAAAGACTTTTCAGGATTATGGAGTTGGCTCGGTCGACGACGGAGGTGTCGAGGCTGGCGAGGTAAATTTGGGTAGTGGTTTCGCTGTCGTGTCCCATTCCTTCGCTGATTACAGAGAGTGGGATGCCTTTTGCTTTCGCTACTGATGCCCAGCTGTGACGGGCTACATATAGCGTCAAGGGAATGCTGATTCCGGCTTTCATTGCTATACGTTTTAAATTGTGGTTTATGTTGTATCCTACATTGCGATAAGTAGTCCGGTCGTTGACTCCCTTATTCCTTATTATCGGAAGAAGGTAATCGCTCGAATTCTCAGGATACTTGTCGAGGATCATCTGCATTTCCTTCGTCCATTCGATGATAAGTTGTTGGCCTGTCTTGCGTCGACGGTATGTGACATATCCATTTGCGAGGTCCGTCTTACGGAGATATGCCATGTCAATGAAGCTCATTCCCCGAAGCATAAAGCTCATCATAAACATATCTCGCGCATAATCGAGTTCCGGTATCAGTGACAGGTCAAGGGCCTTTATTTTCTTGATGGCTGAAAGAGGAAGGGCTCGTTTTACTGTCTTGTCAACTCCAGTATATACGTGCCGGAATGGATTGCGGTTCTCAATGATTTCATCTTCAACCGCCCGGTTGTATACAGCCCGAAGAATACGAGTATAGAAGGATATTGTATTTGGTGTCAACCCTCTCTGCCGATGCCATGCTTCGTATGCTTCCATCAGATCCGAATTGAGACAGTCAAGCATAATGTCCTCGCCCCTACGGAACTTCTTGAAACTATTGAGCGTTGAAATATATGTTTCTGCTGTTCTGATCTTGCCATTCTGCTTTAATTTAATAATGAGACTCTCCATGAAATTGAATAGTGAATATTCATTGACGTGACGGTTAAACTCTTCAATGATATCATCTGCAGTGTAAGTTATTCCATCGTTATTAAGTTTGCGGATAATCTTGTTGAGACGTTCCAAGTCCCAACGGATCCGTTCCCTGATTGAAAGGATAAGGGACTTGCGCTCACTGGAATGAGTTGTAATAACCATCGAGCGGTTATCATCCCATTCTGTAGGGAACACATGATAATCGGAGTAAAGTTGACGTTGTTTTCTCTCATGAAGAATCTGATAGTAAATGGTTCCTTCATGCTCCGGCAAAGAAGATGCCTTGAATTTTATTTTTACAGATGCCATAATTTGTAACTATATTTGCTATTCATACTGCAAATATATATGTCCTCTCGTCCCAATTCCCCTTATTCCTATAAGTATTATATCTAAAGCATATTCATTCTGCCTTTTCATTCTCACTCGAAAAATCATAAAAAGACTACCAAAATATCGAATATCGACAAAAATTTATTATCTTTGCAAAAAGAATAGTAAATAATACGCAACTACATGTGTGAATCTATCTCAACTTATATAAATCCTCTTACTGATTTTGGATTTAAATATATTTTCGGAAGATATGCTGACAAGGAATTCATCTTGTCATTCCTAAATGCTGTGATTGGTGGTGATACTCCTATCACCAATGTGACATTCATTGATAAAGAAAAGAAAGGAGAGTCTAAAGACGATCGTGCTCTAATCTATGACCTTCATTGTGAATTGGAAGATGGCAGAAAGATAATAGTGGAGATGCAAAACCGATATCAGACACATTTCGACGATAGAGCTGTATTCTATTTGGCTGCAGATATCTATGCTCAAGGAGAAAAGGGAGAAGGTTGGGATTATAAGCTTACACCTGTATATGGAGTATTCCTGATGAACTTCGAATGGAAAGGATACAAGGAACAACATCTTAGGGAAGATGTGTGTTTATATAATATGCAGACCCAGCAAGTATTCTCTGACAAGATGGGAATGACATTTTTGAAGATACCAATGTTGGACAAGGATGCAGATGAATGCAAGACTACGCTCGAGAGGTGGCTTTATTTACTTAAAAACATGGAGAAGATGGAAACAATACCGCAGACATTTATGAAAGAACCGGTTTTCCGGAGACTTGGGAAAGTTGCAAGATATGCAGCTTTAAATGAGAAGGATAAACAAGCTTACAAAGCTTCCCTGAAAGCATACAGGGATAGTTATGCTATTGCCGAGACTGAAAGAGCAGAAGGAAGAGCAGAAGGAAGAGCGGAAGAGAAAAAAGACATTGCAAGAAAAATGCTTTCCGAGGGCTACGCCACTGATGTAATCTCATCATTAACAGGTCTTTCTTTAAATGAAATTTCCCTACTAATCTGATATTATCTTAGCAGTCTCCTCCTACTCATTTTTATTCAAGCAGTTATTATCAGATACTACGCATGCTTACCATCCAATTTTTATGACTTTGTCACTAAACATCAAGACTTAGTGAGTCGTGGAGGCGGCGGTAGAAGGGATGGCGGGTGAGGGTGGCGACGCTGCCGATGATGATGAGCTTCATGCGGGCGCGGGTCATAGCTACGTTCATGCGGCGGAGGTCGCGGAGGAAACCGATGTTGCCTTCGTCGTTGCTTCTTACAAGAGATATCATAATCACATCCCGTTCCTGTCCTTGAAAGCCGTCGACGGTGTTGACGGAGATGAGGTGGCGGAAGGGCTTGAAGAAGGGTGTTCGTTTGATTAGACCACGTAAATACTGGACCTGTGCCCGGTAAGGGGAGATCAGACCTACGTCGATACGTTCGTCGAGGAAACGTTGCTTGCCAATTTTTTCGATGTATGCCCACAGGGTACGGACGGAAAATTCGGCTTCGTCACGGTTGACACGCCCATGGCTTTCGCCGGCGAGGGCTTCCTTAAAGGTGGGAAGGTCAGAATCCGGCGATTCGGGGAGGCTGGGAAGTCTCCCTTCAATGGGGTCTGACTCGCTTGGGAGGCTGGAAAGCCTCCTCTCCATGGGGTCGATCCATTCGATGGGGGTGTCGAAGTCGAGGATGCCACGGTGTCGCACTTCAGGAGCGGCGGTCATGGCGCCACCGTAGAACCATTCGTTGGAGAAACGCATTATCTCATGGTTCATACGGTATTGCATCGTAAGCAGGGAAACTGCCTCCGGGTGATTTTCCACCAAGCGTTCCATTAGCGACTTGTCAAGACCCGCTTTCATGGCTTCATACGACTTGACTGTAGGAGGAAGCTGACAATGGTCGCCCGCAAGCACTACCCTACCCGCTCTCCTTATAGGAATCCAACACGCTGCTTCAAGTGCCTGGGCTGCTTCATCAATGAAAAGTGTGGAAAACTTCATGCCGTCGAGCAGACGGTTGGAACTCCCCACAAGGGTAGAAGCTATGACGTGCGCGGAATTGAATAGGTCTTGATTGATACGGATTTCAAGTTCTGTGGCACGGCTGCGCAGGCGATCCAACTTCTGATGCCACTGGTCGGAGCCACGACGCTTGGCACTTCGAAGTTCGCGGATTGCCTTTCGGATACTCCATAGATCGGGATAATCGGGATGAGATTCAAATCTGCGTTCGTATGTGAAAGAGAGCATCTTGTCGTTGACGCGAGAAGGATTGCCGAGACGGAGCACATGCACTCCCCTATCGACAAGTTTTTCGCAAATCCAATCTACTGCCATATTGCTTTGGGCGCATACAAGGACCTGCGGTTCGCGACGCAAAGTCTCGACTATAGCTTCTACGAGAGTGGTGGTCTTGCCCGTGCCGGGAGGACCATGCACAATAGCCACATCTTTAGCACACAGCACTTTGTTGACAGCTGCTTCCTGAGTCTTATTTAGATAAGGGAACCCGAGTGGAGCAAAAGTCAATTCAGCGACTTTTCTACGTGAATAGAATAGATCACGGAGCTCGGCGAGTCGCCCTTTTGCTTTAATGGTGCGGTCGATTGCATCAAACATCATTCTATATGATGTCTCATCAAAAGAGAGCATGACGCCTGCAGAATGTGATGAAGAAAGGGAGGATATATCCGCATTCTCAGGTATAGCCACCACCATGCGATCCCCATCCACGTAGCTTACGGTTCCCGTAAATGGAAATGACGGGTTGCCGGACGTTTTCTCAGACAACGTAAAAAAGGCTACAGGTTTTCCATATTCAAAATTATGGTCGTCATCCGATTCGGAATCAGAACGGGTGATTTCAAGAACTCTTTGGTTGAGGGAATTGTAGAAAGATCTTTCTACAGAAATTCCAAGCCAAGCGTTGCCACGCTCGGCAAGACGAGAGAATCCCATTTGGGCTGAAAGCTCCGAGAAAACTCGTTTCTCTTCCTCGTATTCGATTTGAAGGAGCCGACGTTGCTCCTGAAGTGACTGGATAGGCGAATTCATGATGCAAAGATAGTAAATTTATTTTTAATAATTGAGAATTGGTAATTGGGAATTGGTAATTCTTACTTATCATGCTATATAACATATCGGGGAATGCTGAATAATAGGAATATTTTTTGTAATTTTGTAAAGTAAAACGACGAAGTTGCCGCGACTTCTTCGGACTTACCTAACAATCAATCAAGAATACCTAATCAACATAATAATTAACCTAATGATGAACATCAACCGATTTATTCCGAAGGCTATCATCGCATTGATTGCGATTGTCGCCTTGGTCTGTGGCCTGTCGATGAAGGCACAGACCTACACTAATGAACCGGCAAAAGCGTTCTGGTCCATGGACAGCATGGACGACTACGAATTGCCGACTATCCTGAGCCCGGAAGGGGCTTTCTCGATCGCTTCTCTCGACCTCAACGGCGTGACACCTGTAGGCACAAGCGGCGTGAACTGGTGCGACTACCAGTTTATCAAGCTCCAGACTCCAAATGATGAGAACGACGCCGTAAAATGGTTTATAAAGCCAACCAAGGGCCTTACGTTCACTCCGACCAAAATCTCTGCCTACATAGCAAAATTTGGCACGGATGCCATCGCTCACAACATCCTCGTGACAGGAAAGACTGCTGAAGGGAAATCTATCTTGCTTGGCACTTATACTTCTGCGCGAAATAATCGCGACAAGGAAGATGATGCCCGCGGCAATGAGGATGACTATGCCCAACATTTCACAATCGAACTGACGGCAGAACAGCAGCAGGAACTTTCCTCTACCGAAGGGTTCACCCTTGAGATGACTGTAGGCACAAACTCATCTAAGCAGGGAGGTTTCAGCCAGGTATCGATTGAGGGTGTATTCAACGGACAGGTTTATACCGCACCATCATTCAGCAACGAACCCACTGAAGCTTTCTGGGGCATGGAATCGATGGAAGACTTCGAAATTCCAGGTGTCCTCAGTCCGGAAGGCGCTTTCTCAGTCGCTTCGCTTGATCTTAACGGCGTGCAGGCTGTAGGCGCTGAAGGCGTCAACTGGTGTGATTACAAATTCATAAAGCTCCAGCCTGCTGTAGATGCCAACGATGCTGTGAAGTGGACTCTCAAACCCACAAAGGGACTTACCTTCACTCCGACTGAAGTATCGGCTTACTGCGCGAAATTCGGCACAGACGCTGCCGCCCACAACATAATAGTGACCGCAAAGACTGAAGAAGGAAAGCAGTTAGTGCTCGGGACATACACCTCGGCACGCAACAACCGCCAGCAGGCAGATGACAAATACGGCAAGGAAAGTGACTATGCACAGCACTTCAGCATATCCCTGACCCCTGAACAACAGCAAGAACTTGCCACCACCGGAGGCTTTACCCTCGAGATGACGGTGGGCACAAACAATGCAAAGCAAGGTGGCTTCAGCCAAGTACGCATCAAGGGTATCATTGACGGACAGGCAGAAGACGTATCGAAATGCCCCGTCACTATTGCCACGAATCCCGAAGAAGCCGGATCAGTTGCCATCAAGCCACTGGCAGATGAATATGACGAGGGTACAGAGGTGACTCTTGTTGCCACTGAAAAATTCGGTTATGACTTCGTGAACTGGACAGACGTTGAAGGCAATGTGCTTTCAGAGACTCCGGAATTCAAATACGTAATCAACAAGGCTGAAAACCTTACTGCCAACTTCAAGGCTGTAAACACCTATTCGCTCGCCACAAGCGTGACTTCAGGAGCCAATGAATATATGGTAAGCTACACTCCGGCTCCTACAGTGATTGATGGTAAAAATATGTATGAAGAAGGCACAGTTGTGACTCTTAAAGCTGCATCCAACCCCATCCTCACCTTCACCAACTGGAGTGACGGACAGACTTCTTCAGAAATCATGGTGACTATGGATGATGATATCGAGCTCACTGCTGAATACTCTGCTCTCGACTTCATCGTAGGCTGGGACTTCTACCGCCAGGGAGCCAACGGACGTCCGGCAGACTTCGCATACGAAGAGAACGATGCTGTGACTCTCAACCTGCGCACTGCAGACGGCGAGACATCGGCATGGCTTGATAAGAGCCAGCTTGGCGCAGGCGGCTATGAAGGACGCCCAGGTGCTGTCAACTGGCGCACTACAGGCCTCGGAAACTATTACTGGCAGACTAAGTTTAACGCTTCGGCATTCAAGAACCTGAAGGTGGTGACCTCAATGGTCTTCAATTACAATGCCTACACAAAGCAGAACGTAGAATACTCTCTTGATGGTGAAAACTGGGAGACTATCGGCACCATTACTCTTGAAGGATCCAAGAACTGGGCTGACGCAGAATTCGCATTCCCTGCTTCTGCAGACAATCAGGCAGAAGTCTACCTCCGCTGGATCGCAGACAAGAGCTCTAAGATAGACGGCACAAAGAGCGACAACGATGGCATCTGCCTGGGCGCATCGTTTATCTACGGAGAGATGGAGCTTATCAACGACGGCAAGGCACCGGTGCTCGTTTCAACAGTGCCCGCAGAAGGAGCTACATCAGCTTCAATCAACGGCAAGATCGTGCTCAACTTTGATGAGAAGGTCAAGCTTGCAGAGGAAGCTACCGCTACACTCGGCGACAAGACCTTGAAAGGAGAAACCAGTGGCAAATCTGTAATCTTTACTTACAAGAATCTTGCATTCAACACTCCTTACGAATTTACACTTGCCGCCAACAGCGTGGCCGACCTTACAGACAACTATCTTGACACTCCTGTGAAGATTGCATTCACTACACGCAACCGTCCGGAAGTGGCTAAGGCTACTCCTGACTTCATCGTGCCTGACGACGGCGACTTCCGCGCTGCAATCGAAGCTGCCAATTCACGCGAAGACAAGACGCGCAGATACCGCATCTTCGTAAGAAACGGTGAATATATGATACCGATGGATGCAAACCACACTGTCAATGTCAATGGCGGTACATTCCCTGACGTGACTCTCAGACTGAATGCTTCCAACGTCTCCATCATCGGCGAAAGCATGGAAGGCACAGTCATCATCAACGAGGTGCCTGACATGGACGGCATCGGCAGCCACCCGATGGAGGGTATCGGCAATGCCGACCTTCTCCAGATCCAATCAGGCGTAAGCGGCACTTACTTCCAGAACATCACCCTCAAGCATGGTATCTCTGACAACCGTGGTCGCAACATCGTACTCCAGGACAAGGGAGACAAGACCATCATGAAAGATGCTTGCCTCTGGGGATATCAGGACACTTACACTTCCAACAACCAGAACGCACGCTACTACTTTGAAGGAGGCGTACTTCGCGGTCGCACCGACTTCCTCTGCGGTAAGGGTGACGCATACTACAATGGAGTGAAACTTCAGATGTGCGCAAGCGGCGGCTACCTCGCAGTTCCATCTGTGCCCAAGCAATATGGCTACATATTCAAGGATTGCGAGATTGTAGGCGAAAACAGCACTATCGATGGCAACTATACTTTGGGTCGTCCTTGGGGCAGCGGCACTCCTATCGCTCTCTACATCGACACTAAGATGACTGTGAAACCTTCCGCAATCGGCTGGAATGATATGGGTACCGATGGTTTCCCGGCACGCTTTGCTGAATATAATTCAATGACAGCTTCCGGCACTGTAATAGATCTCTCAGAGCGTAAGAAGAGCTTTGGTCCCGGCAACCATCCTAACAATCCTGTACTGACCAAGGAAGAGGCAGACGCTCATGACTATGCAACTGTAATGGGCAGTGACGACGATTGGGATCCGGCAATGGACTGCGAGCAGGCTCCGGCTGCAACTTCTCTCGCTATGGCAAATGATGTCCTTTCTTGGGACGACAGCAAGTATGCACTCTGCTGGGCAGTTTACGCAGACGGTAAGCTCCTCGGATTCACTACAGAATGCAACTATGTTCCATCTGTGAAAGCAACATCTTACGGCGTACGCGCACTCAACGAAATGGGTGGCCTTGGCGAAATGGTAACAATTGGTTCAACCGGTGTAGACACATTGATTGAAGGAGAGATAGCCAATGTGAAATACTACAATCTTCAGGGTATCGAAACGCGTCCGGGCAATGAGCCCACCACCCTCGTCAAAGTGATCACTTACTCTGACGGAACGACTAAGGCTGTAAAGGTTGTGGAGTAATTTAGAATTTAGAATTTAGAATAAGTGTTCAATTCTTAGTACTAAATCTCAACTACCATAAAGCGCCTCTCCGAGGCTACTAAGCTTTTGACGTGGAAACCCCGGACTGAAGTCCGGGGTTTTAGCATTAAGCCAGCTCTCCGAGCTGGAAAATGAATTGGGCTCGCGACTGCTCGCGGGCCCAATTTATAATTACATTGCAGGTTTCCATGATGACTGGGTGGGGCGCATGCGGAGCATGCTTGATTACGTTGCTTGACTCGTCAGTATAGTAATTTAGAGGAGGGGGGAGAAGAGGCGGACGAGGGCTTCCATCGTTTTTTCGAAGGCGGGGCGCTTGCGCCATTGGGAGAGGGTAAGCTTTCGGGAAAATTTGATATCTTCGAAGAAGATGTCGCGCATTTGGCGATTTACTGATTCGGAATAAATCAACAGATTTGCCTCAAAGTTGTTTTCAAAGCTTCTGAAGTCAAAGTTGACAGACCCCGTAGTGACGAAATCATCGTCTACTATCATTGTCTTAGCATGAAGCATACCGGGTTGGTATTGATATATCTTCACGCCGGCTTTCAGACAGTCTGAGATATAAGAGCGACTTCCGAATCCAAGAAGAATGGAATCGGTTTTTTCCGGAATCATTATTCTTACATCCACCCCTGAGAGGGCAGCCCCTTGGAGAGCTTTGAGCAAAGCATCTGTAGGAAGGAAATATGGGGTCTGAATATATATTCTTTTGCAAGAAGATGCTATGGCCTGCTGGAAGCATAATACGAGATTATTCCAAGTGTCCAAGGGTCCCGAAGTGACGAGCTGCATATCAACATCGCCCATTTCCTTGCATTTCAAGACATCCAATGGCTTAACTTCTTCATCCGGCCTGAGGAAATTCCAGTCCATTGCGAAGCTATACATCATTGACTCAATAATCGGACCTTGCACTCGAAGATGAGTGTCGCGCCACAGGCGTCCTTCGGGGGATATTTCTACATAACGGTCGGCTATATTCATGCCTCCAATGTAACCAATTTGACCGTCGATGATTGCAATCTTACGGTGGTTGCGCCAGTTTATACGGTTTGCGAGTTTACGGAATGTCACTCTAAAGAATGGGTGTGAGTCAATACCTAATTCGCGCATTCGACGAAAGAAGCTATTCTTAGTTGAGAAAGACCCCACATGGTCGTACAGTACTTTTACACGCACTCCTTGACTCACTTTTTCTGCAAGGAGATTGAGGATTTCATTTCCAAGGCGGTCGTCGTCGTAGATATAATATTGGATGAATATGAATTTTTCGGCATTTCTTATGTCATTTTTTAGACTTTCGAATTTAGACTTGCCGTTTGTGAAGATTTCAAGGGAATTGTTTCGGTCAAGATGCGCGTGGCAAAGATTGTGGGCAAGCTTGACTTTCTGTATTTGATCGGCATTTAGCCTGGAATTATCGAAGGAATTTTGTTTGGGACGGGATCGCTCAAGGAGCTTACGACGCATTTTTTTACTTATCATGGCTTTACCTTTAAGGCTTCTGCCAAAGAAAAGATAGAAAATGACCCCTATCACCGGGAGGAACAACAAAGCGAGAGTCCATGAAAGTGCACGTATCGGATTTTTATTTTCCGAAACTACTACTACGACGCAGGATAAAACTACTACGAAGTAGATTATAAGTAATATGATATTAATCCAGAAGTACAAAATAACTATGAATTATGAACTATGAATTATGAATTATTAATTAGGGTAATCATTTTTATGTGCTATACCACAAATCAACCATAGAGCGCCTCTCCGAGGCTACTGAACTTTTGTTTGAATACCCCAGGCTGAAGCCTGGGGTTTTTGCATGATAACAGCTCTCCGAGCTGTCAAGTCAGCTTCAAAAGACCATATAATTCAACACTCTAATTATGAATTACCACTTAATTATGAAGGGCGACCCGCAGAGAGACATCGGTGGAGATGCCGCCTCTGCGGGTCGGGAATGATATTTTTATGGCACTTGCCATAATAATTTTAGGATTACTCAGCAGCAGGAGCTTCGGCAGCAGGAGCTTCAGTAGCAGGTGCTTCAGCAACGGGAGCTTCAGCAACGGGAGCTTCAGCAACAGGAGCTTCAGCAGCCTTCTTACCGCCACGGCGGCTGCGGCGAGTCTTAGCCTTAGGAGCTTTTTCAGCAAGCATGTTTTCGTTGAAGTCAACGAGCTCGATCATAGCCATTTCAGCATTGTCACCAAGACGGTGTCCAGTCTTAAGGATACGAGTGTATCCACCGGGACGATCGCCAACCTTTTCAGCAACCACGCCGAAAAGTTCTTTGATAGCCTCCTTATTCTGGAGATAGCTGAAGACGAGACGACGATTGTTCATGTCGTCTTTCTTAGAGCGAGTGATAAGGGGCTCGGCATAGACTCGAAGAGCCTTAGCCTTAGCCAGAGTCGTAAAGATTCTCTTGTGCATGATGAGAGAGATGGCAAGATTTGAGAGCAACGCTTCGCGGTGTCCTTTCTTACGGCTCAGGTGGTTGAATTTCTTATTATGTCTCATCGTAGTGTTTATTCTTTATCTAATTTATACTTTGAAATATCCATGCCGAACGAGAGGTTGTTGTTCTGGAGAAGATCATCAAGCTCAGTGAGCGATTTCTTACCAAAGTTGCGGAACTTAAGCAGATCGTTTTTCTGGAACTGAACGAGCTCTCCGAGAGTTTCAACTTCAGCGCTCTTCAAGCAGTTGAGAGCACGGACGCTGAGATCCATATCGACAAGTTTGCTCTTGAGGAGCTGACGCATCTTGAGAACTTCTTCATCGAATTCCTCAGGAGCTTCATCAGCAGGAGCTTCGAGAGAAATTTTCTCGTCGCTGAAGAGCATGAAGTGGTGGATAAGGATTTTAGCGGCCTCTTTAAGAGCATCTTTCGGAAGGATGGAGCCATCGGTGGTCACTTCGAGTATGAGTTTCTCGTAGTCGGTCTTCTGCTCAACGCGGAAATTCTCAACAGCATATTTCACGTTTTTGATAGGCGTGTAAATGGAGTCGATAGCAATGACAGCAGGGTCAGCACCCTGAGCACGAAGCATTTCACGGTTTTCATCAGCTGGGACCCAACCGCGACCTTTATTGATGGAGAATTCCAAGTTAAAGGAAGCGCCGGGCGCAATGTGACAGATGACCAGTTCAGGGTTGAGTACCTCAAAACCCGAAAGAGCTTTACCCAAGTCTCCTGCTTTCAATACCTCAGTGCCCGAGACGAGGAGCTTACCAGTCTCTTCGTCGTGGTCTTCAGTGATCTGTTTGAAGCGCACCTGCTTGAGATTAAGGATGATGTTGGTGACATCCTCCTTAACACCGGGGATAGAATCCAACTCGTGTGCTACACCATCGATACGGATGGAGCAGATAGCAAAGCCTCCGAGTGAAGAGAGGAGGATTCTACGGAGCGCGTTTCCTATAGTCTGGCCATACCCGGGCTCAAGCGGACGGAATTCGAATTTACCGAACTTATTATCCGCTTCAAGCATGAGGACCTTATCGGGTTTTTGAAATGCTAATATTGACATGGGTTACAACAGTTTATTATTTAGAATAGAGCTCGACGATCAGTTGCTCCTTGATGTTCTCGGGGATATCCTCACGCTGTGGGAGATGCAGGAATTTACCACCTTTTACGGATTCATCCCATTCAATCCAAGGATATTTGCTATGATTGAATCCTGCGAGGTTGTCAGCAATAACTTCAAGAGACTTAGCTTTCTCACGTACAGCCACGACATCGCCGGGTTTCACCTGATAAGAAGGGATGTTAACTACATCTCCATTAACAGTGATGTGCTTGTGAAGCACGAGCTGGCGAGCAGCAGGGCGAGTAGGAGCAATACCGAGACGATAAACTACATTGTCGAGACGGCTTTCGAGCAGCTGTAGGAGCACCTCACCGGTGATACCTTTAGTGCGGGCAGCACGCTCGAAAAGGTTGCGGAACTGACGTTCGAGAACGCCGTAAGTGTATTTAGCTTTCTGCTTTTCTTTAAGCTGAGTGCCGTATTCGGAAGTTTTGCGACGGCGGTTGTTGCCGTGCTGGCCTGGAGGATAATTCTTTTTTGTCAGAACTTTATCTTCACCATAGATGGCCTCGCCGAATTTACGAGCGATTTTAGTTTTAGGGCCTGTGTATCTTGCCATTTTGAAAAAAATCTTAGATTGTTTTGACTTTAATAAAAGAGTGTCAAATAGAGAGTGATTACACCAAAGCATGTTCCCCTTAGCGCAGCCGCGACCCCTCGAGAGAAAGAAAAACTGTGAGGGTCATTCGCATTCAGGGACAAGGTATGGAATAATTATACTCTTCTTCTCTTAGGAGGACGACAACCGTTGTGCGGGAGCGGAGTAACGTCGACGATCTCGACTACTTCTATACCAGCGCCATGCACAGTACGGATTGCAGACTCACGGCCGTTACCTGGACCCTTCACATAAGCCTTAACTTTGCGTAGGCCAAGGTCGTAAGCGACTTTTGCACAGTCCTGAGCTGCCATTTGAGCAGCGTATGGAGTATTTTTCTTAGAACCGCGGAAGCCCATCTTTCCGGCAGATGACCAAGAGATCACCTGACCTTCAGAGTTAGCTAAGCACACGATAATGTTGTTGAATGATGAGTGAACGTGAAGCTGACCCATAGCGTCAACCTTGACGTTTCTCTTCTTAGCTGCGACTGTCTTTTTTGCCATATCTTATGATTATTTAGTAGCTTTCTTCTTGTTAGCAACTGTTTTCTTACGACCTTTACGAGTACGAGCATTATTCTTAGTGCTCTGACCACGAACAGGAAGACCAAGACGGTGACGAATGCCACGGTAGCAACCGATGTCCATAAGGCGCTTGATATTAAGCTGAATTTCGGAGCGAAGATCACCTTCTACCTTATATTCAGATTGAATTACTTCGCGGACAGCAGCTGCCTGATCGTCGGTCCAGTCCTGAACCTTGATCATACCGTCGACACCAGCCTTCTTGAGGATAGTGTTAGCTGCGCTACGGCCGATACCGTAGATATATGTGAGGGCTATAAAACCTCTTTTGTTTTGCGGCAAATCAACGCCGACTATACGTACTGCCATACTATTTTGTGATTACGTTGTTAGTGCGTGGGGCAATTAGCCTTGGCGCTGTTTGAGTTTAGGGTTCTTTTTGTTGATTACGTACAATCTACCTTTACGACGCACTATCTTGCTGTCGGCAGTGCGTTTTTTGATTGATGCTCTAACTTTCATATCTTGGTTTCGTTTTTATTTGTAACGGAAAGCGATTCTTCCTTTAGTAAGGTCGTAAGGCGACATTTCTACTTTCACCTTATCGCCTGGGAGAATCTTAATGTAGTGCATTCTCATCTTACCTGAGATATGTGCAGTGATCTCGTGACCATTCTCAAGTTCGACCTTGAACATAGCGTTGCTCAGGGCTTCGAGAATCACACCGTCTTGTTCGATTGCAGCTTGTTTTGCCATAAATATTGATACAATAGAATTATTAATCAGAATTGTCTATCTCCGAGAGCCTCTTCGATGTATTTGAAAGTAGTCAAAATCTCAGGGCGATCTTCGGTGATGAGGATAGTGTGCTCAAAATGAGCAGATGGTTTCCTGTCTTTAGTGCGAGTCTGCCAACCGTCTTTTTCGAAGACAATGTTTTTAGAACCCATATTTATCATCGGCTCTATGCAGATGCACATGCCCGGCTTGAGAATCGGACCGATACCACGACGACCGTAGTTAGGGACCTCAGGATCCTCGTGCATGCTTTTACCTATTCCATGGCCACACATTTCGCGTACCACTGAATATCCATTATGCTCACAGAATGACTGCACGGCGTTGCCGATATCTCCAATCCTCTTGCCTGCCTTAGCAGCCTCAATACCTTTGTAGAGCGACTGGCGGGTGATCTCGAGGAACTTATAGATTTTTGGATCAATATCGCCGACGGCAAAAGTGTAGCATGAATCGCCGTTGTATCCGTCTAGTTCGACTACGCAGTCGGTGCCGACGATATCGCCTTCTTTGAGCACATATTGTGACGGAAAGCCGTGCACCACGGTCTCATTAGTCTCAATGCAGAGGGTGCCGGGGAAACCGTGATAACCAAGACAAGCAGGTTTACCTCCATTGTCGAGAATAAACTCGCGAGCTATGGTGTCGAGACGAGCGGTAGTAGTGCCGGGCTTTACCCATTTAGCGACTTCACCAAGCGTGCGGCTGACGAGGTCGGAAGCCCGACGTACCTTTTCAATTTCTTCCTCAGTTTTGATATAGATCATTCTGAATTCCTATTGAAGACATTAATGCAATCAATATCCGGGACCGCCAGCGCGACCCTGAATTCTCGTACCCTTCATCAGACCATCGTAGTGACGCATAAGCAGGTGACCTTCTACGATACGCAGAGTATCAAGGATAACACCTACCATAATCAGAAGCGATGTTCCGCCGAAGAATGAAGCGAAACTGCGGTTGATACCGAACACATACGCAATTGCAGGCATGATAGCCACGATTCCGAGGAAAATAGAACCCGGAAGAGTGATTCTCGACATGATGGAGTCAAGATAGTCAACAGTTGGTTTGCCGGGCTTGATGCCAGGGATGAAACCGTTGTTGCGCTTCATATCTTCTGCCATCTGAGCGGGACGCACTGTAATTGCAGTGTAGAAATAGGTGAATGCCACAATCAAAATGAAGTAGATAATATTATATGTCCATCCGTACATATCAGTAAGGGCACCCCAAACGCCGGTCTGCTTGTTGGAGAAACCGGCAAGAGTGATAGGAATGAACATGATAGCCTGAGCGAAAATGATAGGCATAACGCCGGCTGCATTCACCTTCAGAGGGATATACTGACGGACACCGCCATACTGCTTGTTTCCGACGATCTTCTTAGCATACTGCACAGGCACCTTGCGCACACCCTGGACGAGGAGCACAGCACCTGCAATAACAGCAAGAAGGATCACGATTTCAACAAGGAAGAGCACGAGACCACCACCTGCAGAGTTAAGCAGACGGCCAGTGAATTCCTGGAAGAAAGCTTCCGGAAGACGAGCTATGATACCGATAAGGATGATGAAGGAAATACCGTTTCCGACACCTTTCTGATCGATACGCTCACCGAGCCACATGATAAACATAGAGCCAGCGGCAAGCACGATAGTCATAAACGCCATGGTCCATGCAGTCATTTCTACGACACCACCTGCAGCCTGCACCTGATATTTGAGGTTGACGAGGTAAGCCGGACCTTGAAGGAGCAGAATCAGTACAGTAAGGTAGCGAGTGTACTGATTGAGTTTCATTCTTCCGCTTTCACCTTCACGTTGCATCTTCTGGAAAGAAGGGAGCACCATGCCAAGAAGCTGGATTACGATAGAAGCCGTAATGTAGGGCATGATACCGAGGGCGAAAATAGAAGCCTGAGAGAATGCACCACCCGAGAACATATCGAGGAGCTGCATAAGGCCGCCGGAAGTGAAATTCTTAAGCGCCATAAGGTCGTCGGGGTTGATGCCCGGAAGGACCACATAGCATCCGAAGCGATAGATGATCACAAGAAGAAGGGTGATACCGATTCTCTTGCGAAGATCTTCGACACTCCAGATATCTTTAATTGTTTGTGTAAATCCCATTTGACAGAAAGTTATTTTTTGATTACAGAGCCACCTGCAGCTGTAATAGCAGCTTCAGCAGATTTGGAGAAGGCGTCAGCCTCCACCTCGATTTTGCGGGTAAGGGCACCGTTGCCAAGGATCTTCACGAGAACATTCTTGGGAACGAGACCGGCAGCGCGAAGATCGGCAACTGTAATCTTCTCGAGATTCTGAGCTGTGGCCAGAGCTTCGAGGGCATCAATGTTGAGAGCTTTATATTCGACTCTGTTGATGTTCTGGAAACCGAATTTAGGCACACGGCGCTGAAGAGGCATCTGGCCACCTTCGAAACCGATTTTACGTTTGTAGCCTGAGCGAGACTTAGCACCTTTGTGGCCACGAGTAGAAGTGCCACCATAACCGGAGCCTGGACCGCGGCCGATTCTCTTGTCACCCTTGTTGCTACCGGGTGCTGGTTTAAGATTATGTAGTTCCATTGGAAAAATACAATTTAGAGTTTTGTTACTTCTACGAGGTGATGAACAGCCTTCACCATACCCATGATAGCAGGATTATCTTCCTTAACTACAGTATGGTTCATCTTGCGGAGGCCGAGTGCATCGAGAGTACGCTTCTGGACTGCGGGGCAGTTGATGCGGCTTTTGATTTGCTTGATTGCTATCTGTGCCATAAGGATGATTATTTTCCGTTAAACACTTTTTCTACAGAGACGCCACGGTTTTGAGCCACCTGAGCCGGGCTACGGAGCTCAGCGAGAGCAGCGATAGTAGCCTTCACGAGGTTGTGAGGGTTGGAAGAGCCCTTAGACTTAGCGAGGACGTCGGTGATACCAACACTTTCGAGAACGGCACGCATAGCGCCACCAGCCTTCACACCGGTACCTTCAGATGCAGGACGGAGATATATTCTGGAGCCGCCGAATTTAGCAGCCTGTTCGTGAGGGATAGTACCTTTGTGTACAGGGACACGGATAAGGTTTTTCTTAGCAGCCTCAACGCCTTTAGCGATAGCAGCCTGAACTTCGTTGGCTTTGCCAAGGCCCCAACCGATTACGCCGTTTTCGTTACCAACAACGACGATAGCAGCGAAGCTGAAAGCGCGACCACCTTTAGTGACCTTAGTGACGCGGTTGATTGCAACCAGGCGGTCTTTGAGGTCGAGATCATTGGTAGATTTAACTCTATTATTCTTTGCCATGACTTACGATTAAAATTTAAGACCGGCCTCGCGAGCTGCATCGGCCAATGATTTAACACGACCGTGGAAAAGATATCCGTTACGGTCAAAAACAACTTCAGTTATACCCTTTTCCTGGGCCTTAGCAGCGATATCCTTGCCAACCTTGGCAGCGATCTCTGTCTTAGTGCCTTCAGTGATGCCTTTAGAAGATGCGGCAACGAGAGTATTGCCGGCGAGGTCGTCGATAACCTGGACGTATATCGCCTTATTTGAGCGGAACACGCTCATGCGGGGACGCTGAGCAGTACCGGAGATTTTACCGCGGATGCGGGTTTTGATTTTATTTCTTCTGTCTTTCTTAGTTACCATAACTTCCTAAGGATTATTTAGCGTTGGCAGACTTGCCGGACTTGCGGCGGATGATTTCACCTACGAACTTAATACCCTTGCCCTTGTAAGGTTCAGGCTTACGGAGCGAGCGGATCTTGGCGCATACCTGGCCAAGGAGCTGCTTATCGCTTGACTCAAGGATGATGAGAGGGTTTTTGTTACGCTCAGACTTAGCCTCAACTTTGATCTCCTGAGGGAGTTTGATGAAGATAGCGTGAGAATAACCGAGAGAAAGTTCGAGAACCTGACCTGTAGCAGTGGCACGGTAGCCGACGCCGACGAGTTCCATTTCTTTCTTGTAGCCTTCAGAAACGCCAACGACCATATTGTGGATAAGAGCGCGGTAAAGACCGTGCATAGCGCGGTGTTCGCGTTCGTCGTCGGGGCGAGTCACGTGGATGTGACCGTCGGCTACTTCAACCTTAATATCGGGATTGATTTCTTGTGAGAGAGTTCCTTTAGGACCTTTCACAGTCACTACGTTGTCTTTTACAGACACCTCCACCTTAGCGGGGATTTCAATGGGAGCTTTACCTATTCTTGACATAATTAAATCCTCCAAAGATTAATAAACGTAGCACAATACTTCGCCACCTACTTTGAGGTCGGCTGCTTCTTTGTTGGTCATCACGCCCTTGGAAGTGGAGATGATGGCGATACCGAGACCGTTGAGTACGCGAGGCATGTCTTTGTAGCCAGTGTACTGACGGAGACCGGGACGAGAAACGCGCTTAAGAGCTTTGATAGCGTTCACTTTGTCGACCGGATCATACTTGAGGGCGATCTTGATTGTGCCCGAAGGAGTAGGACCTTCCACGAACTTGTAGTTCAGGATGTAGCCCTGTTCGAAAAGGATCTTTGTGATCTCTTTCTTCATTTTCGAAGAAGGCACCTCTACCACGCGGTGACCCGCATGGATAGCGTTGCGCAGTCTTGTCAAATAATCTGCAATTGGATCAGTCATTTGTGTTGAAATTTGTTTAAATTGATTCAGATATACCGAACAATATTTAATACTCTCAGTGTCAGACGACGGACTGAGCCGGAGCACAATCCGCGAAAGACGGTGCAAAATTAGTAAAAAAGCTTGTAATGTGCAAATGCGAAATGTTGTAAAATAGAGAGATACGAGTCTATTTAAGATTATTTAACTTTATTTAAGAATTCAAATCGAACAAAAAACATATATAGGCTTTGACTCATGCACACTGCGATTGCACCATAAACAAGAAAAGAGTCTGCTTGGGGAGCAGACTCTCTAAATAATATGCGTATGAGTTGTCGCAAAAATTGCAGCCGGATTACCAGCTTGCTTTCTTGACTCCCGGGATGAGACCAGCAGAAGCCATTTCGCGGAACTGGATACGAGAAATACCGAACTGGCGGATGTAGCCCTTAGGACGACCGGTCATCATGCAACGATTGTGAAGACGAACTTTGGATGCATTCTTAGGGAGCTTCTGAAGCTTGGTAAGTGCCTCGTAATCGATATTGCCGTCAGCATCAGCAAGAGCAGCCTTCTTGAGGGCAGCCTTTTTCTCGGCATACTTGGCAACCAT
>JAIDTL010000128.1 GCA_029060725.1 Muribaculaceae bacterium | reverse complement strand
GCTGCTGAAGGCGAACTCAAGGGTGTACTTGGCTACACTGAAGACGCTGTAGTAAGCTCTGACTTCCTCGGCTGCCCTCTCACTTCTATCTTCGACGCTAACGCTGGCGTATACTTGACTGACAACTTCGTTAAGGTCATCTCTTGGTACGACAACGAGATCGGCTACTCTAACAAGGTGCTCGACCTCATCGCAGTGATGAAGAAATACAACGGCTAATAAATAGTCCGTGTCAATAAAGGGATGCTAAAAAGCATCCCTTTTTTATTTGTATATGAATTTGACTTAGCAGCTCGGAGAGCTGCCATTATGCCAAAACCCCAGGCTTCAGCCTGGGGAATCCCCGACAAAAGCTCAGTAGCCTCGGAGAGGCGCTTTATGGTAGATTTGTGGTTTAGCACATAAAACTGAACACCCAGTAAGCAAGCAATAAAAAAGGAGAAGCTTTCAAGCCTCTCCTTTTTTATGTTTACAATAAGCTATTATGCATTAAATCTTAGGGTCAATTGCCCAGACGAGATACATTGCTCCCCAAGTGAATCCCGCGCCGAATGCTGTCAGCACTATCTTGTCGCCCTTATGGAGCTTTTGTTTGAATTCATCAAGACAAATTGGAATGGAAGCAGCAGAAGTGTTGCCTCTATTTTGGATATTTACCAAGATCTTCTCTTCCGGAAGCTTGATGCGACCTCCAATAGCTTCTATGATGCGCAGATTCGCCTGATGAGGTACAAACCAATCAAGTGAGTCTGCATCCAGACCATTGCGCTGCATGACTGACAGCGATGAACGCAGCATGTCAAACACGGCGTGCTTATATACAGCTCGCCCTTCTTGATAGACATAATGCTCACGCGCATCGACTGTCTCATGGCAAGCGGGCTTTACACTGCCCCCGGCCTTCATCAGAAGGTGGGGAAGACCTGAACCATCTACATGGATCTCGGCATCCATGACGCCTAATGACGGATCATCGCTTGGCTCTACGAGCACTGCGCCTGCACCATCCCCGAAAAGAGGACACGTCTGGCGATCCTGATAGTCGGTCATCGAACTCATTTTTTCAGCACATACTACCACTATTCTCTTATAGAGTCCTGAAGAAATATATGCCCGGGCATCTTGCATCCCTACGATGAAGCCGGCGCAAGCTGCCTGGATATCGTAGCCGTATGCTTTTTTGAGTCCGCATTCATGAATGATGACCGATGCTGTAGAAGGAAATCTGTAGTCTGGATTGGAAGTGGCGCATATAAGAAGGTCGATGCTCTGAGGATCAATGTCATAGTCTGCAAAAAGGCGATTCACTGCCTGTATGCCAAGATAACTTGATCCTTTTCCTTCCTCCTTAAGTATGCGACGCTCCTTGATACCTACGCGAGTAGTGATCCACTCGTCGTTGGTATCTACCATCTGCGACAGCATCTCATTGTCGAGAATGTCGTCGGGAACGTAAGAAGCTATTCCAGTGATTACAGCTTGTGTCATTACATCACTGCTTTCTCGATCACGAGTTTTCCGCGATAGTAGCCACATTCACCACAAATGGTGTGCCATACATGCCATGCGCCACAGTTAGGGCAGATTGCAAGTGTCGGGATGAGCGCCTTGTCGTGTGTACGGCGCTTCGCAGTGCGGGTGTGCGATTGTCTACGTTTAGGATGTGCCATTTTTATTCAAAATTTATTGGACAGCCACTCTTTCTTCTCTTTTTAAGAAAAGAATCATGACCGCCATCGGTTATTATTATTTTCTTTTTATATATCTTCCTCTTCAAGCTCTTCGCTTTCAGAAGAATGTTGTTTCATTATCTCTTTCATCTCGGGATTGCATTCACCCTCAGGATGGACGTGTCTCAACGGGATGCTTAGCAAAATTGTGTCGGCTATAAGAGGTGACAAATCGAAATTCACTTCGCTCTCCGGCAGCGTGATGGTGTCGTCGCTCTCATCATAGTCTTCTCCATATCGGACAGTGACATCATAGTCATCATCCACATCAAGGCGCATCGGATCAAGACACCTGTCGCAAGGCACTGATATCCAGCCCTGACATGTAATACCTATTTCATACACTCCGTGACGCACATCAATGTCTACGTATGCAGTGACATCGGCCTCTTTAACTTCGTCGTTTTCACGCGAAGCAAAGAAGTCTCCATCCACCTTCATTTCATACTCATGATGACCTTCGCCAAGAGTAGGAAGGGCTATTATGAATTGCTTTAAATCACACATCTCTTATAATGCGTTTCTTTTGCGCTGCAAAATTAATCAATTTCCACCGATTACACAAATTATTTTCAAAAATTTAGAGCTTTTTTTGTGATTTAGTGCCCGAAGTCATTAAAGTCCTTAAAGCCCTTAAGGATCTTAAAGCCCCTAAAGACTTTAACTACTTTAACGACCTGAAGGACTTTAAAGCCCATTTTTTCACCTGTAGAAAACCTGTAGATAAGTGTCAAAAACCTGTAGAAAACCATTAAAAATCTGTTGATAACCACTCTTCCCTATTTGTTGATAAACCAGAGCGACCCCTTCCAATACTTCTTTTCAGCATTCTTTCTACAATTTTCCCATAGTGTTTTCTTCAAATTTTACCCCTTTTTCTACACAATGTATTGGAAAATTTATTAACTTTGCAGTTATCTACAGGGATGTCAAGAAAGTCGGCATATACTTGATTTATCGGGATGTTGAGGTTTGATAACCTGTAAATAACTGTCGATTTATGATCAATAACTCAGATTTCCAAATTTTGGAGAGAAAAGTAATCATCATTTATTGACACCCTTTATTTTTATTGTTGATTATTTTTAATTTTAATATATTTTTAAAACATACATAAAAATAAAATGCAGTCGAAAACTTCCACTCTCGATAAGGATCTCAAGAGCCGGCTCGCCGACGAGATTGCTATTCTCAAAAAAGAAAAGAACGCCGTCATCATGGCCCACTACTATCAGCGCGACGAAATAAAGGAGATAGCCGACTTCATTGGCGACTCCCTGGCGCTTGCTCGCAAAGCCGCCGAGACCGATGCAGATGTCATTGTCATGTGTGGCGTACACTTCATGGGCGAGACTGCTAAGATACTTTGCCCCGACCGTACTGTGCTCATTCCAGCTCCCGAAGCCGGTTGCTCCCTCGCCGACAGTTGCGACCCTGTGGAGTTCGGAAAATTCGTAAGCGAGCATCCCGATCATACCGTGATTAGTTATGTCAATACGTCAGCAGCCGTAAAAGCTCTCACCGACATTGTGGTCACTTCCGGCAATGCCCGCAAGATAGTGGAATCCCTCCCGGAAGATGAAAAGATCATATTCGGACCTGACCATAATCTTGGAGAATACATAAATTCCGTCACAGGGCGCCGGATGCTGCTCTGGAACGGCGCTTGCCATGTCCACGACCGTTTCTCCCTCCAAGGAATCGCAGACCTTAAAAAAGAGCATCCTGGAGCAAAAGTACTCGTGCATCCGGAATGTCGCCGTCCTCTCCAGCTCATAGCCGACAAAGTAGGAAGCACAGCCGCCCTTCTCGACTTTGCGCGTAAAGATGATGCGAAGGAATACATAGTGGTCACTGAAAGTGGCATTCTCTTCGACATGCAGCGTGAATGTCCGGAGAAGACCTTCATCCCTGCTCCTGCGGATGATGCGGAATGCCAGTGCAACGAATGCGACTATATGAAGATGATCACTCTAGAGAAACTGCGCGACTGCCTACGCGACGGAAAACCGGAAATCAATGTAGATCCCGAAGTGGCGAAGAAAGCTCTTAGACCGATAGAGAGAATGCTTGCTCTTTCCTGAACAAGCTTACCAATAGAATCTCATCTCAAATATTGAAGACATGGCACTGCCGATAAATATAGATGAACTGCTAAAAGGTAAAACTGTAGAATGGGAACGTTTGGATTTTAAACAAGGTTGGAATCCAGAGGATGTAATGCATTCTGCTTGTGCGTTTGCCAACGACATCCATAATTGGGGTGGTGGTTATATTATAATTGGGATAAGTGAAAAGAATGGTGTTCCTTTACTGCCTCCAGAAGGAATAGATCTGTACATGATTGATGATGTCCAGAAAGATTTGGTTAATATCTGCAATCAGATTCAGCCATCAGTCAATGTCTTGGTTGAGCCCGTTGAGGTTATGGGGAAGATGATACTTGTCATTTATGTACCTGGAGGAGAGGTAAGACCCTATAAAGCACCTAAATCTTTAGGAAAAGAGAGTCATAAATTAGGAAAAGTATATTATGTACGTAAGGGTTCTGTCACTAAGATTGCAGATAGGGAAGAAGAACGTATATTGATGGGACTCTGTAATAAGATACCATTTGATGATCGAATAAATCACTCTGCTAATATAGAAGAATTGGATCGGATGTATATAGAAGACTTCCTTAAACGTGTAGGTAGTAAGATGACACATGATGAAATCATGTATACGCCTATGGCAGAACTTGGATGGCACTTGCAGATAATAGGAGGTAATTCTGAAAGTCTATATCCAAAGAATGTAGGTCTTTTACTTTTTTCTCAAAACCCTGAGAAGTTCTTTCCATATGCCCGTATAGAGATAGTTCATTTTTTAGACAGCGTAGGTAATCGTTTTACTGAAAAAATTCTTCATGGTCCTATTCACTTACAGTTGGAGGCAGCCTTAAAGTATATTCGAGAGCAAGTGCTCCTTGAGAAAATAATAAAAGTTAAAGGTGAAGAAAAGGCTGTACGGTGTTATAACTATCCCTATGAAGCATTGGAGGAAATCTTGGTGAACAGCGTGTTCCATAAATCATGGGATGACCGAAATCCTATTGAAGTGCGTATCAATCATGAGAGTATAGAGATTCTTAACTTTGAAGGGCCGATGCCTCCTATAACTAATGCCGACTTAAAGAAGACACGCATTGTAAGTCGCAATTATCGTAATAGACGTATAGGTGATTTTTTAAAGGAAATGCATCTTACGGAGGGTCGGTCCACTGGTTTCCCTAAAATATACCAGGCAGTCAAGCGTAATGGATCTCCAATGCCTGTATTTGAAACGGATGAAAGGAATACTCATTTCCTTGCGACCATACCGATACATCCTGCTTTTATTGGAGAAAGAGCGTATATAGCATCTATAGGTAAGGAAATGGATGAGGATATAAAGGAAAATTTCCTAAAAGATTTCCTAAAAGATTTCCTAAAAGAATCTGAGTTCCAAATAACAGAAAGACAAGGATATATATTATATTTACTATCATTGGACAATAGTCTTTCAGGAAAAATTATTTCCGAAAAGATTTCAATGTTGACTTC
>JAIDTL010000127.1 GCA_029060725.1 Muribaculaceae bacterium | reverse complement strand
TGTAGTCTCTCCATTAGCATCCTTAACGGTGAGGATGAAATTATGAGTCCCTTCTCCAAGAACACCCAACAATGGCATAAATCCTGTGATATTGAACGAGACAGACTTCTTTCCACCTACATTAACCGGCAATCCAAGATTGGTAAGAGGTTCTTCAAGACTACCGGGATTAACAAGGTCAAGTTTATCTGACAATCCAACATTGCTCAATTCGTCAGCATTCAATTTTTCAGATTCTATTATAACATCAAAAGCTTCTATACCATTTTCGGCAGTGGAAACTACATTAAGCACACAATAAGTATTTTCAGTCACTTCATTTACAGCTTCAAGATTTACTGGAATCAAGCCGGCTTCAGTCGGTTTCGCTGAAGTTATCTGGGGCGCAGTCGGTTCAACCGGAGTAGGATCATCTTCCCCACCTTGATTCGGTCGCATATCGTCTTCAAAATATTCTTCCTTTTCCCCGTCGAAAGTATGATTCATATCTACCTTCTCCACTGTGGTATCTACTGTAACAGCTGCTTGTACAGTGCCAGGCACATCATCTTCTATACCATGCATACGGAATGTGATCCGATAATGATTACCCGGAGCTACATTGTCTTCCGTCTTTGTTTCCACGACATCCGCTCCATCTACGATTCCTGTAAATGTGGCTGCAAGTGTCGACGAATTTTTCACATACTTGAAGTATGCCGAACGGCTTTCTGTAGGAGTGAAGGTCAATACACCTTGATTTCCCACTTTCACCTCCACCTTTGAATCAGCGCTCATCGCGCTGATCAAAGAGGGATGGAAAACAATAGTCACACGTATATTTGCCAATTTGGCGACAATCGGGTCTACATCATCGGTAATCTTATTGGCATCAATACCAAATGTAGATTCACCATAATAATATGGTTCGTCCCAAGCTGCAGGCTTATTTTCGCCATGGTGAGCATATACCTTGTAATCTCCCACAGGCAAAGTCAGTACTTCCGGCATTTCAGAATATTTATACTCCACGGAGCCGGGAGTCGAAGAATATGTAGAAGCGGAGCCTCCATTGCGAGTTATCACCACCTTAAAATCATCTGTTGATGGAACATCAGCTCGTGTACCGACTTCAACACCATCAGTATTGGTCAACTTCGGAGCAAGGCATCTCGTCATAAGCGACCCTGTCTGACCTGCTGTCTTGACATCTACAAATGGAGACTCGTTCGCACATCCGGTCAGCAGAGCAATGGCAGCCAATGAATATGTCAATCCTTTATATATTTTCATAATATTCTTTAATAATTTAGTTTCACATTACCGATTGTCAGCTCCGATCCGGTTGCCACTGCATTGTAATGATTGGCATCGGGGAAAGTGTATCCACGACTTGGAGCGCCATCGTTCAATGCATCTCCACTTGGAATATTGATAGGAGCAACTTTCTTCGTAGAGGATTTGAATAATAATTTAATCATAGCCGCTCTACTTCCAAATTCATACGCAGGCAATTTAACTGTCACCTTTGAAGTATTAGATTCAGCATCCAATTCTTCTGAAGACGATGCAATCGAATTGCCCGATTCATTAATTATTTGAATCTCAACCGAAGCCTTATCTCCAGACAATGACTTATACGAATATTCAAAACTTAAGCTTTTTGGTCTGCTCTTAAATTCAACACCATCATTTCTGTTTTCCTTATTAGTGAATGTATAACTACCCAAGAACAACTCACCACTCACTTTTTCTGAATCAGAGAACGAAGCCGGATTGGTATTGTAATACGTTGTATTTGCAAGATTACCTGTTTGATTTGGCGTAGTTCCATTATGGCTATATCCTACATTACGTATTACGGCTTTACCATTTTCAACATAAGTTGAAGGAACTACAAACCATGTATTCAAATTCGAGGCATCGGCCTTACATGTTTTGGGATTGATTGTTGCCCATCCTATAGGTACAGCTCTGTTTATAGAAGCATGATTACTATATATACCGGCAGCAGAAGTCCGATACGGCCCACCTACCTGAAGATTATTAATTACAAGATTCTCAGTCTGCGAGAAATCACTGTTAGGGATCTGAGCGGCTGCCTCGGTATGAATCTTAATTGTTTGCGACTCCGGAATTCCGTCAGGACGAGTCGTCAATGAATAACCGATAGTATAGTCAGTATCCGGATCAAGACCATCCATTGTCAATATACCATTTTCAACATCCTTGGCTATATTAGCTACAGCTGAGCCATTCTTATATAGAGTAAGACCCTCGACAATTGTAGTTAGATCTTCCGCATTTTCAGGAAGCACTTTAAATCGTGAATATTTTGCGAATGGATCAGCAATAAGGCTAAACTTCGGTTCAATAATGTCAAGACTGAAGTCGGCATATTTCGCGCCATTAAACCAAAGTTCCATCGGAAGCGGAGATGTCTCCACATCACATACCTTGATAGTAAATATATAAGACTTGTCAGGGAACCCTCGCGTTGCAGTCGACTCATGCACCTCTACTATATCGCAATCCTTGAAAATACCCTGGCGGGAACACCTGTTTTTGAAAGAAATCGCCGTTTCCGGATTAAAACCGTTGTATGTAACCGATACAGTAGCTTCAACCGTAGGATTAGTAGAGTTGACATTAGCAGGATCGGAATACTCGTAGAGAGCCGAGCCTCCGGTCACCTCGATATGAATCGGTAAAGTCGAGAGGTTAAGGGTGACGGGGTTCTCATTGTTTCTGTCAAGGTTGTCAGTGACAGTCAAGGTGATCTCATATGTTCCTTCCGGAAGATACTTTGGAAGTTCCGTCACGTCTACTATCGCCATCTGCTCCGGATTCTTAAACATACCAGCAACCTTTATACCATTCTGCTCAAGAGCATACTGGGTTGACTCGTCCGCTTGTATCAGATCAAGTTCCTTATCAAATGAAGGATTATAAATTTCAGAACCACTTATCTGTGCGATTTTCAATATCGCGCTCTTGATACCTCCTTTACATATAGTCTCGAACTTAAGAGGAGTAGCAGATGCATTGCCTGACAGAGCCTCTACTGTCTGGCCGGTGGCAAACCCTTCCGAACCGACTACAGGCGCATCAGCATTATAAAGTTCGTCGCTCAATGAGATAGTTACGTTTTCCTTTTCAAGCGTATCATCAAAAACTACATTCAGAGCCGTGCCTCCAACAGGATCCGTATTCACATCAAATGTGACATGATAGTGATGCCGTGCCACTGCAGGGAATTGCGCTGGAGTAAGGGTTACCGTTTTTCCGCTCGGGTTGGTCAACTTCACCTGCAGAGTAACATCGCCGGCTGTCAAGAATCCGGCACGGGTCTCGCTTTTTCCAAAAACGACATTCGCATGTCCATCGGTATGCGCTGTCACACTATAATCAAGGAAATAATCCTTAAAAGTATCTGTATAGTCAACGCTGAGCATCACATTGGCAAGCTGAGCAGCAACCATGACCTCTGTTTCACGGCCTTCAAGCACATTGAGTGATGCCTCGCCCTTGAAATATGGCTTGTCGAATCCACATTCATTGGGATTTCCGTAATATGCAGTTAGAATATAAGAACCCACATCAAAACCTTCTTCATCGTTGAATTTCTCAAGTGAAGTCCATGTCTGCACCATATCGGTATCAAGATTCCGCATTTCGATGGCAAAATTAGCCACATCAGGAGCGGTAAGTTCCGGGGCTCCGGCACGAACCATCGGAAGCGCGTCCTTAACCTCGGCATCAGCCGTTAGCTTCAGGTCGATTCTTCCTTTACCTCGGTCTCCATTCCCCCAAGGCGCCTCATTCGCGCACGACGCGAGGCAGCACAGTGCAAGGGAAAATGCCGCGTTTTTTAAAGTTAGTTTCATAAGCTTATAGTTATTGTTGTTATTTTCTTGTGTATATACATATAAGGTAAAAACCGGCTTTTCCCCCGATTTTTACAGGTCATTTTCTTATCTTTTGGATATTAATCCAATGCAAAGTTACAAAAAAACCAATAAAATCCAAAAAATACGGATATATTTAATGAACAATGCTCCAATTTGGACAATTTTATCAAACTACTTCGAACTCATCTATGAATAATTCCCCTACCCTATTCTAACTTAAACGGCATCGGCTGATCCCCGATGCCGTTTTTTTTAATCCTTTACCCCTACTATCTTTTCCCCCATTGAGTCATGGTTTCCAAATGGACTCGGAGGGGCGCATGCGGAGCATGCTTTATTACGTTGCTTGACATCGGAAAATGTATCAGTGTCTACCTCTATAATGCGATGATAGCGTAGCTTTCTCTGCGTTCTCCGGCCGAGGCTAAGCAGGACGTGCTCTCGGCGAGCTTGCCATAACCGCGACGCGAAGTAAATATGATAGTTAATCGTTTATAGTGCATAGTTGAAAAAAACTTTGCGCCTTTGCGCTCTCTGCATGATTTTTTTGAGCATGCTAAAGTTGAGTCAATATAATTTTGAATTTCCAACTTAATTGCTTACTTTTGCACAAAATATCCGAAATCATGGCAACCCAGAAATATCCCATAGGCATTCAAACCTTCTCTAAAATCATTGAGGAAGGATTCACATACGTTGACAAAACCAATCTCATAGCTAATCTTTTAAAGGAAGGTCAGTACATCTTCCTCAGTCGTCCACGCCGATTCGGAAAAAGCTTGCTTCTATCTACAATACATGCCTATTTCGACGGTCGTCGCGATCTCTTCAAGGGACTTGCCATCGATAACATGGACATGGACTGGACTCCGACTCCTGTCTTACATTTCGACTTTAATCCGGAAGATTACAGTCAGAAAGATGGATTGATCAGCTTACTCAACCGTCTGCTCTGCCAATACGAAAAGCACTACAATATCACTGAAATAGCCGACACCCTTTCAGGAAGATTTTCGCTACTTATCAGAAAAGCGGTGGAATCTACCGGACGAAAAGTTGCCATACTCGTAGATGAATACGACAAACCCCTCCTCGGCTTAGAGGAAAATCCGGAGCTGTTCGAGAAGAACCAGGCTCTGCTCAAAGGATTCTTCTCCAACCTTAAGTCAATGGACCAATACATAAGGTTTGCCATGCTTACCGGCGTAGCTCGTTTCAGCAAGGTCAGCATTTTCAGCGATCTCAACAACCTAAATGACATCTCAATGTATGAGCAATATCAGGAAATCTGCGGATGGACCGAAGAGGAACTATCTACGAATTTCAAAATCGGAATCGAGGAACTGGCAAAGAAACGTCGTGAGACTCCTAAGGAAACCTTAGACGAACTGCGCAACTACTACGATGGATACCTCTTCAGCGACGAAGGCAAACGACTCTACAATCCTTATAGCGTACTTAAAGCCCTATACAGCAAGACCATCAAGCCTTACTGGTTTGAATCTGCCACTCCTACATTCCTCGTTAAAAAGATAAAGAAAAGCGGCATCGACCCTGGAGCTCTAAATGGGGAGTCACAATCATACAGCAATCTGATTGCAGTCGGCATCGGCTCCGACAACGTCACTGCCCTGATGTTCCAGTCCGGATACCTGACAATCGACTCTTACGATCCACGCAGGCAAAGATATATACTTCGCTTTCCAAACCGCGAGGTTGAGATTGGTTTTGCGGAAAACCTTTTGCCTCTCTATGTCCCATCCACTAAGAAACCAGACAGTCCATTCAGTCTTCATAAATTCCAAGACGATCTCTTCGACGGCAATCCGGAGGCTTTCATGAAGCGTCTTGAAACTCTTGTCAAAGATCTTCCGGGTGAAGACCACAGGGAATCCACTTATCGTGCAATTACGTATCTTCTATGTGTACTTTCCGGCACGGAAGCTCAAGCTGAACGCCATAGCTATAAAGGACGAAGCGACCTCGAGGTGCTTACTCCCGACTTCATATACGTGTTTGAATTTAAATATAATAAAAGTGTCCGCGAAGCAATAGACCAGATTCAGGAACGTGACTACGCCGGACGTTACGCTCTCGATAAACGCACAGTATATCTCGTTAGAGCCAATTTCGATGAAAAGAAGGATGAACGCCAACTCACATACGAAATCATAAAAGCCCAATACTAACGAATATAGAGTGTGCTTTTTTGTTCAAATTGGAACAAATTACTCTTTTTTCAGCAAAATATTGCAAATATTTTGGAATATTTTGCTAATTTTGCACCGTTATTGACATTCCATATCCTATCGAAAGCGGATATGGGTGGCTCAACTATAGCATAAACCCAAATTATGAAGAGATTCCACTCTATATTGTTATTACTTACTTTCCTGATTTCCGCCGGAGTCTTCAATATTCGTGCGGAGGAGAGCCAAGAGGAATTTTCCCCTGATTTTGAGTCGGTGGTCTTCGTTCCGAAAGGACAGTGGATCACCGGTGTCAGCGTGTCGTATAGTCAATCAAACCAAAAGAACTACCAATTTCTCGTGCTTCAAGGAGTGACCGGGGATACGTATTCATTTAAAGTGTCGCCAATGGTGCTGTTCACGTTTAAGAATGACGCAGCAGCCGGCGGAAAATTCGGTTACAATCGTGCCCTAACAAAGCTTGAGAACGCGGACGTATCTCTTTCGCCCGACATGAACTTCAACGTAGACCATCTCTATCGGCTCTCCCATAGTTATTACGGAATGGGGGTGCTTCGTAACTATTTTTCTCTCGGCACGTCAAAGCGTTTCGGCATTTTTACAGAAGTACAGCTTGAGATGGGTGGCGGACAGGCTAAACTCATGACAGGCCTTGGTGAGGACCTCACCGGAAATTACGAGAGAAACTTCAATTTGGGAATCGGAGTGGCTCCCGGCTTGACAGCCTTCCTCAACAATTTCGCAGCTCTTGAAGTCAATGTCGGTGTGCTCGGTTTCGACTACAATCACACCAAGACAATCACCGACCAAATATATGTAGCCAACAGCAATGCAAAAACAGCAATATTCCGAGTAAACCTATTCTCAATTACTTTCGGAGTATCATTTTATCTATAAAAAGCATGAAGACAAGAGTTATATTGACAATGGCGGCATCCGCATTGACTCTGATTGCTTCCCCTGCTATTATGGCATCGGAAGCAACGGCTCCTGCTCATGCCCAAACCACTTCTGACCCTGAAACAGCAGACACCCTCGTCTACTCTGCAACCAAAACTCTCATCGAATCTTTCGGAGAACTTTCGAAGACAGCAAGCAAGCTATCTGAGACAGCCCTAAAGCTGCTTGAAGCCCAAGAAAATCTTGATGCAAAGAAAAATGGCAGACAACAAAAGCAGTTAGAGTACTCTCCTGCTAAAACCACCTCTAATGAAAAAGCTTCGACGGAGAGCTTTCTCAATTCAAGTGCATCACTAAAGGAAATATCTGAAGAAATCATCCAGATCAGCAACGAAATCACACCTCCCTCCAATCCTACACTAAATGCAGATTCCGGTGATCAAGCTGCAATTACAGAGATTTCAAATGAGAAGTATGCTAATTCCAAGGTATATATCAGCGACGAGGTCTCTACGAGAGTGGTCAATGACTCTGCTATATGGTTTCTTCCGGAAGAGATGAGAGAAGATGGGCAATATCTTTGGATTCCTGATAAAGACGTCACGGCAGTGAGAGCCCTATTGAACGGAGAGCTTACGACAAAAGCAAAACCAAAAGTCGACCTTAATGAGATGACTTTCTGGCATGGCGACTCCATTCCTATGGCTATCCCCACAAAACGACTTGGAAGATTTGACCGAAAACTATATAATTGGCTGATTTATCCTAAAGGCCTGTGGCATATCGGCCTGACAGCAAACTACGGCGAGCTGAACACGGAAGACAATGAATTCCTGTCGCTGATACAAGACGTGGATCTCAAAGGAAAAATCTACAGTATCAAACCTTCGGTGAGCTATTTCTTGCGCAACAATCTCTGTGTGGGTATTCGCCTTGCATTCACTAAAGGGGAAATGGGCATAAACTCTTTCAAGGTGGATATTGATGAAGACATGAGCTTTAACCTACATGACATCAAATATACTTCCGACTCTTATTCAGCAGCTGTCTTCATCCAACAGTATTTCGGATTGAGCCGTCGCGGACGATTCGCAGTATTCAACGAAGCCGAAATGTCTGTGGGAACAGGAAGCTCACATTTTATCCGTCCATTTGATGGGGAAATACGCGACACGCGGACTAAGACTCAGACTTTCAACATCAACTATTCTCCGGGCATCAGCATCATGATGATGAAGAATGCCGCTTTCAACCTTTCTTTTGGCATATTCGGATTCCATCTGAAAGATGAAAAGCAGTGGGAAAACGGTGAAGATGCCGGAAGCCGATTTACGAGTGGCATTAATTTCCGGTTCAACCTCTTCAACATCAACTTTGGAGTATCTATTATAATATGAGAAACACATGAGAACGAGAATCAACTACATATCTATATGCACAGCTGCAGTGGCTGTCTTGGTGACAGCCGGATGTATTAAAAACGACCTCCCATACCCCAAAATACCCCAAAATATTCTCACAATTGAGGCAAAGGGGGAACTAAGTCCTGCAAAAATTGACTCTACTGACTATTCCGTCAGGCTTTTTCTTGATGAGGAAGTAGACATACAGGCTGTGCAGTTTACCCGGTTCACATATTCTCCTGACGCTACATGCAATAAGAATCTGCTTGAGGGCACATGGGATCTATCGGTGCCAATGACAGTAGAATTGACACTATATCAAAGTTACCAATGGATGATTTCAGCCGAACAGAATATCGAAAGATACTTCACTGTTGCCGGACAGATAGGAGAGACTGTGATTGATGCTGTGGGCAGAAGAATCATTGTCAATGTGCCTGAAAAGAGCGACCTTTCCAATCTGGAAGTGACTTCAATAAAGTTAGGTCCGAAAAATATCACTTCATACGTGCCTGACTGCTCGGTGGGATCGCATATCAACCTCAACTCCCCTATGAAAATCGATGTGAATGCATGGGGGCGCACTGAGGATTGGACCATCTATGCCCAGAAAGTGGAATCTGTAGTGTCGACTTCAGCCGTAGACGCATGGAGCATGGTGGTATGGGCATACGGTGAAGGACCGGCTGACGCCACTAACTATTTCGAATATTCTGAAGGCGGAAGCTCGACATGGACTCGAGTGCCCGATGCTGACATGACTTCAAAAGATGGAGCTTTCAGCTGCTGCATCAAGCATCTCAAACCACTCACCCAATATACCGTACGCGCTTGCAGCGACGACAATAAGGGAAATGAAATCACTGTGACCACCCAAGCTACACAGGATCTTCCTGACGGAGATTTCGAACAGTGGTGGCTCAACGGCAAAATCTGGTGTCCTTGGTCGGAAGGTGGAACTCAGTTCTGGGATACAGGCAATACCGGCGCTGCAACTCTCGGTGAAAGCAATGTGCAACCATCTGATTATGTTCCCGCCGGACTATCAGGACAGTCTGCTCAACTAAAGACTGAATTCAAGGGTGTTTTCGGCATTGGGAAACTTGCTGCCGGATCCATTTACACAGGAACTTTCAAGAAAGTGGATGGAACAAATGGTATCCTTGATTTCGGACGGCCATGGTCTTTGCGTCCTACAAAACTTCGCGGATATTATCAATATACCACCGGAGACATCGACTATTCAAGCAAGGAGATGGAATACCTGAAGGGTCGCCCCGACACTTGCTCCATCTACATCGCAATGACAGACTGGACCGCTCCTTACGAGATCCGCACCAACCCCAACAACCGACAGCTCTTCGACAAGAACGCAAGCTATGTGATTGGATACGGGCAATTGGAACGTGGCTCATCAATGGATGCATACGAAGAATTTGAGATTAAGCTTGATTATCGAAGCACTTCTCTGACACCTACATTTATCATGATCACATGCGCCTCGTCGAAATATGGCGACTACTTCACAGGGTCTACCTCCTCTGTCCTATATGTCGACCAGCTCTCTCTCGATTATGACTATTAAATTTAAGATTCGCAAGTCTATGTCGTTGATTTTAGAACTTCTGCGAGCCCTTTGATCCTCTGCTTGAGATTTTTATTGCTTGCGAAAGTTAGGTTATTAAACTTTTAGGCTTCTTAAAGTGTCTAATAATTACATATAACTACTTTAAAAATGAAAAATATGAAAAAGGCAAGCTTCTTTAAGATGGCTATCGCTGCCATTGCTCTTACATTCAGTTGCGGTGCATTCGCAGAACCTACACCAAATCCTGATCTCAAGGATATCCTTGGAGGTGCAGGCGGCGCATTAGGAAATGTCTTGGAAGGCGTCTTCACAAAGACAGACCTTACCGTAGCAGACATAGCCGGTGAATGGACATCTACAGGATCTGCCGTTTCGTTCCAGAGCGACAACTTCCTGAAGAAGGCCGGTGGCTCAGCAGCAGCAGGAGCTGTAGAAAGCAAGCTTGACGAATACTATAAGAAATTTGGATTGACCGGTGCTACGCTTGAAATTGATCAGGATGGAAATTTCACACTCACTATCAAGAAACTCCCTATAAAGGGCACATTGGAAGTGAAGAGCAAGGGAGTATTCAAATTCAATTTCAATGCCGGCGGCATGATAAAGCTCGGAAGCATGGATGCGTATGTAGAAAAGACTCCTTCTGGACTCAATGTGATGTTTGACGCTGACAAGATCAAGAAGATAATGTCTCTTGCTGCCTCTATCAGCGGAAGCAAGATGGTATCTACAGCTGATCAACTTCTAAAGCAATATGACGGCATCTGCATAGGCTTCAAGATGAGCGGAAAGAGCGCTTCCAATAATGAAACAGGCACTGGAAATTCTGCTGCCGATGCCGCTGTCGATGCCCTCAAGGGTCTTTTCGGAAAATAAGAGAAATGATATTCTAAATTCTCAATTAGATAATGTTTTCAGGAATAGTAGAAGAAGCAGCCGAAGTGGTTCGCATCGAACATGACGGCTCCAACGTCAATATCACGATGAAATGTTCATTTACTGATGAACTGAAAATCGACCAATCCGTTGCCCATAACGGTGTATGCCTGACCGTGGTAAGCCTTAATGAAGACGGCACATATACCGTCACTGCAGTGCAGGAAACCCTTGACCGTTCTAACTTGGGCGACTTGAAACCGGGGTCGCTCGTGAATCTTGAGAGATCAATGAAAATGAACGGTCGTCTTGACGGACATATAGTTCAGGGACACGTAGATACAACTGCGATTTGCACTAACGTCGATACTCTGGACGGGAGTTGGTATTATACTTTCAAATACGAATTCAAGCCCGAAATGGCAGCGCGTGGATATGTCACTGTAGACAAGGGATCAATAACCGTCAACGGCGTTTCACTTACAGTATGCGATCCTGAAGCTGACAGTTTCAGAGTGGCGATTATCCCGTATACCCATGAGCATACCAACTTCAAGATGATAGAAGCCGGGACAAAAGTGAATCTTGAGTTCGACATCATCGGCAAGTATATTGCTCGCATCTCAGCCCTCTCATAATTTGCATTTTGACAACATTACCTTCCTTATATCATGAAAGCGATCATTCTGCCACCTGACTCAGCAGGAAAACCGAGTCAGCAACCTCCACGACGTCCGGGAAGACTGTATACTCTTCTTGGTGGTAATGGCAGCGGAAAATCGCTTTTCATGCGTGAAATTGCGCTACTTAATAAAGGGGATGCATACTATGTCTCGGCAGTGACAGGAGGGATGCCGGGTAGAGTCACCGGCTCACTGACACAACACATTACCGTACTTTCTCTTGAAGAGGAGAAAGTACGGTTTAATGTTCTTAAATCAATTTGGGAAGATACATTTCCCGGAAATAAAATTGATATCGTCAATGGAAAACCCCAGATACGAAACAGATCGGGCAAAGACACAATCGGAATAAGAAATCTTAGCCGGGGTGAAAAAGCGGCTCTTTATTACATTGCCGCGGTGCTTCTTGCTCCTGAAAATGCACTCATTCTTGTAGACTCCCCTACTCTGTTTCTTCACCCCACAATAGTCGGATTGCTTTGGGACCGTATAGAACGGACAAGGACAGACTGCCGCTTTGTCTATGACACTTACGATGCTAACTTTGCTTCAAGCCAGACAAGGCGCACTGCTATCTGGATAAAAGACTACAATGCCTCAGATCATTCATGGCGCTATCAGATAATCTCAGACGGAGAACTCCCCGACGAGATATTCCTTCAGATGATTGGCAGCAGAAAGCCGATCCTCTTCACAGAAGGAGACACTTCTCACAGCATCGATATCAGGCTTTATAGCGTTGTATTTCCAGAATTTACGGTCAAGCCTTTGGGAAGTTGCGACAAAGTGATAGAGTCGACTCGAACTATGCAATCGCTTAAGACGATGCATAGAATAGACAGTTATGGGCTTGTAGACCGCGACAGGAGGAGCGAACAGGAAGTGGAATATCTGCGCGCCAAGCATATTCTCGTGCCTGATGTGGCTGAGATTGAAAATATTTTCCTGTCGCCGGGAGTAGTGATGACCATGGCTGAGATACGTGGCAGAAATCCCAAGAAAGTATTGAAAGCAGTCCGACAGGAAGTGATGCATAAATTTGAGGATATGCTTGAAAACCAGGCTCTGCAACATACTCGCCACAGGATGAAGCGCGATGTAGAGAGAAAAATAGATGCCCGCTTCACATGCATCACTGCCCTCGAACTTCATATAAAAAGCCTGATAAAGAAACTGAAGCCTCGCGAAACGTACGACCAAATACTTGCCGAATTCAAGCGTTTGTCGAAAGGAGGTGATTATGAAGGAGTGCTGAGAGTATTCAACCATAAGCCGATGTTCACTGGAAGCTGCGTGGCAAAAATGCTTGGATTTTCTAATATTGACGACTACGTGGCCGGAGTGATTTCCACATTGAAGCATGGCGACGACCAGGCAGAACGCTTGCGTCTCGAAATACGCAAGCTCTTCACCTGACCGCGCAACAATATACACTGGCAGAGCGTTAATCTTAAAGACCTTACCAATCTTATAAGACTTATTCGACTAATTCGACCAATTAGACCAATTAGACCAATTAAACTAATTAGACCAATAAGACTAATTTGACTAATTCGACCAATTTGACCAATTAGTCCAATTAGTCCCCCAAAAAGTAATAACTAAAACCCAATACCTATGGCCCGCAAAAAGAAACAACTCGAAATCCTTCGCAACGACCCATGGCTCGAACCATTCGAAGAAGCTATCGTAGGGCGACACGAAGACGCTATCCGTAAAATAAATGAAATAACTGCCGCTTCAGGCTCTCTTTCGAAATTCGCCAACGCTTACGAATATTTCGGTCTGCACAGACAGAAAGATGGAAGCTGGGTATTCCGTGAATTCGCACCAAACGCCACATCTATACACCTTATCGGCACTTTTGACGACTGGAAACTCAACGACGATTATAAGCTCACACGCATCGAAGACAGCGGCTCTTGGGAAATAAAGCTCCCTGCCGACAAGCTGCATGACGGCGACCTTTACAAGATGTTCGTCACTTGGGACGGAGGACAGGGTGAACGCATCCCAGCATACGCCACCCGTGTGGTGCAGGATGAAACCACAAAGATATTCAGCGCTCAGGTATATGCACCTGAAAATCCATACGAATTCAAGATCAACGACTTCACTCCAGACACTAAACCACTTCTTATCTATGAATGCCATATTGGTATGGCTCAGCAGGAAGAAAAGGTGGGTAGCTATGATGAATTCCGCACAAAGATACTTCCCCGTATCGCTGCCGATGGCTACAATGCCATCCAGATAATGGCAATTCAGGAGCACCCTTATTATGGTTCGTTTGGTTATCATGTCAGCAGTTTCTACGCTGCCTCAAGCCGTTTCGGGACTCCGGACGACCTGAAGCACCTGATAGACGATGCCCATGAGCTTGGAATAGCCGTCATAATGGATATTGTACATAGCCATGCTGTGAAAAACGAAGTGGAAGGGCTCGGCAGGCTTGACGGAAGCTACGACCTTTACTTCAACAAGGGTGACCGCCGCGAGCATCCGGCATGGGATTCTCTTCTATTCGACTATGGGAAGAACGAAGTGCTATATTTCCTCCTCAGCAATTGTAAATTTTGGCAAGAAGAATATAAATTTGACGGTTTCCGCTTCGACGGAGTGACATCCATGCTTTACTACGACCATGGTCTTGGAAAAGCCTTCGGAGGATATCCCGATTACTACGACGGGAATCAGGACACAAATGCCATTGTCTATCTGACACTTGCCAACCTTCTTATCCACGAAGTGAATCCGAATGCGATCACTATAGCAGAAGAAATGAGCGGTATGCCCGGATTGGCAGTCAAATTCAAAGATGGTGGCATAGGATTTGACTATCGCATGGCGATGGGCATCCCCGACTATTGGATCAAGATGATCAAGGAGAAGAAGGATGAAGATTGGCACCCTACTTCCATTTATTGGGAACTGACCAACCGACGTGCCGATGAAAAGACCATCTCTTACTGCGAGAGCCACGACCAGGCACTCGTAGGCGATAAGACAATTATTTTCCGTCTTATCGACAAGGAAATGTATTGGCACATGATGGACGGCGACAATGACTTCACTGTAGAGCGTGGCATGGCACTCCACAAGATGATTCGCCTTGTGACTTTGGCAAGCATCAATGGAGGATACCTCAACTTTATGGGCAATGAATTCGGTCATCCTGAATGGATCGACTTCCCGCGCGAAGGCAACGGATGGAGTTATAAATATGCTCGCCGACAGTGGGATCTGGTGGATAGAGAAGATCTGAAGTATAAATATCTCAACAGATTCGACAATGCTATGGTAGGATTGGTCGAAAAGCAATATAACTTCCAAGCAAAACCGGTGGAGAAACTATGGGAGAAAGACGACGATCAAGTGCTTGCTTTCAAGAGAGGCGACCTTATCTTTGTCTTCAATTGGAGCCCTAACCAGTCTTTCCCAGGATATGGTTTTCTTGCTCCCGCCGGAGAATATGAGGTTGTGCTTGACTCTGACTCTGCTGAGTTTGGAGGAAATGGACTGATCGACGACTCAGTACATCACTTCACTACTCCGGACCCACTCTACACGCCGGCAGGAAAAGGATGGCTTAAAATGTATATACCCGCGCGGACCGCACAAGTGCTGAGAATGGTGAGACCAAGACCGGGACGCAAGCCGGCTCAGCCGAAAGCGGAAGCCACTGCAACCGAGACTGCGAAAGCTGAGACGCCAACGTCTACCGCAAAGAAAGCTTCAGCTAAAAAGACCACCACAAAAACTACGGCTAAAAAGTCTACTACCAAGACCAAAGCTAAAAAGACAACAACTAAGAAATGAAGAAAATAACGATAGCTATCGACGGTTTCAGTTCAAGCGGCAAAAGCACTATGGCGAAGCAGCTTGCAAAGAAAATTGGATATGTGTATGTGGATAGTGGCGCAATGTATCGCGCCACTACCCTCTATGCCATCCGTCACGGCATGACCGATAAAGAGACCGGCGTCAATACAGAAGCTCTGATAAAGGCTCTTCCACTCATCAACATCTCTTTTGCAATCACACCTGAAGAAACTCAACATACTATTCTCAACGGAGAGGATGTAGAGAAAGAGATACGCGGCATGGAGGTCAGCGGATGGGTAAGTCCGGTAGCAGTAATTCCGGAAGTGCGTCACTATCTCGTAAAACTTCAGCAGCAATATGGAAAAGACAAAGGTATAGTCATGGATGGCCGCGACATCGGAACTACCGTCTTTCCTGATGCTGAAATGAAAGTGTTTGTAAATGCAAGTCCGGAAGTAAGGGCTAAACGCAGATATGATGAACTGATCGAGAAAGGCACCCCATCAGACTTTGAGTCGGTGCTCGCAAATATCAAGGAGCGCGACCATATCGATTCTACACGCGAGGAGTCGCCCCTTAGAAAAGCTGACGACGCATTCGTGCTTGACAACGACAATCTGACCCGCGAAGAGCAAATGGAAGTGCTCGTAAATCTTTTTGAGGAGAAGACACGTGGCTAAAATTGAAATAGACAACGGAAGTGGATTTTGCTTTGGAGTGACCACAGCCATCAGCAAAGCTGAGGAGGAGCTTGAACGCACTGGTGTGCTCTATTGCCTTGGGGATATAGTGCATAATGCCGGCGAAGTGGAACGTCTTCAGAAAAAGGGGCTTATTACGGTAGACCACGAGGAGTTTTCCAAACTTCACAATGTTAAGGTACTGCTGCGGGCCCATGGCGAACCACCCTCCACCTACGAAACCGCACGACGCAATAATATAGAGATTATTGACGCCACATGTCCGGTGGTGCTTCAACTTCAGAAAAGGATCAAAGATGCTTACTCCAAATCATCCGCTCCATCTAAGGATGAAGTTAAGAATCTTACGATAAATTCTGACAAGGAACCTCTCATTATAATATATGGCAAGCCCGGGCATGCAGAAGTGAATGGTCTTGTCGGGCAGACAGAAGGACAAGCCGTAGTGATTCAAGACAAGGCAGACCTGGATAATCTTGACCTGAACCGTGACATTTGGCTCTATTCTCAGACCACGAAGTCGATTGAAGGATTTCAAGATATTGTGGCGGAAATAAAGTCGAGAAAGACCAAGGGATCATTCCAATGGTTTGACACCATCTGTCGTCAAGTAGCCAACCGCATGCCTAAGATGCGCGACTTTGCTGCCAATCATGATGTGATACTCTTCGTAAGTGGAGCAAAAAGCAGCAACGGCAGAGTGCTTTATGCGCAATGCAAGGAAGTGAATTCCAAGACATATTTGATCACTGACGAGACTGAACTTGACCCGGCATGGATAGAGAACGCCAAGAGCATCGGCATCTGTGGGGCTACATCTACACCCAGATGGCTCATGCAGAAAGTAGCCGACGCATGCAAACCGACTGAAGAAAATGACACCAAAGACTGATGAATATTGGATGCGTGAGGCCATCAAGGAGGCTGAGCGCGCTTTTGATGAAGATGAGGTGCCTGTTGGCGCTGTTGTCGTATGCAACGACCGCATTATAGCGCGAGGGCACAACCAGACGGAACGTCTCACTGATGTGACCGCACATGCCGAGATGATGGCAATCACGGCTGCTCAAGAGAATCTTGGAGGAAGAGTGCTTCCGGAATGCACTCTTTATGTCACTGTAGAACCCTGCTACATGTGTGCCGGGGCCATCGGATGGGCACGATTCGGAAAAGTAGTGTGGGGTGCAGATGATGAAAAGCGTGGATTCCACAGTCATTATGGAGGGAAATCGCCACTTCATCCTAAGACACAAGTCAAATCTGGAATCTTATCGGATGAATGTGGAGAATTGATGAAAACATTCTTTCAAAAGAAAAGGGGCTCATAAAGCTCCTTTTTCTTTTATCTGATGCCCCTATCACCCCTATTAGCCCAATAAGACCAATTAGCCCCTTCAGCCCGATTACTCCGATTACTCCGATTACTCCGATTACTCTGATTACTCCGATTACTCCGATTACTCTGATTACTCCGATTACTCCGATTACTCCGATTACTCCGATTACTCCGATTACTCCGATTACTCCGATTACTCCGATTACTCTGATTACTCCTATTTCTCAA
>JAIDTL010000126.1 GCA_029060725.1 Muribaculaceae bacterium | reverse complement strand
CGCTCATCTACCGCTGGACGGAAGTTCCTCATGTGTGAACAGAGGCCCAAACGAGCCCGGCATGTGCTGTCCTGGGATTGCCCCACGTTGCTCACCAAGACGTGATCAGCGGCATTCCCTGAGTCAGAATAAGGTTTACAAGTCTGCAACAACCCGTCGGCGCATGGGGTATAAGCGCCATCCAACGATATATGGGAGGTAGAGATTCGGCAGGACCGAGGCCCAAACGCGCCCACTCCATTCCCCATCCCCCACGAACATGGAAAGCAGGCTTTCCAGCCTGCGGCTCTGCACTCATTGTTTATTGTTCAATACTCATTACTTATTGTTTAATGTTTATTTCTCAATACTTATTGTTTATTGTTCAATACTCAATACTTGCAGCTCCCCAGCCTCGTTGGAACAGTGTATCGACCCTGACAGCCACGGCATGACCGTATCCGTGGCTCTATACACCCCCGGATCCCTCCGGGACCCCTTCGAAAGCGGAATCCGTACCACGCGTTACGCACCACGCAAAACGCACTACACACCTCCCTTTCAGGCATTCAGACTGGCAAACAGGTGACACGTCTGAGTGCCTTTTTTTATGTCTTATCTCTTAAAAAAACATGCTTGCCTATTGCATTTCTGATTTTTCTTTGCTACTTTTGTAATTGCAAATTTTGCGCAATTTTGAAAACAACTAAGAAATGAATAAATACGGTTATCTGAGAGTTGCTGCAGCCTACCCCAAAGTGGAACTTGCGGACCCGGCTGTAAACTCTGTACGAATATCTGACATGATAATGAGCCTTTCAAAAAAGGGGGCTCGTCTAATAGTTTTTCCTGAACTTTGCCTGACCGGCTATACCTGTGGCGACCTTTTTAACCAACCCACCCTACTCAATTCAGCTATGCGGCAACTCGGTTTCCTGCAACAGGTCACTAAGGAATCACACGTGACTGCCGTTGTCGGACTACCGGTCCGCTACCGTGGTCGTCTCTACAATTGCGCCGCAGTAATACAATATGGTGAGATCCTTGGCATAGTACCTAAATGCTATCTCCCTAACTATGACGAATTTTACGAAAAACGTTGGTTCTCCTCCGGTCTTAAACTCGATCTCCCGGCAGGTAAGGAATACAATATCATAGATATCGACAGCCATGCAATTCCGTTTGGCATAAACCTGCTTTTCCGTATCGAAAACGCAAAATTCGGTGTGGAAATTTGCGAAGACATGTGGGTTCCTAATCCTCCAAGCACTACTATGAGTGTAGCCGGTGCAGACATAATAGCCAACCTCAGTGCCACCAACGAAGTCATCAACAAACACGCTTTCTTGCTCTCCCTTATCAAAGAACGCTCTTCAAGATGCAAATGTGGCTACGTATATGCTTCAGCCGGAGCCGGCGAATCAAGTTCTGACCTCGTTTTCGCAGGCAATGCTATCATTGCCGAAGATGGACAGATTCTGAAGAAATCAGATCGTTTCAAACGCGTAGAAGGCTATTGTATCGCTGATATAGACGTGGAAAAACTCCGAAATACCCGCCAACGCCAATCAAGTTTTGGACAGAACGACATTGTTCTCCCTACATTCGGATCTGAAGAATTCACCGCAACACAGGCTGAACCAGCCGACCTTTTACGAGACATTAATCCTTACCCATTCCTTTCTTCCGACAAAGTCAAATTTGAAGAACAATGTGAGGAAATCATCACTATCCAAGCTTGGGGACTCGAACAACGTCTCTTAGTGACGCACTGCAAATGCCTCGTTGTCGGAATTTCAGGTGGTCTTGATTCAACTCTTGCACTTCTCGTAGCAATCAAGGCTTTTGATAATCTTGGTCTTGACCGCAAAGGTATCATAGGAGTTACAATGCCGGGATTCGGCACATCCGAAAGGACTCATTCCAATGCCACAGAACTAATGGAGCGTATGGGAATCACTCATATAGAAATTAACATTGCTGAGGCAGTGAAACATCATTTAAAAGACATCGACCACGACATTAACGTCCATGATGCCACCTACGAGAATGCCCAGGCACGCGAAAGGACCCAGATCCTTATGGATCTCGCCAATAAATACGGAGGAATGGTGCTCGGCACAGGGGATCTCTCCGAACTCGCTCTTGGCTGGTGCACCTACAATGGCGATCACATGTCAATGTATAGTGTAAATGCTTCCGTTCCCAAGACATTGATACGCCCTCTCGTACGTCGCGTAGCACAAGATTACGACGACGATACTCGCCGTATACTTGAAGACATAGTCAGCACTCCAATCAGTCCGGAACTCGTCCCGACTGACAATGAAGGCAACATCGCTCAAAAGACAGAAGACTTGGTAGGTCCATACGATCTTCATGACTTTTTCATATATTATTTTGTCAAGGAAGGATTCCAACCGTCAAAAATCTTTGCTCTCGCATGCAAGGCATTTGCAGAAGGTCCTTACTCTGACGGCAGACCTACTTTCGACCGCCAGACTATCAAGAAATGGCTTATCGTTTTCCTCAGACGTTTCTTTAATCAGCAATTCAAACGTTCTTGCATGCCGGATGGTCCGAAGGTAGGACCGGTATCTTTCTCTCCGAGAGGCGACTGGAGAATGCCATCTGATGCTGTGGCACGCCTTTGGATCTCAGAAGCTGAGGCTATTCAAGCTTAATCAATTGTCAAAATGGAAGAAAAAAAACAATATATTCCTGTCACGCCACAATCTCACTACGATGAAGCTGACTTAAAAGAGGCACTAAGAGTCTTGAAAGAGGGTGGTATTATCCTCTACCCTACCGATACCGTGTGGGGTATCGGATGCGACGCAAGAAATCCGGAGGCTGTAGAAAAAATCTTCAAGCTCAAGGAAAGGGCTGACTCAAAGTCCATGCTCGTGCTTGTAGGTTCGGAAGGGATGCTCCAGCGCACTGTCAAAAGCGTGCCGGAAATCGCTTGGCAACTGATCGACGTTGCGGTAAATCCCATGACGATCATCTATGACTATCCGGTAGGAGTTGCCGACAATCTGAAAGCAGATGACGGAAGTCTCGGTATCAGGATTACTACAGAAAAATTCAGTCGCACTCTTTGCGAACGAATGAGAGGCCCGATCGTATCTACTTCCGCCAACAAAAGCGGCAAACCGACTCCAATGACTTTCTCGGAAATATCTTCTGAAATTAAAAACGGAGTTGATTATGTCTGCAAATTCCGACAGAAGGATAAAGCTTCCTCCAAACCAAGCAATATCATTAAAATAACAAAAGAAAACATTGTAAAGGTGATACGATGATTGGGAAAATGGCATCTGTAAAGTTTGAGCGATTGAAGCTAGTATTGACGGATTGGATCACCGCCAATTTATCCGTCATGCTTTTTAATCTTTACAGATACATGGAAACATCTTCCGGTCTACATTCTTTAGAATCAGTAGTCAGATACATTTTCCAACCAAAGCTTTGTGCCGAACAATTTATTATCCCTATTTGCCTATTAGGATTATATTGGCTATCCGGATTCTACAACAATCCTTTCGGAAAGTCACGATTTAATGAACTTCTAAATACAGCTATAATATCGGCAGTCAGCACAATACTTCTGCATCTTGCTCTTCTGACCAACGACCAGATGAGCGACATCTCATCTAATCTCCTCCAGATTTTATTGGTATTCATAATTTTCTTTTCTTTCACTTTCCTTGGAAGATTGATAGTCATAGAAAATCAAATCAAGCGTTTCAAAAGCCGCGACTGGAAGTATTCGGCGATTATCGTTGGAAATTCCCCAAAAGCTCATTCCCTTGCTGATAAAATGAGAAATAGCAAAGCTGTGATAAGCTATGACATAGAAGGATTCTTTAAAATTCAAGAGGAACCCGAATTCAAATCCGATGCCATGGAGCTTGATCAATTGGCTGATTTTTGCCGTGATCATAATATAGACCAGATTATACTCGCCCCGGAAAAATCCGATGAGGAAAATGTACTCAATCTGGTATATCAGCTTTTCCCTATCGGAAAACCAATCAAACTCTCCCCCGAAACTCTCAACTTTATGACCTCTTCTATAAAATTGAAGGATATATATGGATTTCCTTTGGTCGACTTGACGCACTCAAGTATGTCAGAGAGTGAAAAAAATATCAAACGTACTATCGACGTCCTTGCCAGTGCTATTACTCTTGTTGTATTGAGTCCTCTCCTTCTTGCTCTTGCTATTTGGGTAAAGAAAGATTCAAAAGGTCCGGTTTTCTACCGTCAGGAACGTATCGGACTTAAAGAGAAGCCCTTCCAAATCATCAAATATCGCACTATGAATACGGAAGCTGAAAAGGATGGTCCTCAATTGAGCAGTGACGACGACCCAAGAGTCACAAAATCGGGAAGAATCATGAGGAAATACAGGCTTGACGAACTTCCTCAATTCTGGAATGTCTTGAAGGGCGAGATGAGTATAGTAGGTCCGAGACCGGAGCGTAAATTTTTCATCAACAAGATCATTTCCAGGGCTCCATACTATACTCTGCTATATCAGACGCGTCCCGGCATAACGTCGTGGGGAATGGTGAAATACGGATATGCTTCAAAGATTGATGAGATGGTAGAGCGCTCTAAATACGATCTTTTATACATTTCCAATATGTCGATTCTTGTAGATTTTAAAATAATGCTCTACACTGTATTGACTATCTTGGAAGGGAGGGGGAAATGAATTTCTACAATTAAATACGAATTAGAAAACTACTAATATTTTGGCTTATAAAGAGACACATAATAGATTCACTGAATGGTGGGCAGAAGTGGTGCAATGGAGAGAACGCCACATCAAGGAACGCAACTTCGTCATCATTCTGGCTCTTGTAGTCGGAGTGGTATGTGGATTTGCCGCACAACTTCTTAAATTCTTAATTCACACTATCGCACATATTCTGACCCAACACTTCAGCGAAACAACAGAAAACTGGCTTAACCTTGTATATCCGGTGGTGGGCATCGTAATTGTGACGCTTTTCATTCAATATGTAGTGAAAGACAATGTGAGCCATGGAGTTACAAAAGTGCTATATGCCATTTCTCGACGAAAATCGAGGCTGAAGAAGAAGCACTGCTATGCTTCTCTTGTTGGGTCTGCCATCACGATCGGTTTCGGTGGTTCTGTCGGGGCCGAGGGTCCTATAGTCTATACGGGAGCAGCTATTGGCTCGAATGTAGGCCAGGCATTCAGACTGTCGCCCAAAATCTTGATGCTTCTTGTTGGTTGTGGTGCAGCTGCGGGTATTGCAGGTATCTTCCGGGCGCCGATCGCAGGGATGCTTTTTACCCTCGAAGTATTGATGATCGACCTCACCGGCACTACAGTCATGCCATTACTGATTTCGTCAATTTCAGGAGCAACTGTGGCTTACGTACTGGAAGGATATGGAGCTGAATTTTTCTTCTCTCAGAGTGAGCCTTACGTGACTAATCGCATTCCCTGGACCATTCTTCTGGGCATTTTGTGTGGTTTTGTAAGCTTGTATTTTACAAAAGCAATGTTCATGTTAGAAAAGTGGTTTGGTGCTTTCAAAAGTCGTTGGATAAAGATTTCTGTGGGTGGTCTGATACTCGCGGGGTTGATTTTCGTTTTCCCACCTCTCTATGGCGAAGGTTATGATTCTATAAATACGCTTCTTGAAGGCAATACTCAAGGAATACTTGACGGAACTATTTTCTATGGTGACAGGATAAATCCTTGGTCGATAACCCTTTTCCTTTTATGCCTTATCTTGACCAAGGTATTTGCCACTACAGCCACCAATGCAGCAGGAGGTGTCGGAGGCACTTTCGCCCCGTCTCTTTTCGTAGGAGCCATCACCGGATTCCTTTTCGCATATTTCTTCAATCTTATGGATTTCGGCATAGAATTGAGTCCAAAGAATTTCTCACTCATGGGTATGGCAGGAGTGATGAGTGGAGTCATGCATGCTCCGCTTATGGCAATCTTCCTTACCGCTGAAATGACGGGTGGATACAATCTATTCCTCCCTCTTCTTATAGTATCATGCCTCTCTTATATGACTATCAAGGCATTCCTCCCATATAGCATCTATACTATGCGATTGGCTGAAAAAGGAGACCTCATCACTCATGAAAAAGACAGAACTGTCCTCACCCTTCTAAAAATCGACAATGTGATAGAGCGAGATTTCATAGAAGTTCATCCTGAAATGAGTTTGAAGCAAATGGTGGAAGTAATTTCCCAATGCAATCGAAACCTCTACCCGGTCACAGACTCACAAGGCATGCTAAAAGGAATCGTTCTTCTCGATGATATCCGCAACATTATGTTCCGACCAGATTTATATCGCAAGATGCATGTGAGCAGATTTATGGCGATGCCTCCTGCAAGAATAGAGGTGACAGATAGCATGGACAAGGTGATGAATACATTCGACAAGACCGGAGCCTGGAACCTCCCTGTCGTAAACAATGGAAAATACGTAGGATTTGTCTCCAAATCTAAAATCTTCAACTCATATCGTCGTGTCCTAAAGCATTACTCCGACGATTAATCATATCCTTTTTGACATTCAAACATTAAGTTGAGCTTGAGCAACTTAAATTATTAAATTATGGAAAAGAAAGATCTCAAAATCATATTCTTCGGCACTCCTGAATTTGCTGTGGAGAGCCTTGACGCTTTGATTAAAAATAATTTCAATATTGTCGGAGTAGTGACAATGCCCGACAAACTTGCCGGACGCGGACATAAACTTTACCAAAGCGACGTAAAACGCTACGCTGTAGAGCACAATCTAAATATACTTCAACCTGAAAAACTAAAATCTGAGGATTTCCTCCAAAACCTTCGCGCATTGCAAGCCGACCTTTTTATTGTCATTGCATTCCGAATGCTACCTCGAGAAGTTTGGCAGATGCCAAGATTGGGCACATTCAACCTCCATGCCTCCCTTTTGCCTAAATATCGAGGGGCAGCCCCTATCAACCGTGCCGTAATGAATGGTGACACCGAAACTGGCGTGACTACCTTCTTCCTCAAGCATGAAATCGACACCGGCGATATGATAATGCAACGAAAAATCGAGATTCTTCCCGAAGACAATGTCGGTGATGTACATGATAAGTTAATGCATCTTGGAGCCGGAATGGTAGTAGAGACCGTGAATGCCATAATTGACGGCACACTTACCACTACTCCCCAACCGGAAGGGGAATTCACGCCCGCTCCTAAAATATTCAAAGAAGACTGCAGAATCGATTGGTCGAAATCTGCGATGGAGGTGCATAACCATGTCAGAGGTTTGAGTCCTTACCCGGCTGCCTGGTCAGTTATCATCGAAGATTCCGGCAGACCTCTCGAGTCTAAAATATTCTCAACTAAAATAACTGATTCTTCTGTAGGCGACACTCAAATTGGATCAATTAAGACTGAGGGTAAACGTCTTCTCGTGGCATGCGCTGACAAATGGCTCGAAATAAATGAGCTTCAGCCTGCAGGCAAAAAAAGAATGGCAGCCGAGGCTTTCTTGCTTGGCTACCATCCTTCGAAAATGCAATTGCAAGTGTGATCTTTATTTATCGGAGATCACACTCTGCGAGCTATATCTTTATCTTTGAGGCAATAGTCTCTATCATGTCCAGGTCTTCTGCGGTGAACTCCTTCGATTTTACAGCCTGAAGAGAATCTGCAAGTTGCGACACACTGCTACAACCAACTATCACAGATGTCACACCTGAATGAGACAACACCCATGAGAGTGCCATCTGAGCAAGAGTCTGACCTCTCTTTTCTGCTATATCATTGAGTGCTCTTACATTAGCCACAAGGTCTTCACTGATTTGAGAAGTCTTTAAGAATCTTTGCTGCATGGCGCGAGAATCTGCCGGAATTCCGTTCAGATATCGGTTAGTAAGAATACCCTGCGCAAGAGGTGTGAATCCAATGAATCCACATCCATTCTCTCTGACATTGTCAAGCGTACCATCAGACTCCACTCTCCTATCTATAAGATTCAATCGATCCTGAAATATCAAGCATGGAGTGTCCCTTTGTCTTAGATAGTCAAAAGCAAATTTTGTAGCGTCCACCGGCCAACGAGAAATGCCGATATATAAAGACTTTCCCATCTTTACAATGTCTACAAGAGCTTGAAGAGTTTCTTCAAGGGGAGTCTCAGGATCGTAGCGATGACTATAGAACACATCGAAATAATCAAGATGAGTTCTCTTGAGACTTTGATCTATTGATGCCATAAGATACTTGCGCGAACCCCAGTTGCCGTACGGACCTGGCCACATGTCATATCCAGCTTTCGATGCTATAAACATCTCGTCGCGATATGGCCTGAACGACTTATCATATACATACCCGAATGTCTCTTCCGCAGTGCCATATCCGGGTCCATAATTATTGGCAAGATCGTATGAAGTGATGCCATGGTCAAATGCAAAGCGCATTATTTCCTTACTCCTCTCAAGCGGGGCAGTCTCTCCGAAATTATGCCAAAAGCCAAGCGAGAGTTCAGAAAGAAGAATTCCACTCCTCCCACTTCTCCTATATTCCATTCCAGCTTCATAGCGACCAGAAGATGGACTATAAATCTCTTCTATCATATTTTTTAATTATTTTATCCAAGATGTTGCAAATTTAGTAAAAATTCTCCATTTATTTTTTAACTTCTATAAGAAAAATTTCATCATCTAATTTTTTTTTTGTAATTTTGCATTCTCAACCAGGTGAGTTTTTTATGCAGGCTTTGTACTGCTTTTTTTATCTATAGATTTTTTTACAGGTAATCGTCGAATTGACTAAGGATAATGTTAAAGAAGAGTACACTTGAACATATTATCAGTAATGACATGTCTGAGATGTGGAATGCACTACTCCCTGAAGAAAAGCGCATTGTCACAGATAATTTCATTATAACTACTTACAAGAAGAATCAGATAATATATTCTGAAAATGAAGAGCCGGAATATCTTTGGTGCTTATTGAAAGGGAAAGTAAAAATGTATAAAGCAGGCGTTGGCGACAGGGTTCAGATTCTTCGCCTTTATAGTCCTGTACAATATTTCGGTTATAGGGCATATTTCGCAAAGGAACCCTATCTTTCTTCCGTAGCTGCTGTAGAGGAATCTATTATCGGACATGTCCCTATGAAGATCGTAGAAAAACTCATCCGTGGCAACATTGACCTTGCTATGTTTTTCATCCATGAACTCTCGCGCAATCTTGGCGGTTCGGATACTAAAATCGTCAACCTTACGCAAAAGCATATCCGTGGCCGTCTCGCAGAAGCTTTACTTATTTTAAGAGACAATTATGGTCTTGAAGACGATGGAGCCACCTTGCGAATATATATGAGCCGTGAAGACCTGGCAAGTCTTAGCAATATGACGACGGCTAATGCAATTCGCACCCTTGCCACTTTCGTCTCCGAAAAATTAATCCTCGTCGACGGCCGCAAGATAAAGATTATCAACGAAGAGCAACTCCAAAAAATTTCCAAAAACGGATAAGCCCCTGAAATATAAAAAAAGCTTGAATTCTACAAATAAGATTCAAGCTTTTTTCATTTAAATTGAATTTAGGATTTCTTTAAGGCGTCGTCTTTCAATCTTTCCATTTGCAGTCTTCGGCAAATGCGATAGACACACCACTTCCTTAGGAGACTTCACACCCAAATCAAGTATTTTTCGATATTGCCTCAGACGCACTCCTACCGCTTCTTTAAAAAGCTCTTCATCCATCGATTCAGGCATCTCGACTACGAGCACCAATTTTTCTCCCCACTTCTTGTCAGGGACCGAGGATATACAGTAATCAAAAGCTATAAACGGGCCTAATCTCCTTTCAAGATCCTCAGGCATGATCTTTATACCTCCACTGATCACACAATTGTCTGCCCGCCCAAGTATTCTAAATTCTTTAGGACTCTCTACCTCTGCTATATCATTGGTAGTAATGACCAATCCGTCGGCCATTTTCACGACGAGACAATTTTCATCATTAACCTCTACTGAAATTCCATCAAGAGCTTCAAACGGGACATCTTCTTCTCCAACTCTTCTCAATGCAATATGAGAAGCTGTCTCTGTCATTCCATACGTCTCCCACGCATCATATCCCGACAATGCAATTCTGCGTCTCATCATCAAAGGTATGGCTGAGCCTCCTATCAAGATATGCTTAAGTCCACGCCATCGCTCTTCATTGTCAAGTATCCATTCCATCTGAGCAGGAACCACCGACAAAAGATCTATTTCCTCATCTTTGGAAATATCTCCGAGAGGCTTCGATGAAGGATGCTCTGACGTAAGCACGCATTTTGCCTCGTCGGCTCTCACAGTCATCATCATGGATGCAATATACTTGAAGTCAAGACAAGTATGCAATCTGCTCGTATTCGTTATCCCGAAAAATTCATTGGTTCTCCTTGCACTCTGACGCATAAAGTCTTTTTTAAGTTTATACTCTTTGGGAGTGCCGGTAGATCCGGATGTATGACACAATACAGTGTCTGAATCATCATACCATATTTTTTCAAATTCAAGCTGCGTCATTTTAATATCTCCAGTCAAGTGATTTATAGATATCATTGTCAATTCTCATAGAAGCGTCATAACGCATCTTGTCAGACTCCAGCCGCAAGGGACACTCAAAATTATTAGTAAAAAGCGCTCCGGTCCCGAGTCCTTGAGGAATAGAAGTGTGAAGAGTGGCTGTCCACTGTGCAAGTGCATTAAGACCGACATTTGATTCAAGCGCCGATGTAATCCACCATCCTATTCCGCGCTCTTCTGCCATTCTTATCCATTCCTCTGCTCCAGAAAACCCTCCACATAGCGATGGCTTGAGTATGATATAAGCCGGATTAACTTCATCAAGAAGTTTCGACTTCTTGTCTTTGCCATAAACTCCAATAAGAGATTCGTCAAGCGCTATTTTCAATGGAGACACTTCACAAAGAAAAGCCATCAGTTCAGGCACTCCTGGCGGTATTGGCTGCTCGATACTATGCACTCCTAAGTCTGCAAGCCTTTTTAGCCGGGGCAACGCATTATCCATCGTAAATCCACCATTAGCATCAACCCTTATCTGAAGTTTTGACTCCGAATATTTTTTTCGTATATATTCGATCATGTCAACTTCCTTCTTCCAGTCAATGGCACCAATCTTAAGCTTAATACAATGGAATCCATCGCCAACCTTTTCATCTATCCTTTCTATCATCTGTTCAAAATCTCCCATCCACACAAGTCCATTAATTTCTATGCATTCTTGTCCTTGTGTAAATTCAGATGGGAAATACACGTGTCGGCATCCTCCTGCATAATCCCTCAAAGCCTGCTCCAGACCAAAGATGATACTGCTATAGCCTGTCAAGTCTGTCTCCTTGCCAAGCGCTATATTGGCAAGCAACTCAACTAATTTATAGCCATAGTTGCCATCTGCTTCCGGAGAAAGTCCGGGAAAGACCGAACACTCTCCTATGCCAAACTTTGAAGGATCACTTTCGTCAAAGATTTTGATGAAAAACGTAGGTTTTTCATGCATTATTCCCCTACTCGTCCCTGCCGGCGACTTAAATTTCAATATGTATGGAGCGTAAGCAAGTCTCATGGGAACACTGTATATTTATCAAAATCCGGATCTCGCTTTTCCAAGAATGCATTCTTGCCTTCTTGAGCCTCATCCATCATATAATACATAAGGGTTGCATCGCCGGCAAACTCCATCATGCCTCGCTGTCCATCAAGCTCGGCATTAAGGGCTCTCTTGATCATTCGGATTGCAAAGGGCGAGCGCTTCATTATTGTCCGACACCAATCCACTGTCGTTTCTTCAAGCTTATCAAACGGCACAACACAGTTTACCATACCCATTTCTAAAGCTTCTTGTGCTGTATACTGCTTGCATAGAAACCATATTTCCCGAGCTTTCTTCTGGCCTACACATCTTGCAAGATAGGAACTGCCAAATCCTGCATCAAAACTTCCTACTTTAGGACCGGTCTGTCCAAAACGTGCATTTTCAGAGGCTATTGAAAGGTCACAAAGCACCTGAAGCACATTTCCACCGCCAATTGAATATCCATTGACCATTGCAATCACAGGTTTGGGTATGCTTCTAATCGCATGGTGCATCTCAAGGACATTTAGCCTTGGAGTCCCATCTTCATCTACATATCCCCCAATTCCCTTGACATTTTGATCGCCCCCCGAACAAAATGCCTTATCACCAGCTCCCGTAAGAACTACCACACGAATATCGCTTCTTTCACGGCATATACGCATTGCATCAAGCATTTCGAAATTTGTCTTCGGACGAAATGCATTATAGACTTTCGGTCTGTTTATAGTAATTTTTGCTATTCCCTCGAATTCTTCGAAGAGGATATCCTCATATTCCTTAATTGTTTTCCATTCAAACATAATTATCTTATTCTTTGCGTAGCCATAGCTACAGGTTAGTCTTTTTTGTTCTTAATAAAATATCCGGATAAAATTTTAGCACTCTCTTCTGCAGGAGTCCTCACAATAAGCATCCTAATGAAGTCGGATACTTCCTCAAGCCATTCTATCCCCTTTTTCAGCTGTTCCATATCTTCTGCTTCAAACGTCTCAATAGAATATGCCGAGGCTATATCCGCCACATCCGGCAGTCCTTCAACACAGAAATAACGATCACGCGCCTCCGATGGGATATTCGATGTAGACTTAATAAAACGGAAAATGCCTCCTCCCGAATTATCAACTATAATCATTCGCATATCACTTGGAAGCCAATTTAATGTAGATGCGCCGGAATCATAGAGCCACGACATATCCCCCGAGACGAGACATGTGCTTCCTTTATAAGCCCAAGCTCCCCCTACTGCAGTTGATGTACTCCCATCTATACCGGAGACTCCTCTATTGCAATATTCTGCGTGACAGGTATGAGCGATAAGTTGAGAATACCTCACTGCTGTGCCATTGGAGACAAACAGATTGTCAAATTTGTAATGACTGAATATATAATCAAGAGCCTTTAGATCCGACCAAGTAGCTGTCTGAATATATTTTCTTGTCAATGAGCTTGATCTTTCCCTTAATTCTTTCCACTGAAAATAATAATCAGATTTTATATCTATTTTTGATTTCCGCAACGCGCCGCTCAGTTGCTTAAGGAAAGAAGACGGTGCTATTTCAATTTTATGGGTCATAGACTTAAAGCAATCGCAAAAATAATTTGAATGTCCAAGACTCCAATGGTATGTCGGAGGATAATCGCGAAGATACTGCTTAAGCATCCTTGACACAAGGGCACCTCCAAAAGAAATCACCAAATCAGGACGCATATTCTCTTTTTCCTTATCAGTCATATCGCAGAGCACGGCGTCTATCATAGTCGACATTTGCTGAGGGTCATGAAGATTTGCAAGTGTCTCAGCCATCACAACAACGTTTGGAAATGATGAGAAAGTGCGAACTGCCTTATCAAGCACATGATCGGGCAAGCTAAATCCAGCTACAAGCATTATCTTTGATCCTGCAGCCCTTTCTGACAATCTCCTAATTACACTTGCAGGAAGAGAATCAAACGCCGGAATGAGAGAAACACATCTTTGCCTTGAGATTGGCTCTTCAGACAATTCACCCAATGGCTCTGATAATTGGACGTTTATATGTACCGGACCTCGCTTTCCATCCATAGCTTTCAACAGTGCCTCATTGACAGTACGGTTGACAGTCCATTTCACGTCTTCAGAATACTCTCTATTCGCTCCTTCAGGTATAGCCCGCACATCATAGCTTCCTTTCACCACATGGCTCAAAACTCCAAATTGGCGGATTGTCTGAGAGTCTTCCTGATCTATCCACTCTTTCGGACGGTCGGCTGATATCACTATCAATGGCACCCCACTGTAATATGCCTCAGCCACAGCCGGAGCATAGTTGAGGACAGCAGTGCCGGAAGTGCAAACAAGAGCTACCGGACGCTGCTCTATAAGTGCACATCCGTATGCCTGAAATGCGGCACTCCTTTCATCTACCACTACTTGCTTTATTATATCCTGACATGCATCCAATGCCAACAGCAAAGGGGCATTGCGAGAGCCAGGACTACAGTAAACCGTACGCACTCCGTGTGCACTCAGCAATTCTACTATCTGTCGACAATATAAATTAGAGGTATTCACCATATTTATCATATATGAAAGGGAGCAACGTTGTCTCGCCACTCCCTATATATTGTGCCATTCCTTTATGTCAAATGGCAGATCTTACTATTCCCCTATTGGAATTTTCTACAAAATTCACTATCTCATCTCTAAATCTTGAAGGCACACACACCTCTTTGATCATCTTAATGGCATTAGTGACATTCAAGTCGCTAAGATAGAGTATCCTATAAATATCTTGTATCTGCTGGATTTCTTCCGGTTTGTATCCTCTGCGTTGAAGACCTATGGAATTTAGCCCTACGAAGGATATCGGTTCGCGAGCTGCTTTGATGAAAGGAGGGACATCCTTGTTTACTAAGGCACCCCCTTGGAGCATTACATTGCGTCCTATGTGGCAGAACTGATGAATAAGACTTCCCCCTCCGATTACGGCACAATCGTCGACTACCACTTCCCCTGCCATCTGCGCGGCATTTGAAATGATTACTTGATTGCCAATCACACAGTCATGAGCCACGTGGGAGTACGCCATGATCAGACAGTTGCTTCCTACCACTGTCTTTCCCTTGGAAGCTGTGCCACGATGCACTGTGACACATTCACGAAGCACCGTGCTGTCGCCAATATATGCATACGTTTCTTCTCCACGGAATTTTAGATCCTGTGGCACTGCGGCAACTGTTGCTCCCGGAAAAATCTTCACTCCATTGCCGATTCTTGCCCCGGGATATATATTTACATTGCAATCTATCTCACAATTGTCTCCAATCTCTACATTTTCATGGATTGTAGTGAAATTGCCTATCTTAACGTTCTTACCGATTTTTGCGTCGGGATGTATGCAGTTCATCTGTGCCATCTCGTTACTTGTTCTTGATGATTTGAGCCATGAATTCAGCTTCGCAAACTATTTTTTCACCTACGAATGCGTAGCCTTTTACCACTGCACAGCCGCGACGAATTTCTGTAGCCAATGAGACGTTAAGTATCAATGTGTTGCCGGGCACTACTTTCTGACGGAATTTTACATTGTCTATTTTTAGGAAGTAGGTGGAATATTTTTCAGGCTCCTCAAGGAAATTCAGCACAAGGACTCCGGCAGCCTGCGCCATAGCTTCTACCTGGAGCACTCCGGGCATCACAGGTTCTTGTGGGAAATGACCTTGGAAGAAGGGCTCGTTGACTGTGACATTCTTGACAGCTACGCAATGCTTGCGGTCGATCTCTATGACCTTGTCGATAAGGAGGAATGGATATCTATGTGGAAGCAACTTCTTGATTCCATTGACATCTATCACAGGAGCTAAGTTGGGATTGTAGACCGGACTCTGTATCTCTGTATGCTTCACTTCTTTTCTGAGCATACGAGCGAATTTATTATTGATTGTGTGTCCGGGACGTATCGCTACCACGCGTCCTTTCAAAGGACGTCCGATTAGAGCGATATCTCCTATCACATCCATCAGCTTATGGCGTGCCGGCTCATTGTCCCATTGCAATGGTTTTGGATTGATATATCCAAGCTTATCCACTGTCATGTGCTCTACCTTGACCGCATCGCAAATCTCATTGATCTTTTCCTGCGAAACCGGTTGATCATAGATGACAATGCTATTCTGAAGATCACCTCCTTTTATAAGTCCATGCTGGAGAAGAGCCTCAATCTCACGTACAAATACAAATGTACGGGCACTTCCCACTTCCTGGCGGAAATCAGCAAGATCATCAAGCACAGCAAATTGATTCGGGAGAATCTGGGAATTATATTCCACCATCACTTCCACGCTGAACCCTTCGTCAGGATAGATTGTGATTGTGCCTCCATTGTCGTCTTTATATTGGATTTTCTCCTTTATTATATAGTAGTCTTTGTCGGCATCAAGTTCGGACAATCCTACTTCTTCTAATTTTTCTGTATAGACTGTAGCGCTGCCATCAAGTATTGGCAGTTCCGGACCATCCACTTCTACAAGACAATTGTCTACACCGTATGCATACAATGTAGCCATTGCATGTTCTATCGTGCTGACACGAGCATCACCTTTACCAATCACGGTGCCACGAGTTGTGTCTACAACATTTTCCGCTACGGCGTCAATGACTGGCTGACCTTCAAGATCTATTCTTTTAAATTTCACTCCAAAATTAGCAGGTGCGGGATTGAAGACTGCTGTCAAGTGCTTGCCGGAATGCAATCCCTTTCCCTCCACTTTGAACGGAGCTTTTAAAGTGAGTTGATTCATATATAGTTGTATTTATTTTTATTTCTTAATTAAAAAAAACGACGAATCGAACCGATCATTTTTTTCGGTTCAATTCGTCAAATAACTCTTTAAGCCTATTTATGTAGACTACATTGCGTGCAAACTTACGGACATCTATTGCCGGATATCCCATTAGTCGATTTCCATCTCCTACATTTCCCGGGATGCCGGATTGAGCTCCAATCTCATTGTGGCTTCCTACCGTAATATGGCCGGCGAAACCTACCTGCCCACCTATGCGGTTGCAATTCCCGATTTTGGTGCTTCCTGCTATGCCGGTCTGCGCAGCAAAGACATTGTTTTCACCAATCTCAACATTATGTGCCACCATTATCAAATTGTCAAGTTTGGTGCCTCGTCCAATTTTCGTACACCCAAATGTAGAGCGGTCGACGGTTGTGTTTGCTCCAATTTCTACATCATCTTCTATCACTACTATACCTATCTGAGGAAGCTTTTCATATTCTCCCTCCGCATTAGGCGCAAATCCGAATCCATCTCCTCCAACCACGACTCCACTATGCAGGATGCAACGATTGCCAATCTTACAACCGCCGTATATCTTCACGCCTGCATATAAAATACAATTATCACCGATCGTCACACCTTCTCCAATATATGTCTGCGGATAAATCTGACAACCTTTTCCAATTTTTGCACCTTTTCCGATGTATGCGAACGCCCCTATATATGCATCCTCCGTAATGTCTACACCTTCTGCTATAAAACATGGGTTCTCTATCCCGGATTTCTTGGGAAGCATATCCTGAATCATACGAAGCAATACAGCAAGCGTAGAATATGGATCTTCTACCCTAATCAGAGTGACTTCATGAGGATTAGGATGGTTGAAATTTGTAGACACCAAGACAGCCGACGCTTTGGTCGACTCAATAAAATGTGCGTATTTAGGATTCGCAATGAATGTAAGCTGCCCTGGCGCAGCCTCTTCTATTTTCGCGAAGCCTGAAAGCTTTACTTCGGAGTCTCCTTCTACGACTCCATTGATTATTGAGGCAAGTGCCCCCGTGGTCATTTCCATATAAGTTTCAGACGAGGAGAATCTCTAATGAAAACAAAATTTAACGTGTCAAACAGACACTTCTGCAAATATTTTGCAAATATCGTAAAAAATTCTGACATAACAATAAATTAAAGTGAAAAATTTCGCCTATCATATAATTTTTGATTTTTTTTAAAGAATCTTTAAAATACTTTTTCTCATTTGAAAAATAATTGTTAATTTTGCACGTAATTGTGTTTGGACCCCACAAGAAGGCACAAATGCATTGAAACTAAAAATATACTAACTAACCAATAAATCAAAAACGCAATGGAAATTTCCCACATCGAGCACATTGGCATCGCAGTGCCAAACTTGGCTGAAGCCATCAAATACTACGAAAACGTACTTGGCCTCAAATGCTACAAGCAGGAAGTAGTAGAAGATCAGAAAGTGACTACCGCATTCTTTAAAGTTGGCGACACTAAGATCGAACTCCTCGAAGCTACAAGCCCTGACAGCACTATCGCAAAATTCATCGAAAAGAACGGCGGAAAAGGTGGCATGCACCACATGGCATTCGCTGTAGAAAGCGGAGTTGCTGAGGCTCTTGCAGAATGTGAAGAAAAGGGTATCCGCACTATCGACAAAGCTCCTCGCAAAGGCGCTGATGG
>JAIDTL010000125.1 GCA_029060725.1 Muribaculaceae bacterium | reverse complement strand
AGATGCTCCCGCCATAAAACCCCAACAACATGAAAATATAAGAAAACTTAGACGTTTCATCATTAACTAATATTTTTATTATATCATATGACTCTAACTGAGATCAATTCTTCTCCCGTTTTTTTATAATCTGCTTCCTTTGGAAAATAAACCGGCATATCTTGCTGTAATGGAAGAATACGCAATTCAACCTCATTACAACTTTCCGGGATTCTCCAAAGTCCATACTGCATACTTCTTCCATTATAGAAGTTATCCTCAACCAGCTTTCCATCAACGTAAAGACGCGCCACATCCCCTCTATAATTTATGTCGAGTAAGCGTTCTGCTCTATGTTTTGGCAAATCAATAATATATACTGCAGCCTTCTCAAACTCCAAATCGTCGGGTTGCTCAGCCACGTCTCTTGCTCCTATAGAGATATTATGGGGAGAAACACAATCAGCAATTTTTTTATAGTTGAGCGACTGAGGCTCAAATCCGGAATCAGCTTCCTCCAGGAATAGTTTTCCTGCTGTGTCGGAATCTATCAGATAGATGTTTTTATAGATAGGATCAGACAGTCCACCTACTTTCACATTTTTAAGTAATTTCCCATTCACCATAATCTCTGTAGGAATTCCCTCAATCTGCTCCAAATATACCTTACCATCACGATAAGCTACCAATTGAGCAGTAGCATAGTCAATATCACCTATATGCACAGGGAAAATACACATCGTACCAGAAGGAATGGTCAGAGGGCGGGAAGGAAAAACTGTATTAGCCACATTAAATCTGATACCCTTTTTAGGAGACAAGTCCTTAAAACGCTCATAATTATTAATGAATACAAATCCACTGTCGCCATGACATCGGTATGCCCACCGCAGACTATTGTCGTCACCCTGAGGTCTATCTTGACTCTCAGGAAAATATGCATCCATCAGAGCAAGCGACTCACCGTAATCTTTCATAAACAAATGAAGTTTACGCAACTTATAATAGTGAGGATTACATTGACCGAACTCACCTATAGGTGCTTGAAAATCATATGTCTTAACCGGCAGATCATTATAATTGATCCCGGGGTTACGCTGAGTTTCATTTAGATAATTGATATACCCATCAGGATTGGTGCCACCATGATACATGTAATAACCTAACAGATTACTTCCACTGCCAAGTTTTACAATTGCCATGGAGTATGCATCCTCAGGATAAAGATAAGGGCGTCTATGGTAGGAGCACATCATGCCACCCCCAAGTTCACATGTAAAGTAAGGATAAGAATAGATATCATCCTTTTCGTCACCCGTTTGCCTTTCAAGTTGCTCACTCGCAATAGCCGTTGGTGTCCTGAAATTCCTGAAATTAAAAGCTTTGTAGTAGTCTCCGATTCCCTCTTCAATGGAACGATCCCAAAATCCATCCGCATAGTCACCATACATAGGTATCATTTCGCCAAACGGCACCGGTGATTGCAGTTCAGGCCACCCGGTACGTGTATAAAAAGGAAGATCAAATCCTACTGATTGGGATATTTCCTTCAATTTCATGAGATAAGAACCTTTCCCCCCATATTCATTATCAAATTGGGCTGCTATGACGGGACCTCCGTCTTTCCACTGCAAGCCTTCTACTTGACTATATATCTGGCGATAAAGGCGTGCCGTATAATCCATGAAGACCTCGTTTTCATCTCTTATTTCGCATCCTTTGTCGAAGACCCAATCCGGAATGCCACCATTTCTGACCTCACCGTGACAAAATGGCCCGATGCGGAGCACAACGGGAAGATCTTCATTTTTGCAAATCTGAAGAAAACTACGCAAGTCTCGTTGCCCACTCCAATCAAAGATACCTTCCTTTTCTTCTATATGATTCCAAAAGATATATACTGCTATAATTGACACTCCTCCATTCTTAATCTTTCTCACCTCCTTATTCCACTCATCTTTAGGAATACGGGAATAGTGTACTTCTCCCATCACCGGGACAACCCTATGATTATTAATAATCAGGCTACGGTTGTCCCAGCTGATGTCAGAGTTTTCTCTTTTGGCTGCCCATGTAGGCAGCCAAAAGAGACACAAGGATGCAAGGATGAATATGATCTTCTTCATAGCTATATTTTTTCAGTTACTCATACACTAATTGGTGTAGCCTGGATTCTGAACTACTACACCTCCTGCTTCTGTTATTGCTTTCTGCGGTATGGGGAAAAGCACCTGATAGTCTTTTGCATTCAATCCGCGTTCGCGCGCACTTGAAATGAATCTATCGAATCTTATAAGATCGGTACGTCTCTGACCTTCGCAATATAATTCACGCCCTCTTTCTGCCAAAAGATATTCCTTAAATGCCTCTTTTGATGCAGTAGCTTCTGCAGGTATATCAATGTTTGCTCTGTCTGTAACCATTTTCAAGGCATTGATCGCTGTTGCCGTAGGCCCTTCCAGTTCATTGATAACTTCGGCATAGCTCAGCAAAACCTCTGCATATCGTATAATGGGATGATCATTGGGCGTACCGAATTCATCTGTCTGTGTATTCATAAATTTAATAGGTAGCGGACCTCTCATAAGAGGATCATTTCTATCACGCATTGTGCCATCAGCAAGTTCATACCTACATAGAATGCCATGACGACGGACATCATTTTCTGAGAAGGTGTCGTAGAAATCCCAACGCATATGGTAATTCTGCCAGCCCGATAAAGCGCTTCCTCTATCATAACCGCGCATATATTCCTCATCAAGATCATTATATCCAACGTTAAACTCGCCGGGAAGCACTTCAGTTACAAAGAAGTTCATAGCAGACCTATTGGAAAGAGCAGAGAATATATGCTCCGGAGAGCCATAGCAAGAAGCTGTAAAGACATCAAAATAATCGGGAAGGAGAGAGAATCCCATATTCATAAGGAGCTCACAATCCTTTTTTGCAGCCTGCCAATTCTTCTGATGAAGATGCAGACGCATAGATATGGCATATGCGATAGACTTACTCATACGTCCCCAATTTGAGTCATCCCCGTTATACTTTTCAGCAAATACATCACAAGCTATCGCATCATCAAGATCCCGCTGTATATATCCTACATATGTATTAACATCCGGGCGAGGCTCTATCTCATTGCTGAATAGACTCGATGGATCAAGCTTTACATTGACAGGGCCAAACCAGTCAAGTAAAACCCACATATAAAATGCTCTTAATGTCTTTGCTTCTGCTATCCAAGCTTGTCGGCTCTCTTCTGTAATAGCAGGACACTTATTCTCAAGATTTTCAATCAGATTAGTTATACGTGAAACGTAGCGTGACACATTGTAGACACTGCTGAGAACTCCTCCTGAGGGTCCGATTGTAAATGCAGTATAACCCTCAAGATCCCAATATGAATCCATCTCATCTGTTGATCTGAACGAAGCGGTCAGATATGAGTTTGCATCGGCATTATATAGGGCGTTATACCAATTATCCCCCGCCTCTGAGTATCCCCAGTTGACATCGATCGGAGTGTAGAGAGCAGTCATCGCCGCATCTACATCTTTATCATTATTGAAGAAATTCTCAGGCGTCATATCAGTGAAGTTCTTTGTTTCGAGAATATCTTCACAGGCAGTAAATCCTGCCATTAGCACCATTGAAATAAGTGCAATATATATTTTTTTCATAGTTGTTTTGTTTAGAAGTCAAGATTGAAACCAAATGAAAGAGAAACTGCCTGAGGATAAGGATTATCAACTGCAAGTTCGGGATCAAAGCCCTTATACTTAGTCCATGTAGCTAAATTCTGTGCATCTACGAAGAATCGTGCACCCCTAAGTACATATCCTTGACGGAAAAGCTTCTTAGGCAACGAATATCCCAAGGTGATATTTTTCAATTTAAGATAGTCGCCCCTCATAAGATGGAAATCATTTGCTCCGGCGGGATTCTGCCCATCATATATATTGGACGCTATGCCGGGTATGGACCCACCCGTCTGACTGTTCCAAACCTCATATATAGAAACGAATGTGTTACCAGGTGCCGTGCCGCTGCTGCCAAGTGTGTGGGCATCCGGAAGGGCACCCCTCCATTTTTGGAAGTCAAGAGCACTGTAAAGATATATGTTCAGGTCAAATCCTTTCCAGGTAAAGGTATTGCCAAATCCAATATTCCATTTGGGAGTATATGTGCCAAGTTTTACCACATCTTTTGAATCAAGGATTCCATCGCCATTGATATCCACATATTTAACATTTCCTATTTTTCCCTCGGGCATGTAGGAAGGTATTTCATCCTTAGATGTTATTATTCCGTCAGTCTTCCACCCATATATGGCATCAAGTTCATCATTATATCCTATATATTCCGCTATTTCTACAGCCGGATTACGTTTCACCCAAGAGGCCTTGAAATAAGAGACATTCAGATCGCTCTGCCATTTGAATGAATTATTGGTAATATTGATGCTTCTAAGAGATAGCTCCACGCCCTCGCTTTTGGTTTCACCTATATTAGCAGCAACTGAAGCTACTGGATTAGTGGATGGAAGAGCTTGGAAATCAAGCAAATCTTTAACTCCTCTATAATAATATTCTATAGAGCCTGCAATACGCTGATTGAGAAAACCAAAATCAACACCTGCATTCAAAGTGTAGTCAGTTTCCCATTTTAGATTGGGATTTTCAATTTGGGTTAGCAGAAATCCGGTATGCACTGAGTTCCCTATAAGATGGTTATAGCCTCCCGTATAGAGAGTGAGGGAGTTAGAACCAAGTATATTTTCATTGCCGGTTGCACCATAACCTACCCGGACCTTTAAGTCGCTAAGAGAGGTTACATCATTAAGAAACGCCTCTTCTTTAAGTCTCCAGGCTGCCGAAACAGACGGGAATATACCCCACTTATTATTCTTGGCAAAATAGCTTGAACCGTCGCGACGAACTGTAAATGCAAGAATATAACGATCAAACAATGTATAATTCACTCGTAAAAATTGAGAGAGTTTAGTGCGTTGGGTATGGTCAGAGTTTATAGATTCCTTATCTTTATCGCTTGCAACCCCTATATTGTTGTAGCCAAAAGAATCCGTATAAAAGTCATAAGCTCCCATTGAGCTCCACTCCATCATTGTCTTGTAATATCCTACGCCAAGCACTGCTGATAGACGGTGAATTTCGGCAAAAGTCCTGTTAAAATTAAGGAATAATTCACCTGATAAGTTCTGAACCTTTTGATAGCCAATAGAGGCCACTCCTTTGGGTGCTGTGATGTTTTGTGCACTGGTAGGAAGATAAAAGTTTCTATACGTTGACTGCATATCGTAGCCTCCAACTCCGCGTATAGTAAGTCCATCTAAGATTTTAAAATCAATGCTTGGAGTTATGAAAACACGGTCGGTGGTAGTTTTATCCTCTATTTCTGAGAATGAGGCTGGATTATTGATAATAGCATTATAGGAACGTGAATAGTTACCGTTTTCATCTTTCACAGGTATATCGGGAGCATATACAAGTGCATTAGCTATCATATTGTCTCCATTTCCCTTGGCTCCGACAGACGTTGAGTTAGCCTTTATATTGGAGTATGTCATTTTTATAGAGCCTTTAAGTCTCGAAGAAAACTCTTGATCAAGATTAAGACGTATACTATTACGTATCAAACCAGACTGTTTCAGCATGCCCCTATTATTATAATAGTTGTAAGAGAAGAAATATTTAGTCTTGTCAGTACCTCCGTTTACGGAAAGATTCTGATCAATCACATATCCATTGCGCGATACTTCATTCATCCAGTCCGTATTAATCACATCTTCAAGCTGAGCGGTTGAAAAGATTGGGCTATAGCCACTCATGTCTATAGGATTATCCCCATATGCTCCCATATTATTGTTGTAGAGGTAATACTCTTTAGTCCAGAAATTCACCTGCTCTCTGAAGTTTTTTCCATCAAGCACTTCAGGATAGTCTTTTTTGATTTGAGAGGTAAACACACTCCTCCATTCCACTTTCGGCTTGCCGTTCTTTCCATTTTTTGTAGTAATCAATACAACACCATTCGCTGCAGAGGCACCGTATATGGCTGCTGCAGAAGCATCTTTCAGCACTTCGATTGTTTCGATATCAGAGGGATTGATAGAATTTAAAGGGTCTCGGTCTACACCTGTTTTCAAATCATATCCTACAGTCGATAGTCCCGGATCAGCAGTAGAATTAGTCTGAATAGGAACCCCGTCAATCACATATAATGGAGAATTACTTCCGGAAGGAGAGGCAGCTCCTCGTATTGTAATTTTTATGCCTGCTCCCGGTTGAGCTGAACTTTGAACTGCAGACAAGCCTGCAACTTTTCCTTGGAGCATTTGCGAGACACTGGTCTGGGCTACAGTATTCAAGTCCTCACTTTTGACAGAGGACACAGAGCCTGAAAGGTCACGCTTTTTCATAGTTCCATATCCCACTACTACAACCTCATCAAGACTATTGGCTGTTTCTTTGAGAATAACATGCAATGGATCTCCGTTGAATTTTAACTTTAAAGTTTCATAGCCAACGTAACTGAACTGCAAAGTAGCACCCAGCTCTACTTTTTCAATTTTAAATGTACCATCCAAATCTGTGGCTGTACCTACATTCGTGCCGGTGACAAGAACACTGACGCCAATTAGAGGATCCCCGCTTTCATCATAGACAGAGCCAGTAGCGGCAGCAAGTCTGGAAGCTGCCTTGCCATCTATTGCCTGGCATAATATTAGCCAGCTTAACAATAGAAATGTTGTGAATCTAAGGTGTTTCATGATTATATATTTGATATTTAAATAATTATCTAATTCCATCCAAAGAACTTTTAAACTCATATGCTCTGCAATAGAAGTGGTAGTGGTTGAAATCATCCTCAATATATGTATGTGTAATATGTCAGATATATTTACAAGTGCAAAATTACATCCTAAAATAAATATTGAGCTTAACTATTTGACCTTATAACTATGTATTTTGATAAGCCATAAATTTTTTAAGACCCAGTATCATAAAAAATCCAGAGCCCGAACACTTTTTGCTCCTTGGCTCTGGATTTATCATCCTACTCTCAACTGGCAACTTCAAAATTAGCAATTTATCAATTGTATAACTTCATTTATTGTTTAAGTAACTAATAAGAATTAAACGATATATGTACAAATTATTCAGAAACCATCTTGTATATATAAATCCGGCTTTTTTGGCCATTCCGGCATTGTCGATCAGTCCTTAGCTCGCTAAGCTCCTTCACTCCGCAGCCAGACTGACTCATAAAATATCTCGAATTTATATATACATTAATTCCTATTAGTTACTTATAGAGGATATTCTATCTGTAGAGACTGTCACTTCCGGACAAGACCGACGTCAATATAATCAACTCAATAAAATAATTATATCTCATATATTTTTGCTTTTTATCTGTCATTATCGTAAATAAGATAATCCACATCTACGTAGCCTGAATCAGAATTATCATTGAAACAATAGATTCCTATTCTGTCTCCCCGGTAATGTCCCCATCTCATCTGATACGGCGACCCGAAAGAAATGAATTCATGACCGTCTAAACTGTATGAGAACGTGGCTATTCCATCAAGTCCCCATTCCGTACGAAGCCAAATATCATCAGTATCTACAGGAGATAGATGCGATATCGAATCATTTTCACGATACTCTATATTTCGCCGATCGCCTTCCGCGACTATTCCTATTCCGGCATTTGATATAGAAAAATGGCATAGCCCACATCTCTGACCATCGGCCATGCCAGAAATATCAAGCTTTGTAGTCACCGTATTTGATGGAGTCCGGAAGCTTCGCTGTGTCAGTGTATTGCCGGCGCTTTTCAGATTGTTAGGCTTAAGCGGACGAAACGCCTTCAGGCGCAGCCATCCCGGTCGCTCTGTCAAGGAATACTTGTCTTCGCGCGGCTGATAGTTCCATTGCCATTGCGGAGATATCTCCTTGCCGTCGAAATGATCGGTGGTAGCTATCCTACAACCGTTGCCTCCTACGGCAGGAATCGTTCCGTCCCAGCTCATTTTTCCTATACTGTCATCTGCCGTGATCTTACCCATAAGGGGCCAGCCGTCTTTCCATTCCACAGGCAAGAGACTTACAATCCGTCCGCTCCAGTCTCCCTTTCCGTGATGGGTCAGGAAATACCATTTCCCATCCTTACCTTCCACTATGCCTCCCTGATTAGGCTCATAATCCTCAACACAGGGATACATAAGCTGGCGCTCCTCATCATATGGACCGGTGATGGAGCTTGCCCTCTTAGCCATTACATATCGACCATGCCCCTTGTATTCACTGAATATAAGATAGTAGCTGGAATCCTTTTTCAATATCTTGCTCGCTTCACGCCGGTTGCCTTCATTAACAAGAAGTCTTGAAGAGAAATCGATGCTTTTTGCATCCGAAGCCATCTCAAACAGATAGGTCTTATATCCGTCAGCAAAATTGGTGCCGATAAAGTAAGCTCTCCCGTCATCGTCCCACATAGCCGTGCAGTCATCCCACCCCGCTTCCGGAAGCAGACTGGTGAGAGGTTCCCAAGGTCCTTCCGGAGTGGGAGATGAAGTTGTGAAGAATCCTTCATCGGGAGTGCCGAAGAAGAGGTAGAAGCGTCCGTCGTGATGGCGCAGTGTCCCTGCCCAAATTCCTCTGCCGTACCGGTTCATGTTTGTCCAGTTGAGTTCCGGTCCAATACTGGTAAGGTCTTCCACGATATTGGTTACAATCTCCCAATTTACAAGATCTTTGGAATGCAACAATGTCATTCCCGGAGAAAACTGGAATGTCGAAGATATAGCGTAGTAGTCGTCTCCTACCCTTATGCAGTCGATGTCGCTGTAGTCGGCAGGAATAATCGGATTGAAGAATGTCCCGTCACCCTGATCACCCCATTTCTCCCACATTCCCCAACCGGAATGAGGCGATATGGCAGACACCTCACCTGCCGACAGCACTGAGAGTCCACCAAGCACCAACTGAAATCCGATACTCTTTTTCATATATAGGTTTAAGATTATTTTAAGCCTTACTCCCATGAGTCCGACTTTCATGAAATGTATTACTTAGATGGAATATATTTCTTCTTTAAGATTTATCTTGAGTACTGTGGCAGGTCCGTCGTCTGGTGGTGAGGAAGTCTCAACAAACACCTTGCCGTCTTTATCCTTCCACTTTATTTTTCTTCCACCTACCAATGATATGTCTTCTAAATCGGCAGCATCAATTCCAGGGTTTACAAGCCACTTAATGCTTCTCTTTTTCTCACATAGAACAGTCTTCATATCTTCTTCATATAAATAATCTTTAATTTGAACGCTAAGATAATGAAAATATCTGAAACAATAATATCACCTATGTGGCAGAGATATGAAAAAAGAGAGGCTGCGCCATAAACTTTCAGTTATGAAACAGCCACATGATTTTTTTTAACCGAACCGGTAACGACTGATTAGAATATTGTATTATTTCATAAAGGGAACGTGTCAGAGGTGTCGGAGGATTTGAAAAGGTCAAGTGCATTTTCCGTGGGCCGGTAGTATGTGCACCATGTAAATTCCGTACCTAAGGCGGCATCCTCTATCACGGTGGTAGACTCCAGAGGATCAATCTCAATTGAATTTGAGATCCCCTCTGAGGTAGTATAGGTCAGCAACGTAAACAAGGCATTCTCTATACTCTTCCAATTGATCGTGACTATTCCATTTTTTACCGAGATGCGGCTAAAACGACGGTTAGCAAGAGTCGATTCATAAAAATCGCCATAAGAATGTCCATTGACGACCTCAGCTAAAGAAGTGTTGCCTGCATCATCCTTGAATATGACTTTAAATTCATATTCGCCCTCTTTCATGTCATTATACTCATATTCTAACTTCTGGAGCCCGGAAGTGCGCACCATGGGATTTTCGTCGACGACGGTTATTCCATCCGCATCCGTCATTGTCACCTCACATAAGGATTGGGAAAACCCACTCTTAAGAAAGACCTCAAGCTTCATACGATTGCGTCCGGCGACAACCGATAAGCTGTCGGCTTTACCTACATATATCGTCTCCCCTTTGTCAAGATATGGTCTTATATTATCCAGCATATCGTCACAGCTGACAAACATAGCGGTCAGAGTGATCATTATTATATAATAAAGGCTTTTCATAATAAAACAGCGTTACGTTATTTTTTTTGTCCAAAGAAAGTCAATTCATGGAAATGAACCATAGTGGTGCCATCAAACGTACTCAAAGCCTTGAATCGTAGATACCTGACGTCAGGCACATCTATATCAAATTCAAATTCCTCACCATTTCGGGCATGTTCAAGATCCTCCTGTGTATTCTGACCCGGTGGCAATCCCGAAGGTTTTATACTTTCACATTGCAGGATAAGTTCCCAGCCATCCCAGCTGCCGTCGGTAGGTTTGTCGGCACGTCCATATATTTCCCATTCCTTCATGTTTCCGTGAACATATTCATACCCGGGATTACGGCTCCAGTAGAGATAGCGGCTCAGCTTGGTGGTCACTCCAAGGTCGATGGTGAAGCTTATAGGGAATGAGGCGAAAGAGTTCGTATGGGCCATTCCGTAATTATCTGTTGTGGTAATACCATCCCAGGCATTTTCCAGGGGGAAACCCCAACCACCGAATGGTTCGTCACCCTCAAGATGGTTATCTTTGAATAAGGCTTTGTTAAGTTCATATTCCTCAAGTGGAACAACTTGCGCAAAAATTGTATCAGACACATTGTCCCAACGGTCACGCAACACAACACCCAGATCAGTCGGCTCAGGATCAAAACCGCGGACAGTGATACGGATATCCTTGTTGGATGTATATTCTGTCTTGAAAGTCTGCCACATGCCGTATTCATCTTTGGATAATATCTCGACAATAAGATTTCCTTTATAGATGTTCTCCAGGGATACTGCCGCACCTCCAAAGGACTCTTTCACCTTAGTGGTTTTTGCCGTAGATACGATAGGAGAAAGGCCGGGAACAACAGTATAGGTTATCGGTTCTCCCTCATTTTCATTACGGTCAACAGCATAGAGGGTGATCTCTTTCGGATCGGTATCGCAGAAGCCCTCGATAGTCATCTTATTGTCATAGGCCGATACCTTAACATCGACGGTCTTGCCTGATTTTATTTTATAGACACCTTTGATGTAGAGGAGGTCTTTATCGCTTGGACCCTTGAATTCGATTATGGCTCCACCCGGAATCGATTCCGAGGAAATAACTTCCACTTTTCCGGGTCCTTTAGCGTCGTCGGCTCCATATGGATGCTTGAAATTATCTTCGCTGCATGCAGCCAGCGCGAGCAGCGACAGCGTTGCAAAAAATATCTTCACCTTCATAATGATTGTCTTTAAAAATTTCAATTACCACCCCACATTCTGGATAAGGTTGGAATTCACCAATATATTGTTATGCTTTATAGGCCAGAAATAGTCTTTCTGTGAAAAATGCATCTGATAGATGTTGGTGACGGTATAATATTCCTCTGTCGATTCAGCTTCGATATTCCAGCCCTGAATCACCTTGTTGAATTCAGTATCAGCAAGCTTCCAACGACGTATGTCAAAATAACGATTAGCTTCAAGAGCCAATTCACTTCCGCGTTCCATACGGATGATATCACGCATTCCGGACTGTGTATTAGGTTTATCGGGATAAACAGAATATTTTGACCATGATTCCCGCACACCTTCAAGGCCTGAGCGTCTGCGTATAAGGTCTAAGCTGTTGTAGACATCCTCAGGCACATTTCCGGATGACGCTTCGTTTAATGACTCGGCATACATCAGATACAGATCTGCCAGACGGATAATCGGGAAAGGATACTCTTCAAATATATGGGAGCCTGTTTCCGGCACCTCCGATCGATAATTGAGAAGTTTTTTGGGAAAATATCCCGTGATATTGTAGCAAGATATTGTTCGGCGTCCGGCCAACTGACCTCTCTTAGCCTCCAGATAATACATATTGTCTACATCACGCCGACCGTTGCCATACCAGCTCGAGCCGTCAAAACCGAGACTTCCGTAGAAACGTGGCTCACGGTCGAAATTTAATTTTGCCGTGGTATATCCCGGTTTTATGTACATCCCCTCCTCTTGAGTAGCTGTGCGTGTGGAGTAGCGGTCTGCATACTGACCGGATTCTATCCATTCCTTGTCTTCACTCATAGGCACACCGTTCTTGGTATAGAATGATTCAGCGGTTGAGAGAGTTGCCGACAAGAGAGATTTGACAAAGGGTTCCATCTGAGTATGCCATCTTTCCGTACGTGCCATACTGAGAGTCTGTAAATCATAAGTGGCCGATTTTCCAATACCCCAGACAAGCTCACAGTTATATCTTGAGGTCACAGCCCCTCTTACGTTCATGGTGTAACAGAAAGGCTCGGGCAACTCCATCGACTCCTCTGTATTGAAGTCATACAATTTGACACCCGCCTCAAGAGCACACTTGATTGCTTCCTTAGATGCGTCAGCTGCCATAGCCCACTTCTCCACAGAATATGTCTGATTGAAGAATGGCTGATCGTCAGTATCGCGGAAGTTGGCATAAGAGTTATTGCCGTTGAACAACGGGCTGGCAGCAAGCAGCAAAATCTTTGCCTTGAGCCCCATGGCAGCCGGACGCGTAAGTCTTCCCAGCTCAGAAGTCTCTTTCTGAATATTAAGCGGCAGGTCGGGGATAGCCTCATCGAGAAGTGTCACAATATAATTGACTACATCATCAACTTTTTCGCGTTTCACTCGCACAGCTTCTGGAGAAGCGTTTATCTCAAGGTTCTCATCTATAATAGGAATCGGGCCATATAGCTGAAGAAGATAATAATGGAAATAGGCCTTGAGGGCTTTGGCTTCAGCTGTCCATCTCGTACGTTCATAAATCTCCAGATCAGGTATGCGTGTGTGGTCGGAAAGGTTCTCAAGCATCGTGTTGCAGGCTCTGATAGCCTGAAACATGCTCTTGCCACCGTTATCCCCGTCCCAGAAATTACATAACGGACTATTTGCATTCTGTAGACCACGGGCAATGCCAAACGTACTTTTATTTGAAAAATAGCCTCCTTCCATTGCATAAAACCAGGTCTCATTTCCTGAACCGATGCCGGGGTTGGTAGACTGATGTCCGTATTCCGGTATATAGGAATAGCAAGTGGAGAGATATCGTTCTGCATTGGCCTTGTTGTTGAATGCCATTTCCAACGTGGCAACTCCGTCAGGCACTATATCCAGATAGCTGCATCCTCCACATATTGCAAAGGAGGCTACCAATAATGAATATCTTAAAAATTTGAATATCTTCATGACGATAAGGTTTATTTAGAAGTTTAGATTAACGCCCACATTATAGACACGCTGGATGGGATAGCCTAATCCATTTGCTCCCATCTCCGGATCCCATAATTTGAATTTACTGAAAGTCAAGAGATTGGTTCCGCTTAAATATATACGTAAGGTAGACAGGCCTACCTTCTTTATGAGGCTTTGCGGCAGGGAGTAACCTATTTCAACCGACTTCAGACGCATGAATGATCCATCGCGCATCCACCATGTGCTTGACTGGGTGTTGTTGCTCTGTACAGCGTCACCCAGACGTGGCCAGAAAGCATAGAGGTCTCTGTTGTCCTCAGACCAATGACTATCGGCAATCTTGGCTAACAATGCATTTTGCGACAAAGTGTTTTCATTATCTGTATCCACAAACGGAGTTATGGCCACAGGATCAATCCAGAATGACGACAGGGCATTTCCCTGGAAGAACAGAGACAAATCCATATTCTTATATCCTGTGGAGACACCGAAACCGTACGTGATCTTCGGAGTCTGGGGATAGCCTATCGGCACCTGGTCCTGACTATCGATTTTGCCGTCTCCGTTGATATCTTTATATTTTATGTCGCCTGCCATGACCTCGCTGCCGAATTCCTGTCGCGGTGAGTTCCTAACCTCTTCATCATCTACAAAGAGACGCTCGGCTATATATCCCCATCGCTGGGACAGGTTTTGCCCTACCTTCGATCTCCAGGGCGTACCCTCCAGTGCATAATTAGGTTCTTCTACTTTTTCAAATTTACTGTCGGCATAAGTGAAATTAGCTCGTGCTTGAAGCCAGATATCCTTAGTGAACGACTTGCTGTAGTCAAGCGAGATGTCTACACCATGGCCGGAAGCCTCGCCCACATTGGCTTTGATGGCAGCCATAAGGCCCATTGTTGTCGGTACGTATGCGCGATCCATCAAAATGTTGGAGCGGTATTCATGGAAGAAATCAGCCTGGATCTGAAGACCGCTGAAGAGTGTAAGTTCTATTCCTAAATTGAGTTTCTTCGCTTTTTCCCATGTGATGAGGTTATTGCCATATCGGGATATGGAGATACCGTTGAGATGGTTGCCGAAGTTATATCCGAAATCCTGGGCAAGGCCTCCATCGTTCATATTGACATTGGAAAGATAGTAAAACCTGTCGTAATCACTGCCGATAGCATCATTACCGACAAGACCATAGGTGGCCTTGAATTTCAAATTATTTACTATTAGAGATATTGGTTCCCAGAAAGACTCGTTGGAGATTACATAGCCTAAGCCGAAAGAGGGGAAGAAACCGAAGCGTTCCTTTTTGTGGAAACGTTCCGAACCATTGTACCCAAAGTTGAATTCAGCGAAATAACGGCTGTCGTATGAATATGTGAAACGCCCGGACAATCCCATATTACGGTGAGGCAATGACAGCTGAAGATTCTCATAGTTGCTGTTCTGCTGGTTTCTCAAAGTAAACACGAGCATGCCGCTTACGTTGTTATCGCCGAATGTATTGTTGTAGTCTGTGGCGAGCTCCACATAAGTTGTAGTCTGAATATCCTTGAAAGGAGCTCCGGCCTCAACATTCTCATATCCTGAATTCTCATTGAGGGGTATCAAAGCGTAGGTGTCGTCGTTAGGATTATAGCTGCCGGACATATAATAATACGGGCCATAAGCACGGGATATATCGGAATACACATAACTCGATATACTTGCAAGACCACGGACATTCAACCCCGGAGTGACGAAATCAAGTTTCTGTCTGAGTTCTCCCTGGGCCTGGAACAGTATACGGTTGTAGGTCTTATATCCCTTTACCATATCGGCGTATGGATTTATATAATTTCCACTTCCGTAATTACCGAAATATATATGGGAGGCGTATGGGTTCGGGGATGGATAATATTTCGGGAAGAGGGTGGGACTTGCCTTCATAGCCTTGGCAAAAAGTCCGTCGCCACCATCTATAGGACCTGAATAATCATCAAAGTTACCTTGTACCCTTACGATGGCCTCTGTGGAAGAAGTCAAGTTGATATTGGTATTGGAACGAATGGAATATTTCTTCAAATCAATATTATTGTTGAAATTATTGTTTCCATTCACTTTAAGCAGACCGTTGTCGCAGGAGATTGAAGCCGCGATATAGTAACGCGCCACATTTCCGCCACCACTCACGCTCAGATAGGCGCGTTGGTTCATTGAGTTTTTCTTGAACAGCTCATCATACCAGTTGACTGCCGGATATACGTATGGATTAACTCCGTTTGCAGTGTTGGCAATCTTGGCCTCGGAATAAGGCAGCACTCCCAACGGGTGGCGTGTGCGTACAGCCTCATTGTTAAGACGCATATAGGTGATAGGGTCTGCCAGTTCAACCATATGGACAGGTCCTGCCATGGAGTTTTCAAACCTGAAGGATACTTTGGCCCTACCTTCACGTCCTTCCTTAGTAGTGACCAGTATCACACCATTGGCACCTCGGGCTCCATAGAGAGCGGTAGCCGTGGCATCTTTCATGATTGAAAAGCTGGCAATGTCGTCGACACTGAGTCGGGCAAGGTCATCGGCAGAAAGTTCCACATTATCAATCAGGATAAGCGGATCGGTCTTATATCCGAATGTCGTGACACCTCTGACGAAAAACTGTGCGTTGTCCTTTCCCGGTTCACCACTTGTCTGATAGGAAATAAGACCTGCTAACCGACCTGCCAGAGCTGTCGTGAGATTACTGGCCGGCACCTTGAGTTCAGAAGGGCTGACAGTAGATATGGAGCTTATCACACTCTCTTTTTTCTGCTTGGCGAATGCCACGACAGTAACTTCGTCCAACTCATCATTCTTGATTTTGAGCTTTATATCATATTCATCTCCGTCAGTCACTGTTAAGGTTAACGGTTGATAGCCCAACATAGTGATTTCCAATTCATCACCTTTTTTAGCCTTTATGTCAAAAATACCATTGACATCGGTAATCACACCACCGGCAGCTCCTTTCACTTTCACTACGGCCCCGGGGAGTGTCTCTCCGGTGTCGTCACTTACTCTACCTTTAATAGTCTTAAGCTCCCCTTGAGTTACACTGCTTTCACTGATTCTGGGCACATTGCCGGTGACGGCTTCTTGTGCAATGGTCACAGAGGTAGTGCCTAAGACGATAGGGACTAAAAGCGCCCCAATCCCAACTCTTAATGATTTACCTTGTCTCATAATGTAGATTTTTTATATTTGAGTCTACTGAAAAATTCGGGATTTAAAATAAGGTCCGGTTGATTTTAAGGTTACAGGATAATCTGATTTAGAACTTGCCATATGTATGGAAGTCGTACCAAAAATATCTCTAAAATCTGCCCAAAAACTTTATTTTCGATTGTGGAAACAAAGATAAAAAGAATATTTAATAATTTTGAGGTATACGTCAAAATCCATAGTCTAAATCCCAAATATCATAGGAGATTGACTGCTTATAGAGCTTGAAAAAGTTGATTTGCCTATGAATAAGCACTTTCATAGTCAACTTCTGAAATCGCTCGGACGTTTACCCGTCTTTTTACGGAATTTAGTAGAGAAATAGTCGGGCGAGTCAAAGTTGAGTCGGTAGGCTATCTCCTTTATGGTAAGATTGGTCATCCGCAGCAGATCTTTGGCTCTCTGTATCTTCAGGTCCTGGAAATATGCCATAGGCGACAGACCGGTATATTTCTTGAAATTTTTTCTGAAAGAGGAATATCCGACTCCTACGGCCGCAGATATATCCTGCACCGTCATATTGCTCTCAATATTCTCGTGCATCAGTATGCGTGCCTGATTTATCTGGTCTACAATATGGTCATCATGATTCCAGGAATCATTCTTACCTAAGGAATATACCAGCCCCAACATATAGTTGACTATACCGGCAAGAGTCTGCTGATGATGTGCGTTCTTATGTTGCGCTACGTCTATCGCCCTCCTGAAAAGCCCTACCAGTTCGTCGTTGAGACCTATCTCAAACATGGGAGTGGCTCTTTCGAAGAAACCGTTCAATACCCTCTTATCCATATTCGTTCCCTTGAATCCTATCCAATACTGGGTCCAGCCAGTAGTCACATCAGGCTGATAGGTATGCCATTCATCGGGAAAAAGCAGAAAGATCATTCCGGGCGACACGTTTATCTTTCCGAGAGATCTGGATTCAAAGACACCGCTTCCTTCCGTGATGTATACGAGCTGGTATTCCCTCAGCACCCTACCCCTCTCTGGAGAAAACCTATGGGAGTGGTCACCATATCCACAGTCTTTGGGCAATGGCTCATCGGGCCCGATTTTCTCAAATCTGACCGTAGTTATGGTAAGTCCCCACAAAGCGTCTCTTTCATCCTCTCTAAGGTATTTTATCGGCTTCATTAGCACGCGTGATTTTTCAACGTGCAAAATTAATTCCGTTAAATTTATTTAGGCTTGACTATTTGATATAATATTCTTGTTTTTTGATAAGTCAAATTAAAAATGAAACGGACAGATACGGTCTTCACCGTATCTGTCCGTTTCAAAAAGTTTGTATCCTTTAATTCGACTTTAGCAAGCTCAAGTCGAAGGTTATAGAGTTTGCGAAACTTAGATTATTTCACTATCACTTTGGAAACGGTCTTGCCCTGACGCTTGATATACATACCGCCGGAAGGATTGGCTACGCGCATACCGTTCATGTCGTAGTATTCAGCAACACCGTTTACCACCGACATATCAACTACGTTGTCTCCCGCATTCTTAAGCGCCATGATGGTCTTCAGCTCCTCCTTACCGAGCACCTCGTCATAGATAGCCAGGTCGTCAAACCAGAATCCGGGATCAGGATCCTGCCAATCCCATGCCTGATTGCCGCCAAGGCAGATATGCTTGTAGGCGACTCCGTTGGTAAACAGACCTTCGGCTGTACGGTCGTCTTCATTTGGAATTTTCCATTCATTGGCGATCTCTCCGTCGAAAAATACCTTAGCTGTCTTAGGTGTGAAAGTCACAGCATAGAGATGCCATTCCCCGTCGGCAAGCCAGTCGGAGTCGTTAGCTGCAAAATAGGCCGTATTCACCCCCTTTACGTTATAGATATCCTCATAATCACACCATCCGGCATTATTGATCTGCAATATGCCGCGGTACTGGCACACAAGCATAGGCCAGATATTAGACTCCGCGCTTTCGTATGCGGAAAAAATCGGAGACCATTGATAGTGTTCGGAATCAGTCTCGTTGCCACGGTTTACCCAGAATACGATTGAGATCTCTTCAGTCTCCGCACTATGGGTAAGGGCATCTTCGGGAAGGAGAAGATAGTTCTGACGCATTCCGTTCATGGCGTTGGAGAATACGTTGCCGTAGACTCCACCTATCTCCATGATCTCTCCGCCACCTACGATCTTGGCGCCGTTGAGATCCTCGTCTTCAAACGAATTGAAGTAAACCGGCTTGATATCGAGGGGTTCGATACTTTGTGCCGCAACACCTGCAGCGACGAATAGCGCTGCTCCGAGAAGTAATGATTTTTTCATTGATAAGCTGTTAGTTAATAAAACATGTAAATATAAACTCCGGATCAGAATACTTTCTGATCTATAAATTATCTCCTTAAGGAATACAGATGCAAAATTAAGCCCTGAAGAGGATTCAGGGCTTAATTTTTTGATATAAAAGTTTTGATTTTTGACAAACAGAGGATAATTATCCTTAACTTCTGAAATCGCTCGGACGCTTGCCGGTCTTTTTTCTGAACTGGGCGGAAAAATAGTCGGGAGATTCAAAATTGAGCCTGTAGGCTATCTCTTTTACAGAAAGATCGGTCATACACAAAAGGTCTTTCGCACGCTGCAGCTTCAGATCCTGAAAATACGAGGCCGGCGACAGACCCGTATATTTCTTGAAGTTCTTCCTGAAGGAAGAATAACCTGCCCCTACCTTCTCAGCTATATCCTGCACGGTCAAGCAGCTCTCTATATTCTCATGCATCAGTATTCGTGCGCGACTGATCTGGTCTATCCAGTGCCTGTCCTGATCAAGACGGTTGTTCTTGTCAAGCATGTATATAAGGCCAAGCATATAGTTCACAATGCCGGCAAGCATCTGCTGGAAGTGCGATCTTTCCTGATCGGTGGTCTCTATCGCCTTCATGAAAAGGTTAACGAGTTCCTCAGTAAGCCCTACTTCAAATATCGGGGTCTTTTTACTGAAAAATTCCTGACGGACACGTTCATCCATGTTGACACCCTTGAAGCCTATCCAATATTGAGTCCAGCCTGTCTCTTTGTCAGGACAATAGGTATGCCACTCATCGGGAAAAAGCAGGAACATCATTCCCGGCTTGATCTTTATCTTTCCGAACGCAGAGGATTCAAACGTGCCGCATCCCTCGGTGATATATACCAGCTGATACTCCTGGAGCACCCTTCCTTTGGAAGGAGAAAAGCAATGGCTGTCAAGGTGGCAGTCGGTGGGATACGGCTCACCGGGTCTGATCTTTTCATAACCGACCGTGGTGATGGTAAGGCCCCACAACGCATCGCGTGGATTCTCTATGATATATTTCACCGGTTTCGACATCCTCTATGCTCCGTATTATCTATATTATCTACAAAATTAATATTTTATCTTGAAAAAATCAAATTTTTAAAACATAAACATCTATCTGCACACTGACGGTCTATATTTTCTTACCCCAGTAAGTCACTCTTCCTCCAATTCCGGCGTATACTATAGTAGCTTTTCTTGGATTGGCTTCCCAATCGCATTCACGCGAAAGTATAAGCTCTACATTGCCGTTGATGAAAAGCGCCTGCTTGCCGGGATCATAACTCCATGTAGCACCACTCCATTTACCAGATTTAACTTTATGGTCTGCCCCCAGTTCCATGGGAGCTGATTCTCTTTGGGATCCATAATTATACTCAAGATCGATATGTTCCCATCTGCCTATAAGCTCGCTCTCATCTATCGGAGCCTGTGGCACATTGCCGTAACGCTCCGGCATGACGAGTGGCCATCCGTCTGAAGTCCATTTGATTGCCCTCACATGTCCCATCATGATCGCGTTGTCGGCCTCCGCACCAAAGGCAAAGTAAGGAAGCCGCCCCTGAGAGGCGTAATACCAGTTGTCGTTGCCATCACTGAACACTGCACAGTGGCTTATTCCGACCCAACCTTTGTCATTGCCGAACCGATAGGGATGGGTCACTATAGGATAAGCCTCGCCACCTCTGACAGTTAGATTGTTTCCCTCTATGCCGAAGTAAGGTCCGTCTACGTTTTTAGAGCGCACCACACGTGTATTGTATGGGACGTCAATAGCATCATAGGCGATGAATAGATAGTAATAACCGTTTCTGTAGATTACCTCCGGACCCTCTGAGCCTTGCCAGCGCGATCCGTCGCGAGAATATATGTGTGTACCGTAGCTTGCAATGCTTTCCGCGTCCGGGCCGTATGGTTTACCGAGTTCATTGAGCGGCTTACCGGTCTCAGGATTTATTTCGACTGCAGCTATGCCTGAATGCCACGAGCCATATATGAGCCAATGCTCGCCCTCCGGAGTTATGATATAAGTTGGATCGACTGCATTATAGCGGTAATAAGCTTTGTTGTAGTCACCGGCCACAAACCAATCGGTATTCCGGTCGGAAGAAGAGCAGATGACATATCCTTTGTCTTCCCATACGTTGGAAGCCGGATCGAGGGTCTCCATCATTCCTATGAAGGCCTTCTCTTCCCAAGAAGTGCGTCCACCCTTTTTCCCTTCTTCTATCGGTATCACCACGACGATGGCGTAATACATACGATATTTACCGTTACCTAACGATCGGGCTACCGGAGCCCAGAAATTCACGTTTGACTCTCTGACGTCAATAGCGGGAAGACCGAGCTCTGCACGGAATTGGTTGCACTTTTCTCCAACCCATGCAGGCAACGCGGGAAGGGTACCTCCTAAGTATTCCCAATTCACAAGGTCTTTTGACCTGCGCCCGTGGAAATGCCCGTGTCCCTTATGGGAGTCACCATAGGTGGCGTTGGTCTGATACATATAATAGTAACCGTCATCGGCAAGCATTACCGTCGGATCATGCACATTCGAGAGGTTCCATTTGTCACGTGAGTCCCAACCCGCTATTCTCACATAATAATCATTATAAGCAGGAGGTTCATATGCCGCCAGAGCGTCGTATATGGTTCCCTCGTCGGTCGTGAATGTTACCGGATCCGAATATACCACAGGTCCGGTTTTTCCACTTACAAACGCCTTTATAGTATATTCGGTCGATGGCTTGAGAGAAGTAATGGTAGCCGATACCCTGTCTCCTACTATATCTCCCCTCACTGAAGCGTCATATATGGTGGGATTAGCCGATACGGAATAACAGAAACCTGCATAACCGCCTTGATTAGCGGAAAAAACAGCACTTACCTTTATAGAAGACGATTTTGTCTCGCTCACCACAGGAGCGCTCAAGGAAATATCCGTAGCTTCCGGAAGGTCTTCTTTATTGTCGCCGCATGAGACTGCCATCAATGCAAGGTATACAAAAGCAGCGTTCAGACAATGCTTATATCTATTCATAATTTTTTGAGGTTACTCATTTATAAATCGGTACATAGCAATAGCATCCATCGGGGATCATCTCAAAATGCGAACCGTCGACGCAAAGGAAACTTCTTAAAATCCGGTCTCCTTCCCCGCATACACCCCATGTACTTTCCCGGTAGACGTTTCCATTGGCTGCGGTAGCTGTACTTGTATAAGTCACCTTAGCACCCTCTCTTTCCACCTCCACCACTACATTGGCTCCGTCCATGTCCTTGCGGAAACGGTCCCAGTCTCCGTATCCTGAATGAGTCCATCTGTCTTGGCTGTAGCTTTCACCCCAGCCGTAAAGATCGCTTCTTAGAAGCATGTAGTCCTTGAATCTGATGTCTCCCCTGTCGGCATTGGTAGTGATATAGAGATTCCAGTTGTTCCAGTTGCCTTGGCCGTTGGTGTAGTTGGTAAATTCAAGCTGAAGGTTCGCTTCAGGCGATATGTAGAAATAATCCGAGTAAGCGGTTGACCATCCCGATGAGTTGTCGGTATTACCTATGACGAGGGTCTTGACATCTACTTTTCGGTAGGCACGGCATTTTTCAGGAATTAGTTCGAGACATGATCCGTCAACTGTCAGGAACGCCCTGGCCGTCTGCCCTTCATTGTCGCAGTCTGCATGAAATATTTCTCTATATACATTTCCATTTTTTGCCTTCGCTAAAGCATCCACATATACTACCTTTCCTTCGCGCCTTATGTCAATAGAGACCTCCGCACCCTCCATATCAGCGATGAATTTATCCCAGTCGCCGTAGCCTTCCCCATTCAGGTTTTCCTTAACGAAGCGATCGCCTGAACCGTCGAGATTGCTGCGGAGAATGAAATATTCGGAATAGCCCTCGGCGCCACGCTCCTTGTCATTGGCAAGACAGAGGATCCAGTTCTTATCAGCACCCTTGAAATTGGTATGATTGGTAAAGCTTAGTCTGATGGCTCCGTTAGTTGGAATACGGTAGTAATTTGAGAATTCCTTCCACCATCCCGTTGTGCAGTCCTTGGCTCCTATGGTCTGAACAGGATCACCGACTAAATACATGAATTCCGACAGAGGATCAGGTTTGTCTCCCGAATACATGATCGGACGCTTTATCTCGTTTTCCGTAAGAACATTTCTGAAAAAGCGAAGGTCGTCTATCTTCCATGGAGCGGTAGCCTTTCCGCTTCCATATCCGATGTGGAAGCGCGACACTCCATTGATCAGGGCCACTGCCTTTGAAAAGTCAAAATCATTGACCATCTTGTTTTTCTTCTCTTCTCCGTCTACATAAAGGATATATCCGCTGTTTTTTACAGTCAGGGCCACATAATGCCATTCACCGGCGGGAGCAAGATAACCGGAATTCAGACCGACGGCATCGTTATCAGTCCAGTCACCGTCCACTCCATGATAGGCAAGAGCGCCGTTGGCGGTGAAGTAAAGCCTGCCGGATGCATTGTCATTCTCAAAAGAAAACAATGCTCCATCTATATCCTGGGGTTTGATAGCGTTTCCTTCCTGCTGCAGTTCCTGTTTCATCCAGAATGTCATGGATATGGCTTTGGAATCCTTGCCGTCTCTGTAAGGATTAGGTATGGTCACATATCCATTATTAAGGAACATTACGATTCCTTTCTGCTCGTCGAAGCAGACCGACGCGTCCGAGCCTCCCTCATAGCGTGAAGGCTTGAAAAATCTTAAGTCAAGCTCATTGACCTCAAAGTCATATTCAGCTATATTCTCAAGCGGCGCTATGATATCCTCCTCCGGTGCAGGCTCAGTAGGATCCTTCACGTCTTCAGAGCAGCATGATATCAGCATGAATGCCAACGAGCAGGCTGCCACAAGGCTGATAAAATAATATTTATTCATAATGTCAGGTTAATGATTTTGCAAAATTATAGCTATCGTTGTATATTGACCTTTATTTTTTGATATAATAGTCTTGATTTTTGACATATATTTTTTTATTACCATTTAATTCTCTAATTGAAATTAATGGGATCGACTTCGATTGTTCCTTCCATGCCGGTCACGTCATCGAGTATCACCGCATCACGGTAATCATCCGCTTTTTTCCTGACTGTCACGTTGCGTAGGTTAAGGCCGTCGACATGACGCACGTAGAAAGCCCAGGCGGGAAGTTCTCCGAACATATGGAACTCAGGATAGTCGCCTACGGCTTCGGGCACATCCTTAAGCCTATATTTTCCTATATAGCCCATCCCTTTCGTGCCGCGACCCGGATAGGTAATATCTATGTTTTCAAGAGTGACATTCTGTATCCTTGCCTCCGGAATACCCGTGATGCTGCTTGGGAAGGGATTATGGATGAC
>JAIDTL010000124.1 GCA_029060725.1 Muribaculaceae bacterium | reverse complement strand
TCCGGTTGGGATTCGAACCCAAGACCCACAGCTTAGAAGGCTGTTGCTCTATCCAGCTGAGCTACCGGACCTGACCAGTGTTTCTTTTTCGAGTGCAAAGTTAGTCACAATTTCCCAACTTTCCAAATCATTTGCAAACTTTATTGTTAAATATGCTCAAAAGTGAGATAAATTGCACTTACAAGACCCTCTCGCAAACTAAATTCCTCTTTTAAACGTTTTATTTTTGGATGCCGGATATTCGGTTTCCGTGACTTTTATTGAATAACTAAATAGAATTATGGATAAATTAAGTTATGCTTGGGGCGTGCTTATGGGTAAGCAGCTCAAAGCAATGGGCGTCGGGACTCTTGATTCCGAGGCTTTCAAAGATGGCGTTAAAGTCGCTTTCGACGGTGGCACTCCGGAGGTTCCCGAAGAGGAATGCCAGAAGATGATCAATGAATACCTTATGGATCTCCAGCAGAAGGCTGAGGCTGCCGCTAAAGAGGCTGGATCTAAATTCTTGGCTGAAAACAAGTCTCGCGAGGGCGTAAAGGAAACTCCTTCCGGATTGCAATATGTAGTGGAAAAAGAGGGCGAAGGTGCACAACCTACTGCTACTGATGAGGTGACTGTACATTATACCGGTCGTCTGCTCGACGGAACAGTATTCGACTCTTCAGTAAGCCGTGGTGAACCAGCTACTTTCCCATTGAACCGTGTGATCCCTGGTTGGACTGAAGGCGTACAGCTAATGAAGGAGGGTGCTAAATATACATTCTTCATCCCAAGTGACCTTGCATACGGCGCTCAGGGTGTGCCAAATGCTATTCCTCCTCATTCTACCCTTATCTTTGATGTTGAACTCATCAAGGTCGTTAAGAAGTAAATTGAATTACAGAATAATGAAAAAAACATTTAGATCTGCGATTGCTGTCATGGCTGTGACAGCAACCGCTTTCTGCATTGCTTCCTGTGGCAAGCAGAAACCATCGGCTGAAGACTCAGCTGAAATGGATTCATTGGTTGGAGTAATCGCACAAGAACTGCAAGACAGCGCTGCAACTTCTGAGACAGACGCTAATGTCGCAGGCTCCACCAATATGGCTGACTATGGCGCAGCTTTCTTCCAAGGCAATTCAGGCTATCAGACCACTCCCTCCGGTCTGAAATATGTCACTGTCGTAGAAGGCACAGGTGCCTCTCCTAAAGAGACCGACGTAGTGACAGTGCACTATACAGGACGTCTGCTTGACGGAACCGTATTCGATTCATCAGTAGAGCGTGGCGAGCCTACAAGCTTCCCGCTTCAAATGGTGATAAAGGGCTGGACAGAAGGTCTGCAACTCATGAAAGTAGGCGGCAAGACCGTATTCTATATCCCGAGCAACCTTGCATACGGAGAACACGGCACCCCAGGCGGTCCGATAGGTCCGAATGCTGATCTTATCTTTGAGGTAGAACTTCTTGCTATCGGAGGCCAGCAGTAATGAAAGCATTGAAAATGATTGGCTTGATGGCAATGCTTTGCTTCATCATGCCCGCTTTCGTAAGTTGCGACAAGGATGATGACAAAGAGGTAACTCCCCGTCCAAGTGATGTGTTGGGTATGTGGGCAGGTTCTCTCACTGCAAAAGTCATGAATATCGACTGCGAGATGCCCGGAATATATGAAATTTCTATTCAGAAAGAATCGGAAGATAAGTCTAAAGTTAAGTTAGTAATTCCCGAAACTTCATTTAAATATCCCGGCTCCGACAGAGTCAGCACCATACCTTCTTTTACAATTGCAGGAGTGGATGTGAAAGAATCCGCTGATGGATATGCCATTTCAAAGGACAACTATTCAGAGACAATGAATGGTGTCGAGTATTCCGGAAGCATAGAAGGCAAAATCACCGTTGGAGGTGCTGAGATTTCATACACTGTTAAGCCAGGCGCCATGCCAATGGATATCAGCTATACGTTTAAGGGATATTCATACTCAAGTCAGATCACAAAACTTAAGTAACAAATAAATTGGCAATCTTAGGATTGATAATGACTTTAATGGCCGGGAGTGGTGTCGCTGATGCTGCTCCCGACTTTGTCGTTTCCACTCCCGACACCCTTGAGACGGTGGTGGTGACAGCTACACGTACGCCTAAGCTGCTCAAAGACACTCCGGTAGTGACACGAGTCATGACTTCCAAAGATATCACCAGGAGCGGCAAACAAGATATCGGAGGTCTTCTTGAGCAACAGCTTCCCGGAGTGGAGTTCTCGCTCGGTATGGCTCAAAATCCGCAGATCAACATGTCGGGATTCGGAGGAGGAGGCATACTTTTCCTACTTGACGGTGAGCGATTGGCTGGTGAGACACTCGACAATCCCGACTATGCCCGACTAAACCTTCAGAATGTGGAGCGTGTGGAGATTGTGAAGGGGGCGGCTTCGTCGCTTTACGGCTCAAATGCCACCGGTGGAGTTGTGAACATAATTTCAGGAAGACCTAAATTGGGCTCTCATCTGAAATTAAATGGTCGTTATGGCTCTCACTCTTTGCAAAGCTACGGAGCTTTGGCTACTTATCGAAAGGGGAAAATCTCAAATTCATTGGATGCTCGTTATGACTCTCAGGGTGAGATAAAATTCCCTCACATAGGTGATTTCAGCAAGGCATTTGCCACCCATAGCTGGAACGTGCGCGACCGGGCAATCCTTACACTAAACGATGAAACGTCAATAACCGCCCGAGCAGGTTATTATTGGCGTCAGCGCAACAGCACAAATGTCTCACACGAACGCTATAGTGACATTTCGGCAGGACTTTCCGCAACATGGAAGGAATTTACTGCCAACTATAGTTTTGACAGTTACGACAAGTACGATTATGAGATAGCCACACGTGAGCAAGAACGTGACTATCGCAACCGTCAGAACAACCTACACCTTCAGTATTCCCATGAATTTGAGGGCACCGGAATGCTGACAGCCGGCGGAGACTGGCTCGACGACTATTTGATGTCATACGAGTTTGACAGCGGTTCGCATTCTCAAACCAATCTTGACGCCTACCTCCAGTGGGACTGGAAGGCAGCCAAAAGCGTATGGATAGTACCAGGATTGAGATATGACTGGTTTTCAGCCTCCCGCGCCAACCGGGTTTCACCAAAACTCAGCGTATTGTGGCGCCCCGGCAAAGGCAACTGTGCACTGCGCCTAAACTACTCTGCAGGGTTCAGAGCCCCAAATCTGAAGGAGCTCTATATGGACTTCGATATGGCAGGGATATTCCACATTCACGGGAATCCTCAGCTGAAATCAGAGACAAGCCACAACCTGAACATATCGGCTGAATATCTGAAAGGGAGCAGGAATATTACTGTCATGGCATTTCACAATATTGTCGACAACCGCATTTCTTATCTATGGAATGAAGCACTCGCCGGATTGCAGTATATCAACCTGCGACGTCTCTACCTTACAGGTGTGGATGTGACGGCAATGAAGTCTTTTGCGTTTGGATTGACTGTCAGCGGAGAATATGTATTCACACATGAAGTCTATGGAAAAGGAGACTTACGTGCCAATCCAACGCGTCCTCATGCCTTAACTCTCAAGGCCGATTATTCGCATCTATGGAAACCAGACTGGCGATTTACCGCCACTGCCAACTTCAAGTGGCTTTCAGCTGTCACCGGAGATGTGATGTCGCTCTTTTCGCCGGAAGCTGCGCGACAACAACGTTATCCTGCCTATTCACTTCTGGGAGTAGCACTCAGCCAAACCTTCCCAAAGGGCTTTACATTTAGTGTAAGCATCGACAACCTATTGAACTATATCCCTGATTACTACTACTATAATTCTCCCCTCACGACGGGTATAGGAGGGAGCGTGTCTTTGACATGGGAAATTTAATCAAAATAAAGATAGATCTGTAATTTAACTTTTGAATAGTTAGATTGTCAAATATAATAAATGATTAAACCTGTAGACAATTATGAAAAAAGCATTATCAATCATTGCTTCGCTTGCTATTGCTGGAACGGCGATGGCGCAGTCAGATACTATACCCGCCAGCTTCCCAGGCGGTGAAAAGGCTCTTGCCACTTATCTTGAAAAAAATCTTAAGTATCCACAGCCATCCATCAATAATGGAATTGAAGGCGTGGTACAAATAAAATTTTTGGTAAAGACCGACGGAGCACTTGACAATCTGAAAGTGGTTCGCCTTGTCGACCCTGACCTGGAGTCTGAGGCAATGCGTCTTGTAAAAGGAATGCCTGCTTGGAATCCGGCTACAGTCGGAGGCACTCCAGTGGATAGCGAATCGACTGTCCAAGTCATTTTTACGCTGCCACAGTAATTGATCTTATACACATATAATGAAACGATATTTATTTTTCCTAATTCTATTTTTTTGCTTTGCTTTTGCTTCAGTCGACGCGCACTCAGACGATAACACACCGCCCTATAGCGCTCGCTTAGTAAAGATAACTTCTGACGCAGATCTCGACTCGCTTACCAATCAAGGAGTCGAGATCTTGCATCGTCGTGGCGATATACTGCTATGTTTCATCCCCAATCTGCCGACACGAGCCAATTCTGCATCTATAAGACCAAGGCAAATCACTCCGACTCTCGACATAGCCAAAAGCTATTATAATGCGGCTTCAATACAGAATGGCACTGCAACCGGAATACCATTTACCGGTAAAGGGATAGTGGTGGGAATATGCGATATAGGTATAGATCCGCTCCATCCTACATTTTTAGATGATGATGGACTCTCAAGGATAAAGCGAATAGTACATTATAAAGAATCTGAAGGAATTCGGCATCAGCTTGAAGGAGACGACGAGTATCGCGAATGGGTGACTGACGATCCCGAAAAATTTCATGCCACGCATGTGTGCGGTATTCTTGCAGGCAATGGAGCAGGGACCCCCTTTTCCGGCATAGCCACCGACGCTGAAATCGTTGTAACGGTCTCCGAGCTTACCGAAGTTGGTCTTTTAGCCGGAGTCGAAGATATAATAGAATATGCAAAAGAGGAAGGAAAACCGGCAGTCATAAACATCTCTGTAGGAAGCTATACGGGAGCCCACGATGGAAGTTCACTCTTCTCGCAATATCTTGACATGTGTGCAGAAGATGCCATCATTGTGATGTCATCCGGCAACGAGGGAATGCATTTGAATTCTCTAATCCATAAATTTACAGCAGACAGCGACAATGTCGCCTTTCGTATTGGCAACACAAAATGGGACAACTATGAGATGTATGGCGCCACAGAAATCTGGAGTGGCACCGGTTCTCCCCTATCCATTTCATTTGGGCTCTATGATTCAAATATAAGAAACGTCGTAAGTTGGGAAGAACCAATTACTCTGACAGAAGGAACTCCGCTCATATACGTATTGGACAACCCAACTGCGACTGATGCCGGGTTGCCATTTGAAGGAGAAATAATTATTGAAGGGGAAGTGAATGCCGAAAACAGACGTCACTGTACCACGTTAATCTATGATTTCTCTTCGAAAGAACAGTCTTCCAACGGTGGCTGGGCGAGATATGAGCTTGCCGTCAAAGTGGCAGGAAACCCGGGAGATGATGTTGAGGTCTATGCCGATGGAATATACTCCCGACTTGTAGGCACTTACAGAAGTCCACAGCCATCCACCGACCGATCTATAAGCGACCTTGCATGTGGCTTCAACATAATCAGCGTCGGTATGTATGGCAACCGAGATTCTATTCCATATTCAGCTCCTGCCGAATTCATGGATGATGAAATATATTTCATGCCTACCGGTTATGAATCAGGAGCTACAGTACAATATAGCAGTTACGGGACTCTACGAGACGGACGCATACTTCCGCTCACAGTGGCACCCGGAGCCACTCTCATGTCTGCCGGAAGCCAAGCATTTTTCGATTTATACCCTTATCATCCGCATTTGAGGATGGATGGCTCATTGTGGGTAAGCGAAGGGGGCACGTCGATGTCATCTCCATACGTAGCAGGATATATAGCTACATGGCTTGAAGCAGTGCCTACTCTGACAGTAAAAGAGATCCAAAAGATTTTGGCAAACACAAATCGCTTCGATATCGCAGAGCCGGAAGATCCCCGAAATGCCAGTGGTTATTTTGATCCGGTACAAGGACTCCTACAAGCATTGAAAGTCGGAGGGGTTGAATCTTCATGGGATGATCTTGGCAACGACGATTATGTAGAGGTGTATGATATGATGGGAATCAAAAGATATGCCGGAGCAGATGATGGACTGTCCGGCATTGAGAAGGGTTTATATTTGGTAAGAAGCAGAAAAGGAGTTCGCAAAATTGCGCTGCAAGGGCGCCATTAGCGAGATTGCATATTATTAGTGCGGATGTTGCCTCGGTTGGTTGTATTATTCCGGTTGTTGTTGCGACGATTCGTATCGAATGGATTAGTTCCGAATTCATCCTCCTCTTCTTCCTCTTCTTCCTCAGTCTGTCTGTTGTCTTTGCGTTTAGGCTTATTCTTCTTGATCTTATTCGGTTTTTGAAGATCAAGAGCAGTCTCAAACACATTCCAAGCTTGCTCTAAATCCCAATTTTTCTTGACATTAATTATCTTGGGGTAATAGTAGACATAATCAGGCTGAATTGCAATCAGAATATCTTTACCTACGGAATCATTCTCCAACGGAACGAAACTATATCCTATTCGTTTTAAGCTATCTACAATCTCTTGGTCGCTCATTGGCCTTACAAAACGCTTCACAGCTACAACTGATTTATCCGGAATCGATTCTAACTTCAACTGTGCCATTGATGCAGAATCCAATGGGAGGTCAATAATAGAATCACCTACCATTACTGCGGTATCACCCCAAATCACTGCGGTATCACCCGGAATTACCTCTATATCAGAGCTGGAATTAACTATTTCCGGCTCATTGCTAATTACGACCGAATCATTGGGAGTGCCAAACACTTTCTGCAGACGATAACTTCCCGGAGAAAACACTCCATCACCATTGAAGTCTTCATACAAGCGTGCGTAATACTTTCCGGCATCTATTCCTTCAAATGAAGCCACACCATTCACTACCGGTGCCGTATACTTGGGTTTGTCGCCGGAAGCCATTAATTGTACAAAAGCAGGGATATCATCATCAAGTCCTGAAAGCGTAAGCTTGAGATTAGACAGATCTTCAGGAGCCTTGGTCTTGAATTCATATTCCAGCGGTTCGCTGTTTATGCCATAAATGTCAGTAGCAGCGAGAGAATCTACTGTGAGCTTATACGCATATCCTCTCTGCCATGGAAATTCTATCTTGAATCGTCGCTCAGATAGAGTGTCAGCCCTTTGCAATCTATATTCACCTTTGACCGGCAACCATACTGTATCAGGGCGTATCTCCAGATGGAACGCGAGCGAGTCAAGCCGCGAAAGAGGTACCGGCACTTCTATGTTAAGAGGAAGCCTTATGTCATTTTCCGGACCTTTGGCAGAGAATTTGAATGTAGGAATCTTGACCTCTTCTGCCACAGTATCAGTCTGATTCACTTCAACATTTTCACCTTTAGCAATTGAATCGTTGAGAACATTAGAAATGGAATCTCCAGGATTCACCGAATTTTCTGAAGACTTGACTTTCTTATCTTTTGCATTTTTATCAGATTTCTTTTTCTTGTCTTTCTTTGTCGATGTTTTAACTTTAGGCTTCATAAGCTTAACGGTGTCATCAACCATAGTCTCCACGCCAGTCAGCAGATTCACATTCTGATAGCGCATGGCAAGCTTCAGAGTGTCTCGCGTGGCAAGCTCTTGAGGAAGCCAGAATGTAAGTGTGTCATTCCCGACAGTGGTCTCCGCTTTTAGCGGATATGAATACGCTTCATCATCTGCAATCATAATTTGCGGTTGCTTCTTAGATGGAGAGTTGAATATGAATTCAAGACGAGTAGAATCAGGCCGAGTATAACTTACGAGATATTGGGGTTTAAGCCCGGTATTAAACATTCGTAGCAGCACATTGTTGGGAAGGAATCGGGTCCTTTCACGCTGAATTACAGTGTCGACCGCACCTGTATATAGATTGCGGATAGTGTCGTTGGTAATTATGCGCTCAGCAGAAGGACGAATAGTGTCTTCAAACCAAGCGATATCCTCTTCCGGATTTGCGTAATGGCGGTCATTGTCAAGGTCTTTGAGTGCAAAAAGACGATAAGTCGTATCCTGAAGTCCACGTATTATAAACCGACCAAGCTCATCAGTACGGGATAGACGCTCGAAAGGCATGCGTATAAATGCAGAGTCCTCTTTCGAGATATATGCACCTACATACACACCTTGCTGTGGCTCCATATCTTCTGCACCAAGCACCATACCTGAAATCCTTAGCGAGTCCAGTACTGGACCTGTAGAAAAAGTATAGGCAAACCCGGGGAGCTTATTAGCCTCATTGTTATCTTCGATGGCATCCCCGAAATCTATGGTATAAGTAGTATTTGGGAGAAGAGTATCCGTGATGTTGACCACTACACGATGACCACGTGTAGAGACTCGCGGAGTGGATGTGCCCGGAGGAGAGAGTATGACTTTTTGGAAAGCATCCTTGACATTAACCAATTCGTTAAAGTCAATATAAATATTGCTGGGGTCGACATTGACCGAACCCGGAGCCGGATTTGCTCGCACAAACCGCGGAGGATCCTCATCACGGGGGCCACCGGAAGGATTGCCTATCGACGCACATCCCCACAGCATCAACACACATGCCACTGCCGATGCCAATACACTTATATGCTTCTTTAAAGTCTTGTTCATAGCTAAATAGATTTTCACTATTGATATTCGGGAGGTAGAATCTTCCGAGGATCGGCAGTATCAGCCTTTAAGATTATCATCTTTTCCTCCCCTTTCCAAGGAAGAGGAGCATGATACAATTCATATTCTACCCTTACAGGCACACATCCAAGCATCATGCGCTTCATAACCGCAGCAAGCGAGTCGCTTGCCACACTGAAACGAACTTCTTGGAAGTAAAGCGGGTTCGGATCGCCTAATTCTTTATAAGGTATCATCGAGCCCTCAAATGTCTTTATCAGGGAGCCTCGTCTCTCCATATTCTTAAGATAGCCATATTTCACGGCACTGTCGGAATATGGACGAAAAAACCATATCCAACAAAACAAAATCACAACGACAAAACCTATAGCTGCACCCAACCACCATTTCCATCGATTGTCGGTCGGAGGAATGATGCTGCTGATAGGCGATTCTTCTTCATCAATCCAATAGTCAGGATCTTCCGGATCCAATTTTGGAGGCTTCAGTTTCTTTACTACAGGAGCAGGCTCTTCATCCGAGTCAAAATAGTCGTTGTCTTCATCTCCATCATCTTCCACCTTCCTTCTGAAGAAACCCTCTCGCTTAGGTTTTGATATATTTTCAGGTTCGGGATCTGAATAGAAGTCATCAGCCTCATCCTCAGGCTTATTATGATATGCCGGCTTAGGGTCCGGCTCCGCATCTTGGACGATTTTTGAGCCATTGGAATAATCCGAATCTATCTCTAACTCATCGTCCCAAAGATCGTCGGATTCTTCACTATGGAAGTATCTGTCATCATCGTATCTCATCTTATCCCAAATTATGTTGATTGCGTTTGGCAGAAGTAGCTCCTATCCAAATCGCAGTGAATATACCAAGAATAATAAGCATTACAGTCTGTCCACTCCATTGGAGGATTGAAAAGGCAGCCCCTTCCACATCAGGGACTCCATAAATTGCAAGACCGAACATGATCGCGATATTCCAAGGGCCAAGACCACCATTGCTTGGGACAGCCATTGCAATTGAAGACAACACGAAAGCTACAAGGCAGGGCAAAAGTCCGAATGCCAATCCGGATTCACAGCACAAAGACTTTGTGAATGAGAAGGCAAAGAAAGCAACGTAAAGCTGAATGAAATAGCATCCCCAGATTGCAAAAGTCAAAAGTAGAAATTTCCACTTTCCCCGCATTGTAGCTATTACAGCAAATCCTCGCCATATCTCTGCAGTCCATTTCCTAAGCCTTGTGACAAATTCAGTAGCACGGAATCTATGAAGCAGCCACCAGACAAAGGCTATTCCAATTATAGCTGCAATCCATATATATGGAGAATACAGGATATTTAGAATGTCCTCCCCTATCGGGTATTTAGACATAAAGGCTGTAAGTGCCGAAGTAGCAGTCACAAAAGTAAGGAGGAGAAGCATGGTAACCATCACGGTATCTGCCAGTCTATCGGCTACCATCGAACCCATCACCGTCGTAAACTGCGCTTTGGAGCGTTGTGCCACAAATGTGCATCTCCAAAGTTCCCCTACTCGTGGAAGGACCAGATTAAGGGCATAGCAACCGAAGACCCCACATATCAACTCCATCAAAGAAGTCCTTACGTTCAGAGCATTAAGCTGCAGGTGCCAGCGCATAGCCCTGAACACATGAGAGAATACGCTTATACCCATAGCAGCAAGAATCCACCAATAGTCTACACCATGGCGAATTATGTCCATGGTCTGCTTGAAATCAACCTTACTGAAAAGATACCATATCAAGAAGGCTGAAAGAAGTATCGGGATTATATATTGCAATGCTTTTTTCATACCATTGGTAGTTCAGATTTGACCTGTCAGAGTGCCATAGAGTTCGAATGCACTTCTGATTTCATCTTCAGTAGGACACATATCCCATTGAGGATCGCCCACTTCATTCAGAAGAGTGAAGTTGATACTGTCCGGGGAGGAGTTTTTCTTATCGTGGCGCATCAAGGAAATAAGAGTATCAATGTCTGTGCATTTCACTCCGGCGGCAGGATAATATTCCTTAAGCATAGCAGCAAAAGGATAGAGCTTTGCAGATGGAAACTTACCCTTCCTGCCATGGATTTCGGAGGTGGCAGACAAGACCATCTCCCATAGCAGCCCATGTGCTACAGCAATACCATGGGCAAGAGGAGCTCCATTCAGAAGTGCAAATGATTCGATAGCATGTCCGGCTGTATGCCCGAAATTAAGAATTTTTCGTTCCCCTTTCTCTTTTGGGTCGCGAGTTGTAACTCCAGTCTTTATCTCTATGCAACGCAGTATCCAAGGAAGAAGAAGACGCCGATCATTGAGATACTTGTCAATGTCAAGTAAAGCCTCATACATTTCAGGATCAGCAATAAGCGCAGTCTTTAGCATTTCTGCATATCCGGAGAGGAGTTCCTCTTCCGGCAAAGTGTCGAGAGTCTCCGGGATAATCACTACATCTTTAGGCATCGAAAAGACTCCTATCTCATTTTTCAGTCCGTCAAGATTAATGGCTGTCTTTCCTCCGGTAGCGGCATCCACCATACCGAGAAGCGTAGTGGAGACGTTGATACAGTCGATCCCTCGCTTGAATGTAGCAGCGGCAAAGCCACCGAGATCAGTCACCATACCTCCACCGATACAGAAAAGTGTTGATCGCCTGGTAGCTCCATTTTCAGAAAGCATCCGCCAAACTTTCGCAAGAGAGTCGATATTTTTGTGATCGTCGCCTGCCGGAATGACACATCTTGATATTTCTGACAAGTAAGGAATCCGGTCAGCAAGCCTGTCGACTACCAAAGAGGAAGTGTTCGAATCAGCAAGGATATATGGAGATTTCGCATTTATTAGGTCTAATACAAGAGGAAGCATATCAGCGAAATCATTCATAGATGGATAAATACCCCAAGCTTTCTCGTCTTCGAAGTTCTTTTTGGGTATAGGTCCGGTGCAAACCGCCATTGTGCGTATACCGGCAGTCACGCCGGCACGTACCCCGAGAGGAGCATTTTCTATTACTATTGCTTCATCGGGCGACACACCAGCCTTTTCAAGTCCTCTAAGGTATGGTTCAGGATCCGGTTTCCCTTTCGTCACATCGTGGGCAGTCACCATCATTCCCTCACCGAATACCCCTGGATAGTCTTTACGGACATTGTCGATCAGTGAGGCTTGACCGCTACCTGTGACCAGTACACACTTGATGCCTCGTTCGCATAGCGTACGAAGCATACGATCTGCGCCCGGCATTGGGTCATTACCCCCTATTTTCTTGAAAATCTTAGTCTTGTAATCATAAAGAGCAGTGCGACGTTCCGGATCGCAGGGTCTGCCGAACTCGCGTTGCCATATAAGGTCAATTGTAGCCGCTCCGGTCATTCCTTCATAAAGGTAGAACTCGTCGCGACTGCATTCTATTCCATTTTCCTCCATCATCTGTTTCCAGGCGAGGGTGTGGTATTTCATGGAGTCGTATAAGACTCCATCCATATCGATTAGAGCAGCTTTAATCATACTGCAAAATTAGGCAAAAAACTTGATAAATGCTCCATAATTAGGCAAAAAAATTCCATGTCCCTTCTTTTACACTAATAAGGAACATGGAAATTTTCCTTTAACAAGTTAAAGGTGGAATATTTGCTAAAGCCTACTCTTGGGCGTAGCCTAATACTGTAGGAGACTCTACATTAACGCCAAATTCCTTTGCCCTGGCAAGAATAGCACGAGCCAACTTCGGCTTGAGATCTTCCGGGCAATAGCGGAAATAAGCCTCGGCAGCTCTTACATGGGCAGCATCAGGCATTGGATATTCACGTCGTTCAGGAAGTCCGAAAACGCTATCAGGCAATTCCTTCTTTTCTTCATAACTCAGTTTGTCATTCATAGCTTTAATAATTTAAAGATTTCTGACTATATAACGCTCCAATACCCTATTCTGTCGGGACTTTAACTATCTTTGACACTTCTCTAAGGATTGGAGGCCGGATTTTCTGGCACCTATGTAGGAGGCGAAATGGAGGTCGCCGCGCTGGATGTCGCTGACGTAGATGGGATGGCCTATGCATAGGGTGTGGAGTGTGACTATGTCGCCTTCTTTGAGCTTTATGTTGTGCGATTTCAACACACGGAATCGCATGTGCTCCACACATTCCATTTCACAGCCTTTTCCATCGTTCCAACCTAATTCAAATCGGTCGCCTGGATTATATTTACCTGTATCCACCATAGTGTCTGGATGAAATCCGGAGTCTTCATCGTTGGTGACAGACACTTCCCTTTCTATGCTTTTCTTAAATGATTCCCAGTCTTTCATCCCATTAAACCTTGCAAGTATATTAAGGGTGGTCTGTGAAAAATCTCCATTGTATTTTACGTAGCCCCACAGTCTTTTAATAGATGAAAGGCTTAAAGAGTCGCCGGTGGTCTTTTGTATTCGCCGCAGCAGATCATTGAATTCCGACGGAGTTGTGGGTTCATAACCAAGCTTTTCATTGGTAATCCTGACCAGAGCCTCTAATGCATTATTTTTTCCCATGGCAATTTCGATTTAGAATTTTAAATAGTGTATAGTAATGAATGCGGAGAGTAGAATGCAGATTCCCGACAGAATATATGTGAGCGTCTTCGACGAGAGAATCCGATATCCCCATGAAGATTTCTCAGACTTTTCTTCATACGTGGTGCCGATCATGTCAAGTCCATCTGTACGCTTGGCAGGATCAGGATGCATGCACCGGACGGCAGCACGAGACAAACCATGGTTGCCACTTGCTTCTGCAAGATCACTCAAGATCACTCCAAGCGAATAAATGTCAGCTTCAGCAGTCGGCATGGCATCCGGATCGGATAGTTCGGGCGCCATATATCTTTTTGATCCTGCCGGATTCTTAAGAATGACATAGTCATCCCTGTCCGATAGATTGAAGTCGATGATCTTCACAATGCCTCCTTGATGGGCTATCAATATATTATCAGGCTTGAGATCGCGATGGAATATCTGCTTGCCATGTAAATATTTGACAGCATCCGCGATTTGCAATGCGATTGCGTTAGCCTTCTGTGGGGAAATGCTTTTTTCCGAAATCATTTCCGACAGACGAATGCCGTCGATATATTCCAATACAATTCTCTTTCCGAGATCATCTACATTTTCAAGTCCTAATGTGCGGCGTATATTGGGATGGTCAAGGGCTATACCTATTTCGAATTCTTTTGCCAAAGACATATTGCTGATCGGGTCGTCAAGATGGTCTTTTTTCAACCCCTTCAGCGCAAAACGTTTCCCATATCGCGTAGCTGAATGAATCTCTGTGGCTCCGGTTGAAGAACTATAGATCAGTGATATGTTGGAGAATTTGTTGGAAAAAATCCCGGCGAAGTCAAGTCTCGCGCTTTCTTCGTCAGCATGGATACTTGAATCAGGATCGCTGTCTTCCATCGACAAAGGGACTCTATTTATGTATTCATCTCTACTTTCCATAGACTTTCAACTTATTTAGGGTTGGAACTCTTCAATGTGTGTGAAATTACCCCAGACATTGTGGTTGCGATATAACTTCTTTTTCCCAACCGGGACAAAAAGAGTACACTCATCAAAGATTGTTGACATCCCATTAATAAATGCATCTTTAGTTGCGTATGGTGGGATGTCTACTTTCAGATAAATGGAACTGATAGCGGTGCCGTCAAACACAAAATTACCGATGAATTCTGTGTCTGTGCCTAAGCAGACCGATTTCAGATCTGAACAGTTCTGAAACATTCCTTCGGAAATATTGGTGATATTGTCAGGTAGGATTATTTCAGTAAGAGCAGACCCTACAAACGCCCCACGACTGATTGAAGTCACTGTAGCAGGAATTATGAGCTTGGTTATAGACGTTTCAGCGAAGGCATTTTCCCGGATTGAAGTTATTGTCGCCGGGAGCTGATAGTCACCTTTTTTACCACACGGGAACCATACAATTTCGGATGCATCATGATTGAAAAGCACGCCTTCAATCGACGTAAAATTGCGGTTCGCCTTCGACACTCTTATCTCCGTCAGAGAAGGGCATTCCGAAGAAGGAAGCAATTTCTCTATTCCAGCTGATATTGTGATGGTCTTAAGTGCCGGGCAACGAGCAAAAGCATTTCGGTCAAGGCATACGGCAGTGGACGGGAGAACTATATTACGCAAACGAGTGCAGTCTGCGAAAATTCCGGATGTCAGTTTGTCGGTCTCTGTAAAGCGGCTACCGTCATACGATCCTCCCCCTTCTGCAATAATGGCATCAGTGAGGTCGACATCGCTTACTTTGATTCCTGACAGGTTATCTTCCGATGTAGAAGGGACACCGAGCAGGATTCTGAGTGTATGGAAATCATCTCCATTCATGTGTCCTGAAATCGTAAGGGATTCGAGGTCGTAAAAGCCACCATTTTCAAATAGCATTGACAGGCATCCCGGCTGTTGAAGCACTATACTGCTTTTTGTAGAGTATTCAAGAGACTCACCATGAGCCTCCCCTATTGAATTTGCCGCAAATGGAATTATGACGTATGAAGTCTCAGGAGTAAGTCCGGTGATGTTAAGTTGATGTGTCCCGGTGTTTAGATCGGATACAGGAAGATACAACCGACGTTTTTCAGAAGACCCTGATGTTATTATTTCGCAACCTGCCATAGTAAGAGCCTCGCCTCCGTCTTCAATGATGTTGAACTCAACGATAATGCCCAAAGGTCCGGTGGAAAGAGGAATTGCGGAAGATAACTTGGGAAGTTCGTTAGATTGGGTCTTAAAAGTGACTGTGTTAGACTTTAAGGTTGCCGTTTGGGTGCCTCCCTCTATATATGCAATATAGTTTTGGCCCGGCTTGAGTCCGGTCAAATGAAAGGGTATTTTGTCAGATTGAGGATCCCCGCTAATCTTAATTTGTTCTGCAGATCCTTCGGCAGCATAAAAAAGAGTGATAAACGACAGTTTAGCCTCCCCTTGTCTGTCGACAGTGGCAATAAGGGTGGCCTCAGTACGAGATATTTCGGTTGCTTCAGAAAGAGTGATTATTGGCTCAAGGATACTCGGGGAAGTATGTTGAGAGCAACTTGCCAATATGCACATTGACAGAAGCATAAAGAGATATTTTGAACTATATGTCATTTTTGTCTGTTAACTCTACTTTTTACTTAATCTTATGCCTACACCGATTGAGGCAAACCATTCACTACCTTTTATGGTGAGGACTGAAGCAGACACTGCCATACGATTAAACCTTATCATGATGCCTGCTTCTGCTGTCAGTCCACTATGACTAAAGAATGAATTCTTTACGAAGTCTCCCCCTTCGGATTTTGCCAATTGCCAGGCAAGAGCATTCGATGAATATCCCAAGCCTTCGAAAATGGCGATGCGAGACCCTGCACGATGTATTGCCCCGACGGTAGCCATAAAGGATTTTCGCCGTGTAATGCCGGAGTAATATCGTTGCGCAACGTCGATCAATCCGGTTTTACTGCAAGTTGCCACTATATGACCTGTAGTGCCAAAGTCTGTAGAGACATGAATGAAAGCGCCGTGACGCTTCATTATTGTCGCCAACACACCCCAATTAAAATATGAAGCTTTTCCACCATATCCGGCAGTTGCCAATATATCGGATTCAAGAGGTACGGGAGGCTTCTCGGACTTTACAATGAGGGTGTCGATCTTTGTCACTACCAATGTGTCGCGAATAGTAGTCACAATGGGCTTAGAATCAGCGACCATCATATTTTGCAAAGGTTCCTTTATGACCAGTTCATACGTCTTGTGGCTTTCAAGTTTTGTGGGAAAAAGATAATCGCGCAATACGCCCCAACAAGCGTGTTTGATCGTAATCTTCTTAGATCCACGAGGTAAGTATAACCATGTTTCCCCTGTTTTGTCGATACGTTTTACTATTCCGAGAGGCGTTGAGAACGCGAAGTCGGGAGAGACAGCAATCACTTTGACTAATGCGCATCCCTCATCATTCAAATCCTTTACTGGATTGATAAAGGCAGAAATGTCATTGGGAAGGTCACGGAAACCCCCCACACTGAACTCCTGCGCCAAGAGTGGCTCAGAAAATATGGCAAGCAGCAGATTGGCTGCGATAGCCATCAAGAGTGTAAGTGGCTTGTGTCTCATCTTGTTTCCCTTCATTCCAGATTGAAATCTCCTATTTCTATCACATCTTCACCTCCCTCAAGAATATCAGGAGTGGGTTGCCAAGTACGTACATGTATCAATGGCATAGACCGGTCTCTAAAGTCCCATAGCAAGAACAAGTAGCCGTCGTCGCTATAGCTGTCGCAAGTGTATTTCTGCCTTAGTGTCACGCCATATATTCCTTCCATAGTAGGATGTCGCATAATTTTGAAATCAGAGAAGCCAACATCAATTTTGCTGTTAGAGTTGAATATTCGCTCAAGTCGCTCAAGATATTCTTTTTTTGAACGTATTGCATAACTCACTTTCTTATTTCCATCTCCCGAAGTTTCCTTATTTCCGGTCCTTATCGTATGCCCGATGATGATGAGGGCATTGTCGCTGAATACCTGGCGTATGAAATCAATGTCGCGTGTAGTGTAGGATGAGCGGAGATGCTCGCAATAGCTGAGTATCCTGTGTCTGCTTGCAGAATCGGTCTCCTCAAGCCTGCCACTCATCACTTTTTGCGCTTCTGCCCGGAATGGATTGCCAGTGCCGAAGGCTGATAAGTTCGCGTCTTTGAATCGGGTGTCAGCAGGTGGTTTGCTGTCATAAATGTAAGTAGTGGATTGGGCAGTGTTGACCATGCGCTCTTGCGCATTTGCTGCAGTGTCGATTTCCTGATTCAGATTCAGCTTTGGTGTGGAAATGTCGGAGAGAGTGTCAGTTGCCATCATTATTTTTGCCTCGGATATAGACTCAGAGTTGGGCTGCAGGATTATTCCCGCCGCCCATACTCCTAATATGAGGCTTAATATTATAAGCGATATGTTGACCTTTCTCCTTTTTGACGACATGTAGGTTTTTCAGGTTGTCAGTTCCAGTCTGTTATCTCTCCTCCTACTTCAATCTTGACCTGCTCCGGATTCTTGTCGACTACAAGGTTGACTATGTGGTGAATACCCGGTTTGAAGAGAAACTTGCTCTCATACAGGAATGAAACCCCATTCATCACCACCTCAACAAGCGGCACACGGTTTTCCAGACGCTGCGGTACTATTATCGCGGTGTAGGATGTAGGTCCTGCTTTCCGTGCAGCGACAGTTTTGGCTGCGGCGCGAGAGTTCTTTGTTGCAACTCCCGCAGCAAGGTCGATGGTGGCATCGGTCACTGTGTTGTGCACATAGACCATAGCGTTGTCCGGAATCTCACCTTCGAAGTCTTCACCCTTAATCAGCCTGACAGTGAGTTTGCTCAGAATATGTCGGAATTGAAGATTTATCGGATTTGGAGAAGCCTCGATTCCCAAGGATGAAGCATACAAGAAATCCGAGCCTTCATATCCCTCTATGCCATTGCCCCCGGTTGCTCGCTGGTCGGTTGCCACTGAGAATGGCTGGTCGCTCACAGAAGATATCTCATCAAGTGCCGGATAATAGGCATAGGCATTATATGTGCCCTTGTCCCAATATAGCTTTCTTCCGGAATTCCATCCGGAAGCGGAGAATATGAGATGTTCATTGTTAAGCATGTTGCCCGATATCTCAACAGGTCTATCTGATTCTGATACGAAAAGTCCCACAGCATCCCCTTCCTCAAATGAAGTTTCCGTAGCTCGCGTCTCCGAGGGGTGGCTGAATGTGAATGACATTGCTACCTTTCCGTCGGTATCCGCTGCCTCCGGCTCGACAGACTCATTGGCGCAGGAGGCTACACCAAAAGTCAACAATAGAACGCTTGCGATTGAATTAATATTGCGTCTCATAGGTTTTATCTTTCATCGTTTAGTTTTTTAAAGGGCTTCCTTTGTGGATGACAGGAGGCAGTGAGCGGTTGCCTGAATTTACAGCCCCCATGTCCACACTTCTTGTTGTGGCACCTGCCGTACGCTTGTCGAGAGCTGCGAATTCTTCGAAGTCGAATGGCTCGCCGGCGTAGTTCTTGATTCGCCTTACGATACTCTCGCGGCTGATGGTGCTATAGTATGGTATGTTGTTGTTCATACAGCTGTTCTGTTCAGAGCGGAATACGCCTCGGGAGTGCATAAAGCCACCTTCGAAGATATCCACTATATCACTATAGCGAGGGTCGAATATGAGATGACTCCAGCCTACCTCATGCATCTTTCCGGTGAGCGAAATGTTTTCATACCATCCCAAGTATTTTCCCCACTCTATTTCATCGACATGTCCACAGCAGGTGCATCCACATGCATCAATAAATGCATTATGGTAGATATACTCATCAGCGAGTTTTCCAAATCCATGGCCACCTGCCTCATGCTGGATGACACCGCGGGAGTCGAGAGGATATCCATAGTCGCTCTTCGGGCAGAAAGCTACTGCATAGCCGGCAGTCCACAACTGGCAAATTCCGCCATAGTCGGTGCTATTGGGCACAACAATTACAAGGGTCTGATTTATGTTATTTTTGTTGACTGTCGGAGCATTAAGCACATAATCGGTCAGTTCATCATAGTCACACTTGAGTCCCACACCTCCGGTGTAAGTAGTGCCAAAACGGTTGTAACGGATCGAGTTGATCGTTCCGACTCCGCTTTCAGTAGATAGCGGGAATGCAGTGTAGACATTGAAGTAGTCTCGGTAAGTGGTATAGGGTTCTATTCCGAAGAAGTATTCCACTTGCTGCTTCATGTCTTTGAGGTATTCACCCTCGGCTATATCCTTTGCGTCATATCCGTCGCCGAGGATCACGATATTGATGCCCCCATTGTTTCCTTTGGTGGCTTTCTGGAGAGTGAGGTACTCATCTTCTCCGTATTCATATCCGTATTGGGTCACATGGCAGGAATGGGTATATTCCTTACCCTTAAGGCTGAAGACCACATCGCCTTCGCGAATGTCTCCGGCTGCCGAAGACTTGATAGTGAGGGTTATCTCGCTCTTCTTATTGCCGGAAGTCTGGGATAGCTCACACCAATCGGGCTTTGACTCGAGCACCCATTCGCTTTCAGAGTCGATGACGAGGGTCTGCTTGTGTTCAGTGCTGAGAGCACATGCTACTGCCGGGCGGCAGACAAGTTCATGATGGGCGGCTATGCGCTTGAAATCGCGCCAACCGATAGCTGCCTGATACTGCGCCAAGGAAGTTTCCGGCACTTCTAAGGTGAAGTTATCCTTTGATACTCCATCAAAGGCACCCTGCTGTATGTATGGAGGAATAACGCTTTTACTTACCATCTTGCCGATTCCGTAGCATCCTTGGAAAGCACCTCCATCTTCATAATAGCTCGCCTCGTAGCGTATATTCTCAAGGCTTTCAGGGAATACGAGTCCTTCAAGGCTACGGCAATGTGCGAAAGCGCCGGCACCAATCGTGATCAGTCCTTCAGCAAATTCGAGAGTGCCCATCAGACGCCAGTTGTAGGCGAAAGCACGGTCTCCGATAGTCACAAGTGTTTTAGGAAGAACAAGTTCTCCGGAGAAATCGCAGCCGTAGAAGACTCCGTCGTCTACCACCATAAGGTTTTTGGGCAACGCAAGTTCTCCGCGGAAATGGCATCCACTGAAGGCATCGTTGCCTATAGTGGCAATTCCGTCGTGGAGTGTAAGAGTGCCGTTGAACCCGCAGTTATGAAAAGCTTCTGAAGGAATGTCTGTGACGCCTTGTGGTATTTCGAGTGAACCACTCAGGTTAAGACATCCGCTGAATGCACAAAGACCAATTCTTTTAAGTTTCTCAGGCAGCCTGAGACTGCCGTAGAAGCCCTTGCATCCACTAAATGCGTAGCCACGGATAAGTTCGACATTATCGGGAATGACAAGTTCGCACGTGAAACCGCATCCGTCAAATACGCCGTTATAGTAGTCAATGCCTTCATCTTTTTCTTCGCTAAACTCACCATCATCGTGTTGTGAGTTTCCTATGTACTTTAATGTCGAGGGAAGTGAAAGTGATCCTGTCAGCGACCTGCAGGCATGGAAGGCTCCTTGCTGAATGTCTATGACACCTTCGGGGATAATGAGAGAGCCGGTAAGGTTTTTACATCCATAGAATGCTCTCGCCCCAATGGATTTTAATCTATCGGGAAGGATTATTCTTGTAAGGCTGGCCTTGCCAGATACAGTAGCGTTCGAGTAAAATGAGCTTGGTGGAATTTGATCTTCTTTGCAAGAAATATTGTATATTGGCTCGTTGCCGAATGCCTGTATCTTCACTTCCTTGAGGTTGAGCGCCTGGAGAGCGTCCATCTCGTCGCGCATGAAGTAGAAGTCGCGAGAGTCGACCTCACCGGTAATCTTCAGGTTTTTTAGCTTAGTGTAGTCCTTGCCCGCATCGATGATGGCCTGCTTCAGTCCGCCGGGTGTGGACTCCACTATCACGTATTCCTTTGAAGTGGCGTCGTGGCTCACAAGGTCGGTCTCCCATGCGGTAATACTTTCGCTGACGAGAGTGAGTGCATAGTCGCCGGTCAGCTCTTTCTTATCCACTTTTATAGTGAAGTTGCTCATCTTGCCCGGCGCGTAGCTAAAATCCTCGCTTTTTGAGAAGCGATAAGGGATACCACCTATTGTAATATTGAATAGGTTCGTACCTGCGGGGATGGTCTGAGGCACTACGATGGCACGCCATTCGTCGCCACGCTTACTTGGAGTAATCGATGAGTTGCTGACATTCCCATCAGCTTTCACTGATCCGGTGGAGAGATCGATCACAGCATCGAGAACAGTATTGCAGACAAGCACCTGCTTTTTTGTCTCAGCCCATTCACCATCGGCAAACCCGGTGCCCTCAGTAAGAGTGACACGCGCATTAGCCATTCTGTGGGTCATGGGAAGACGGATCACGCTGGATGTAGGTTCGACACCTTCCACTTTTCCCCATAGGAAATCAGACGCCTCGTAGTCGCCCATAGTGCCGTCGTTGGGAATAAAAGCTTGATTCGTCTTTACTGTGAATTTATAGTTATTCACATCATCAGGAGTGCCAAACGGATAATATCCATATACGTCGATGCGTGTGTGCTTGTCTTTCCAATAGAGATCGTAGGCGGAGCTCCAACGGTAAGCAGCTTCGTCAAATGTATGGCGTACGTTGTCTCCTCGGTTTCCTTTGGCAAGAAGGGTGCCGGGATTATTGCCGTTGTAGTCTACTATATAGACACCCATCACGTCACCGTCGGCAAAACCCTCATCATTTACACGTGTTGTAGCCACCTGATTAATTTCTCCGGAAAGGTTTATGGTTCCATTCTCTTGCAACTCCTGTCCCGGAGATTTAAGCAAATCTTCAGAACATGCAGTCAAAGTCAAAACCGTCAGGAGACCGTATGTGGTCAGTAGTTTATTCATAACTTTGCTATGTTTCATTCGGCTGTGCCTCCATTATCGGTGTCATCCTCATCCCAAGGAGTGATGTTGACATTTACTCCGGCAGATGTCTTGCTCAGTATTACAGTAAAATTATGGTTCTTACCCCTTTGGAAAGTGAACCCTTTTTGCAGTTTGTATTCCCTGCCGTCGACAATCACAGTGATAAGATTGCATTCATCCACAGTCTGGGGCACTATCAGAGCCTTGTAGCAGTTGCCTGTAAACAGCGGTGTAATAGTTGCCGTTTCTCCTACAGGGGTCACTTCTCCGGTAGCGAGCTTTACAGTAGCATTGCATTTAACTCCATTTATCCTTACAGAGATATCAGATTTGGAGAGGGACTCGGCAGTAAAACCGTTGCCAGGCTCAAGGTAGATGGAAGCCCGACTCATTGCGTGGCTGACCGGGATTTCTATAGCCGATTCAGTCGGAGCTACATTGATGGTCTTTCCGGTCATAAGGTCTGACGCCTTGTAAGCAGACTCTGTAGATTGGTCCTTCTTGACAGCAAATTCGTAAGCATTTACTGACTTAACGCTTGAATACGGGTAGTAAACATAGAAGTCGGCAAGAGTCTCGTTGTCTGCCCAAGTCACTTGTGAGTCCGGGGTCCATGTTCCGTTATAACTGAAGCGCATATTGCTGACATGGTTGTCGGAGTCGGTTAGAGTTCCGGGATTGCCTCCGGAATAGTTCACCACGTAAAGACCGATACAGTCGCCGGTTTCAAACCCATAGTCAGTGGCACGGCTGCCGGTCACAGAAGGACTGATTTTGATCTCCAATTTCTCCTGAGCAGGAGGATTTGGCGTTGGGGTTGGTTCCTGAGAATCCTGTCCTCCGGAGCATCCTCCCAAGATAATTGCCGGGATTAGCGCAAAAGGTAATTTTAGAATATTATTCATAATGTTGTTAGGTGTTTGATTTTGATTTATTCGATTGCAAAAATAATCAAAAAAAGCCGTATTCAAAAATACACAGCTGTTCAACTTGGTTCAAAGCAAAATATTTTGAGACAAGGCAGGAAATCGAAGTAGCGAAGGGCTCGCTGAGCTTAGCATTGTAGGTTTCCAAATGGACTCGGTGGGGCGCATGCGGAGCATGCTTTATTACGTTGTTTGACTGCGAAAGAAAGGATTAGTGTCGGGCTCATTCATGGAATGCGGATCGCAGGCGCTTCGCTCGCTTCCAGATTTATCTCACGCAGAGGCGCAAAGGGCTCGCTGAGGGGAAGGATCAACAATAAACGATAAACGATCAATTCACTACTCGGGAGCAAAGCACGCGGAGGCTCGCTCGCTGGCGCTACGCATTGCATTTAAGCTCCGCGAGCCCTTTGCTCCTTTGCGCGATTAATTTATTTCAGATTATGACCCAGAATCAACTATAAGTTTAAATCTGATTTCTTGTATTATGTGGTGGGTGCAAGGTATTTCAGATGAAGTGGACCTTGCGGGTAAGTAGTGAGCCGCACTTCGGGCACTTAGGGAACATTTCGAAGATGAGGTCACCCTGAATGTAGGTAAATGTATGGCCGCAACTCATGCAGCGGCGGGTCTGAGGTTTGAAATACATAATGAATCTTATTTGTCGTTGTAATGTCCCTCTATCTCCAAGACAAGCACATGTATCTCCATATCATAGTTGTCATATATGATTTTATCGTGAGCAGAGATGCGGCGAGATTGTTGCGGTAGTCTCTTACAGATAGTGCTTGCATAATTATTCAGTTTTAGGAATGCAAAGATAATACTTTTATAATAAAACAACAAGTTTGTGTGCAAAAAAGTGTACACACAATGTGTATTTTTCATATTGAAGCACGATAAAAAATCGGCAATGCATAGTCTTTTCTCAACAAACTAATTACAATTATTGTTCCTAATATATAAAATAATGCATATTATCGGGAGTTTGACAGTTTGGTCTCGTAACTTGCTGAAAAAAAAATTTTATGAATTGTTGCACAGTTCATTAATTTTTT
>JAIDTL010000123.1 GCA_029060725.1 Muribaculaceae bacterium | reverse complement strand
GAATGAATTCGCCAGGCAGGTGAATGGTTCGGACAAGACAACGTAATATCCAGATTCCTTATTGGTTCTTAGGTAAACTGACATATCGGGAAAAGTAAGGGGCAGGACGCGCGGGGACGCACACGGAGTGTGCTAACTACAATACATCCTGATAGGAGTGAATAAGAAACCGAATCTTTTCCAAAAGCGGGTAAAAACACCCACTTTTGGAAAAGATTCGGTTTTTTTAGGTCTTTCTTTGATTCTTATTGATTAGTGATGGGTGGAGCGGGAGAGGAGGCCGACGAGCCAGAGGAGGACGATGGCGCCTACTACGGAGGTAATGAGGTTGCCGATTATGCCGGTTGTTGTGATGCCGATGATGCCGAAGAGCCAGCCGCCGAGGACACCGCCGATGATGCCTACGATAAGGTTGACGATCCAGCCGAAGCCACCGCCACGCATAAGTTTGCCGGCTACAGCGCCGGACGCAATTCCAATAAGTATATACCAGATGAAGCTCATAGTGAAATTATTTTAGGATTATTTGATTCATATTTCATCTATAAAACGAACTTATCAGCATTTTTGTTTTAAATATTCGATAATGTGATTTCAGTTGTAAGCATGCAGGGATGGGAGAAAGTTTACACCGAAGTAGGTCATAATCACGGAGGAGAAAGCGAATATCAGGTAGATGCTGCAGAATAGGGGGAGTCTTTGCAGCTTGAAATATTTATGGAGCGGAATTGAATATAGTAGCAAAGTGACGAGCGACCACGTCTCTTTGGGATCCCAAGCCCAATAGCGCCCCCAGGATACATTCGCCCACATAGCCCCTGTAATTATCCCCATCCCGAGAAGGAAGACTCCCGGAGCAAGAAGCGTGAGAGCAAGCGATACAAGCTCTTTCCTTTGGGAGGAAAGCACAATGGCGCATATCGCTATAGGCAAAGTGAATCCCAATATGGCGTAGGAAAGCATCACGAGCGACACATGCACCGACAACCAAGGGGATGCCAAAACCGGCATAATCGGACTAAGTACAGGGTCCTTCATTCCAAGCAATGCCACAAGCAATAAAAATGAGGCAGATGCCATGCCAAGAGCCACAAGCAAGTTTGATTCCTTACGCCACGCCATCACTCCTGACAGCAAAATCATACAGACCCCGACAAATTCCATTATATCCCCGGTATTATACAGAGGCACGGACCCGGATATATACCACAACCACAGATACGATATTATTCCTGCAAGAGCGATTGCCGCAATAAATGGAAAGAGGCGAATGTTAACTTTAAAAATCGAAGACAATAGAATGAGTGCGACCGAGAGTATTGCACAGATAAAGATTATCCGCAAAGGATTGATCCGATAATAAAAAATCTCCGATTTAATCGAAAAATTTGATCTTAATGTATCGGAATCCGGCATAAGCGGAATGAAAAGTTCTCCTTCCCATAAATCTATCAGCAAAGCTACTTTCTCATCGAGTAAGATTATATCTTTATCAAGCGATCCGGAGCCTCCTTTGTATAGACGTTGCGGAATATAATCTCCGTTTTCATCGTATAAATTGGCAATTGATGCATATTTGCCTTCAATAGACAAGGCTTCTCTCAGAGCTTTGCTCTTGACCTTTATAAACGGTACTTTACTCCATTCCTCTTTGTATTTGATCAGCGAGGCAATGAAAGCCTCCGGAGATAGGCCAGAGACACTGCCTTTTCCCGTCAGCTTATAAGTGAGGCGGTCAGAAAATCTTGCAAAAGATACCGTCTGTCCGTTGAAAAGCACCTGCCGGGTTGCCAAAGAGTCGGCTATATTCGTATCGACAGCCGGGATAGCTGAAGCATCCATCGTTGCAGGACAAAGGCATCCCAGCAATATGCAAGCAATCGATATTTTCTTTCTAATCCGAGATCTCCAATAAATCTTCCATAGCCATGTGATGCCGCTGATGGCAAAGAGGAGAAATCCGGTATATGTGACGGCAATTCCTATAGGATCATGGGTCACAGTCAGCACAGTGCCTCCCATATCATCATACGAAGTCTGATAGAAACGGTAATGTCCCAACTTGCCGATATGATTCATCGAGATATACATTGTATCGCCTACGGCAGTGAGCAGTTCAGACTTGAAATCCTTTGGGAAATTCATTCCCGGATAATATTCCGGAGCAAAAGACAGCAGAGTGACAGCAGTAGGAAGCTCTTCTTTCTTGCCATCGGAGGAAATGAAATAATCAGCAGTCTGAGAAGGTAAAAGATGGAGCGTCCCTTGGCGCGAGAAGAGAGCATTGCAGAAGCCCCCCGCTATCATGCACAGAAAAGATAAGTGCATGATTAAAGCGGTCCAATTACGCCAGAAACGCCCCATTATTATTCCGGTTATCATTGCCACTGCAATGACTATCCATAAAATTTTCCACCCAACTGATGAATAAATGTCTGCCGGAAGCAGAGATGAGAGTCCTATCATCAGGGTGACGACGATTGCCGAGACAAATATAATGACCTCAGTACGCCGCATATTCAGGATTATCGGCCTTTTTAATTGCCATACATTCAGTTTCTATAAGCCAACCCGGACGGCAAACCGGAGCAAGGACTATCACCTTTGGCACTCCCGGATATCGCTCCTCCATCATCTTGCTAATGAGAGCATGGTCGGCAATGTCGCGTAGGTAGACCGTCATGTGAGCTACGTCTTCCCATCCGCAATTACCCTCTTCCAGAAGCACGCTTATATTTTCCAGCATCCTTATAGCTTGGGCTTTGATATCACCGGGAGCTACGATTTGCCCTTTGTTGTCGATGCTGGCGGTCCCTGAAATATAGACGTGTCTGCGATCTGCATAGTCTACTGCAGTGGCTCGCTCGAATGCGACTCCATATTCGTAAGTGGGATTGAGGTGTGATTTTCCGTAGATGTATGTGATTTGCTGAGGAGTCACTCCGGTATCGGCGAAAGCATTGAATGCCACAAGGCGTTTCGGTTCGGCACATTGCCCCTCGATGCCGGTGGATGCGATGAAATGTGACTCGTTTGTGAGTCCTTCGCGAGCAAATACACTGTTGCGCCCTTGCACTACACCTGAATAATTATTGTCGATGTCACGCACGAAAAACCAAGTGCGAAGGCAATTGTCTTTCAGTGAAGCGCCACGCAGTTTTAGCTCGTAGGCCAATCGTTCAAGGTAAGCTACTGTCATTGAGAGAGAGTCGCCTGTAGATACATAGTAGCCGTCTCCTACCCATATTCGTCCTCGACTGTCTTCCCAGATTCCTCCGTCGCGGTGGGTGAAGTCTGCATTCTGCTCAAAGAAAACGAGAAGAGCAGCTTTTGTGCCGTCTAATGGAGACTGTCCGAGTAATGATACAGCGCAATTGTCGTGATCGGGCAATAAGGGTCGTTGATTAGCCGGATCGCTGAGGAGCCAGCGTTTGAATACAGGTGTCATACCTGTATCACTCACCAATTTGCTTACGGCCTCACGGATGCTCCTTATTTGAGTCTTGGCATCATTTCCTACAGAAGGAATGATATACGCGTGTGCCTCTTTTCTACCATTGTCGAAAAGAGCCACCTTGGCCTCAGCCCCGTCATATTTGAAATTTAGATATTTCATTTCTGTAATTGTCTACAAAAATAATTATTTTAATCGAGATATGCAAATAAAATGCGTTGTACGTTGTACGTTGTGCGTTTTACGTTGTGCGTACAAAGTGGGCTATAGGTTGTCGATCCAGTTTCGGATGAGATCGAGTTTTTCTTGGCGCACCACTTCTACAGAATGATCATAGTTCCAGTCAGCCGAGATGTCAGTGTCAAGAATGAGGAACAGCTCGCTTTCGGCACTTTTCCCTGGTGTCACCCTGTCCATTCCGAGTATCTTGCGTGATGGAACGGAAATCAAGTTGCCAAAGCTGTTGCCCTCGAGCAGTTCGAGCCCTGCTGCAGCGTGTCCGTTGCCTCCGTGGCATTGCACACATGTGGTGTTGAATATTTCTGTCTGGATTGCTCCTGACATTGACATATCTACTGCTTCTGCACTTATCTGAAGGGGAGAAGACTGGGGATTGAAGTCGGCAGAGAGAAACGTTGCTACCCGTCGGCGCAGGCGGTCGACAGCACATAATTCGATTTTAGTGACCTCGCCGGGAATACCCGAGAGGGTTATGTCGCATTTGCCGTCGCTTACCGACGTTTCAATATTCTTGCTTATTAGAGCATACTCATTGCCATCTTCAAACCCTGCCAATGCGAGTGTATAGCCTTGGCTCCAGGTGTCAGTGCCCGTCACTATGCCTGAAAAGTGGGCGGCACCGCCATCTTCTGTCTGTACAGTGTCGTCATTGTAGATACGCCCCTCGTCGCAAGATGAGAGAGAGATCATAAAGGCAGATGCCAAGATAATGCAATTATAGAATTTCATAACTTAAAATTTATAAGTCTAATTAGTCTAATTGGTCGGATTAGTCTAATTGGTCAGATTAGTCTAATTAGTCTAATAAGTCGGAGAAGGCTTATTGGCGAATTAGAAGGAATATTGTGCCATTATGGTCACTGAGCTTGTGGCAAGCCCGAGGTTGTCCTCATCGCGATCCATCTGGCGGGCATGGCCCGTACGTCCGGTATATTGATACATGGCCTGCAGCTTAAGGTTAATGCTGTCTATGAAATAGTTGGCACCTATTGCTGGCATATTGAGAAATCCGCCCTTCTTGGTGGAGTTGCGTTCGAAGAAGTCGTAGCGAAGACATCCTTGAAGCTTGTTTGTCAGGAAATAACCTGCTTGCCCATATCCTCCGAAGTAATTGTAGGAGGTGTCGATTTTCTGACGCTTGGTGAAGCCCACGTTCATGTAGTAGAATTCTGCACCAAAATACCAGCGGTTTTTTATCCAAGACCATTCAATGCCGAGGCGTAAGTCGTTGGTGCTTTCGTTCTCGCTTTCCACATTAAGAGACCCGGACACACCGAGGAGCATCTTATTGCTGTTGAGCCTCCGGGGATCACCCTGAGAAGCCGGCATGACTCCGAATGGCTGGTAAGTCAGTCTTGCTGCATATAATAGCGATGGGATGTGCCAGTCGTCGCTTATGGTCTTGGTAGCAGTATTGACGCTTGCACCCGTGCCATTGAAAAGACCCACTTGATAGCCAAATTTATCCTTAACCATACCGTGCACTTCGACTCCGAGGTCGAATCCCGTACCTATATGCGGAGTGACCGCATTGAGGGAATAGGGGAGTATTACCGAAGCGGTGAGGGACGTAGGAAGCACCGGAAAAAGAGTCTCCCCAAGAGTTGTCAGATAAGCATGAGAGAAAGGAGTCTTGAATTTACCGATTCGAACACCAAACTCTTCAGAAGGACGCACGTCAGCCCACGCCTGCTGCAGAAGCCCCCCTCCGGATGCTGCTGCATTTATAGAGAGGTTGAAGGTCACTATATTGAATGCCTTTCCTGTGAATCCGAGCACAGCGTATGGAATGCCGAAACCTGAATTAGCCACATTGTCTTGATTATAAGCAGGGTCAAGACCTGCATCGTCATAATAGTTGTAGTTGGCTGTAGTCTGCACCAAGAGGTATGGCTTGAAGAGGAAATCCCCTTTCTTTGTGGTGAATGTGAATCCACGGTGGTCCGCTAATGACACGACACCGTTTTCTGTATCTGTGTCGTATTGAGCCATAGCAATAGGGGCAAAGGAGAGAGCGCATATAGCTGAAAGTATGATCTTTTTCATTGGGTTTTGGGTTGTCGGTTTTTTTTGTGGAATTGAGCTTGATCTATCATGATTTATCATGAATTTATGGGCTACAGTGACTGGAGGAATTTTATCACTGCATCGCGGTCTTTGCGTGGCATATTCTTGAATTTGTTTTTTGAAGCCTCTCCTTCACCTCCGTGCCACATTATAGCCTCAGTGAAGTTGCGTGCACGACCGTCGTGTAGGAAGCAGGTGTGTCCGTTGACTTTCTCCTGCAGACCGATGCCCCAAAGGGGGGTGGTGCGCCATTCGTTGCCGCGAGCCAGACCTGACACATAATTGTCGTTGAGTCCGACTCCCATTATCTCGGAGCCCATATCGTGTAGCAGGAAGTCGCTATAGGGGTGAATAGTCTGGTTGCCGAGCCAAGGAAGCTGTGTGCCTGCAAGCAGTGTTGAGCCGCGTGGGCGAGTATGGAGAGTGGTCACGTGGCAGAGATGGCATCCTGCCTGGAAGAAGAGAGTCTCGCCTCTTTTTACGTCAGGATCATTGACATTGCGTCGTGCAGGGACTCCGAGCGACTGCATATAGAGGTCAACGTTTTCCATATCTTCAGTAGACACGTCGAGTTGGTCGTATGAGAGACCCATCATCGATCCCTGGTTCATTTGTATCTGCCCCTCGCATATCTCTTCAGGATAGCGGCTGTTGGTCACACCCATATCGCTTGAGAATCCAAGCTCGACTGTGAGGTCGGCATGTTGGGCCTTGTTTCCGGAGATGCCAAGGCTGGTCACACCTCGCTCGTTGATATAGTTGCAGCGTCCGCTGATGCCCCATTCCGGATAGTTGCTTTTCGCTGCCAACTGTTCTATCTCGTGCTGATCAAGCGACATAAGCTGTCCCATACCTACATGGCGCAAAGGGACTCTAACCGTACAGAAAAGATCTTCGGGAGCGATCTCATCTGCATACCAGTCGGTGATTGTATAAGAAGGATATGCAAGTTCGTATGTGTCGCCGTCTGGGAATGAGAACTGCTGATAGTTCCAGTCGACTTTCAATTTGCCTTCCGGCTTTACTCCGTAGATGGCTTGGTCGTGAAGCACGCGTCCGTAATCACGGAAGAACGCACCGTTCTTGCGGGTGATATATACGAGCATCGCCGAGAATCCGTATGAGCCGGAGCCGTTGTCGTTCCATACTCCGGGGCGCGTACGTCCGGCGTTTCGGTGGCAGCTGCCGCATGAATATCCGGCATATACCGGTCCGAGTCCTCCACCCTGTCCGTTGGTAGACGTGCGCACGTCATCGTAAAGCCTGTCTCCGCGTACGAATCGGGTAAGGTAGTCACCCTTCACCCAGGGAGCCTCGCTGTCGTATGCTACCGATGAGTTGAGGAATATCGTGGAAGTTCCTGCCGACAGCTCATAGCCGGCAGGAACCTCAATGTCAAGCACATCCAGTCCGTCGCTCCCGCAGGCTGACATAAAGGCCGCGAAGCAGAAATAGATGTAATGAATTTTCTTTATCATGTATTTTTGTTCAGTTCTTTACTTTGCGTGGTTGTCCGTCTTTGAAAAGTAGGAATTCGAGAGTGTGGAAACCTCTTACAGATTGCACTGCCTCGATGGTGTCGTCGTCATCACCGTCGCTCCAGTCAAGGTTGTCGTAGTTGCCTGAGTTGAGGATCTGCACTATATTGTCCTGGTCGAGAGGCCAGCTATCCATATTGGGGTCAAGACCAAGTGCGTCTACCGGTCCGAAAAGGAAAGCCTCGCTCGTCTCCCAAGGCTCACGGGCCTCAAGCCAAGCGCTGCAAGCAGAGGCGAAATTGGCGTCAGACGGAGAATTCTTGAATTTCAGTACAGTCTGGTAGAGAGCCTCGTTTCTTTCTTTCAGGCTCTTGTATGTGGGGACAACCACAACATCTACATAATTGTCTACTATATCTTGATAGCGGCTGTCGTTGCCCAATTTGTTGACTGCATTCTTGAGATCTTTTGAGAGAAGTTCCTCAAGGTCGGCACATGCAGTCATTGCTGAGCGGCTCTCGGTGCTGTTGATGTGGTTGCGGAAAGGCTGCGGGATTGCGAGAATTGCGTTTGAAGCGTTAGCGATCGCAGCTTTCACATCTAAGTCGAGTTGAGCATTCTCTGTTGCGATAAGTGCGGAGAGTGACTTGGGGCTGACCGATCCGTCGAGAGAGCCATAGTATGAATTGCGGATTGAGAGGATATTGTTTGAATAGTCCTCGCGTGAGTGCCAGCTATACCAAGATTCCACAGAGTAGAGGGCAGCCTGAGTGTCGCCTGATATATACAGGTTGTATGGGTCGCCGATCTTTGCGGTGCCTACTTCGTTGGCAATGTCAGCGCATCCTTCGATTATCTGCTCTATGCAGCTGAGGGCACTTGAATAATTGCCGTCGTTGTGCTGCTTGAAGCTTGTCGCAAACGGTGCGCCACCTTCATACGACAC
>JAIDTL010000122.1 GCA_029060725.1 Muribaculaceae bacterium | reverse complement strand
TCTGTTGAATCCATTGCTATCAGCAACACTGAACTTAGCTTGACCGAAGGCGACACTGCTACTCTCACAGCTACCATCGCTCCTGAGAATGCAACCGACAAGACAGTGACTTGGACTTCATCTGATGAAGCTGTTGCTACTGTATCTGCTGAAGGTGTAGTTACTGCTGTCAAGGCTGGCACTGCTACTATCACAGTCGCTTCTTCAAACGGCAAGATTGCTACTTGTAAAGTGACAGTAGCCGCCAAGATAATTGAAGTGACAGGCATCACTCTAAGCAATACCAACCTTAGCTTGACTGAAGGCGAGACCGCTACACTCACAGCAACCATCGCTCCTGAGAATGCAACCGACAAGTCAGTGACCTGGACTTCTTCGGATGCTTCAATTGCTACTGTCTCAGACAAGGGTGTAGTCACTGCAGTCAAGACTGGTACTGCCACCATCACTGCTACATCAGCCAATGGCAAGACAGCTACCTGCACAGTGACAGTTGCTGCAAATATCATCTCGGTTGAATCCATTTCAATCAGCGAGTCTGAACTGAGTCTGACAGAAGGCGAGACAGCAACCCTCACAGCTACCATCGCTCCTGAGAACGCTACTGACAAGTCAGTCACTTGGTCTTCTTCTGATGAAGCCGTTGCCACTGTATCTGCTGATGGCGTGGTTACAGCTATCAAGGCTGGCACCGCAATTATCACTGCAGCTTCTTCAAACGGCAAGACTGCGACTTGCGAAGTGACCGTTCTCCCGATCCTCGTAGAGTCACTGACCATCGATCCGACTACTTGGAGCGGCGTAGAGGGAAGCGAATTTACCATCAAGGCTACAGTGCTTCCTGAGAATGCCGCCGACAAGACCGTGACATTCGAATCAAGCGACACTTCAATAGCAACCGTAGATGCTGAAGGCAACGTGAAGGTGCTGAAGGAAGGCTCTTGCGTGATCACAGTATCGACCGTCGACGGTTCCGACCTCAAAGCAGAGTGCTTAATTACAGGACTTTCAGGCGTGGAGACCATCTTTGCTGATCCGAACGCACTGGTTGATGTATACGACATGAACGGCGTCATGCTGAAGAAAGGTTGCTCACGCGAGGAACTGAAGCAGCTGAAACCTACAATCTACATCCTCCGCAGCGCCGACACAGTAGTGAAGGCAGTGGTTAATTATTAATTATGAATTATTAATGATCAATTTTTAAGATTCTATCATTGACTCATGACGCTGTCCGCCTTACTCAGCAGGGCGTTCCAGGGCCTCAGATAGCGGGCGGACAGTGCTTTAATAAAAGAGCCGGGTGCATATCTCCATGCATCCGGCTCTTTTTTTCGTCCCCCCGCGACAAAAACGTAATAAAGCATGCTCCGCATGCGCCCCACCGCGTCAAGCAACGTAATAAAGCATGCTCCGCATGCGCCCACGCGCGTCCAAGTGTAACTTCTGGAGAGGGAATCTCACGCAAAGGCGCAAAGGGCTCGCTGAGTTCAACTATGAAGTATCATTCTCCACTCGGCAGCAAAGCACGCTGAGGCTCGCTACGCATCCGCTCCGCATTGCAAGAATGAGGCAGACAACGTAATCAAGCATGCTCCGCATGCGTCCCCCCGCGTCAAACCAACGTAATAAAGCATGCTCCGCATGCGCCCCCGCGCGTCTAAAGGTAACTTGCAATGCGGAGCGGATGCGGAGCGAGCCTCAGCGCTCTTTGCTTCCGAGTGAAGTAAAGATCATTCATAATTCATAATTCATAGTTAAAGCTCCCCCTCAGCGAGCCCTTTGCGCCTTTGCGTGAGATTCATTCCTCCAATGACCATGTATTGGATCTTTTAAGATGGCGGTCACACCGCGGATCGCTGTCGCTTCGCTCGCTTATTTCGCCGATGGCGGCGGATCCCCGCGGATCCCCACAGGTTAAAACCTGGGGTTAAGCAATTTAGGAAAACCTCTCCGAGGTAGAATTAAGTGCCCGTGCTTCTGGCGTTCGCACGCTGATCAAGGCTGAGCCTGGGCTTCGCCGGCTATCGCGGATCCCAGTGCCGGTATCCATTAATTCATAATTCATAGTTCATAATTCATAATTAATCTGATCCGCATCGGCAAGCGCAGCGATGCCCAGCTTTCATCCGCGAGCGCACGCCCGAAGCCCGGAAGCACGCCCGAAGCACGGAAAATTATAGATATCCGCGAAAATCCGCCAGCGTCAGCGGCACAGCCGGCGAAGCCCAGGCGATCCGCGATGTGACTCCATCAAAAAAGATCCATCTCAAAAGATAGAGTTTGACGCGCGCTGGCGCATGCGGAGCATGCTCTATTACGTTGCTTGACTCGGAGGGCTCATACAGCACGCTTGATTACGTTGTCTGCCTCATTCATGCTATGCGAAGCGCAGCGAGCGAGCCTCAGCGCTCTTTGCTTCCGAGTGAAGTAATGATCATTCAAAATTCATAATTCAAAATTCATAATTCATAATTCATAATTCATAGTTAAAGCTCCCCCCTCAGCGAGCCCTTTGCGCCTTTGCGTGATGCCATTCCCGAGTTTTTCCGCCGGTTCATTTCCCTTTATGAAGGCGCGACAGAGCTCGTAGGACTTTACGTGATGTTGCCGCCGGAACTACATCGTAAATGAAAGGACCATGTGTTTTTATTTGCATCTTAAATTATTTATGGTTATCTTTGTAAAAATTTTGAGTATCATGGAAGAACTTAGGTACCCTATAGGTATACAGACTTTCTCAAAGATAATCGAGGAAGGATATGTTTATGTAGACAAGACCGGCTATATCCAGCCGTTACTGAGTCATGGCCAGTATATTTTTCTAAGTCGTCCTCGCCGCTTCGGAAAAAGTCTGTTGCTATCCACTTTGGAAGCGTACTTTGAGGGACGTCGCGAACTCTTCCAAGGTCTTGCCGCTGACAGCATGTGTCTTGATTGGACTCCATCCCCCGTACTTCGCTTTGACTTCAATGCAGAAAATTTCAGCCTTGAAAATGGACTGGAAAGTCTGTTAAACCGCCTTCTTAAAAAATACGAGAATAAATACGGAATGACTGATGTGGCAGATACGATTGCCGGCAGATTTTCTGAACTCATAGAGACGGTTGCTGAGTCTTCTGGACGAAAAGTTGTGATTCTCATTGATGAATACGACAAACCATTGCTTGAGATAGAGGAAAATAAGGAACTTTTTGAAAAGAATCAGCGTACATTGAAAAGCTTCTTTGGCAATCTTAAGAGTATGGATCGGTATATCCGCTTCGCCTTCATCACGGGCGTGGCACGATTCTCAAAGGTAAGCATTTTCAGCGACCTCAACAACCTCAAGGACATATCGATGGCAGATGCCTACGCCGATATATGCGGATGGACTGAAGGCGAGCTTGTTGAGAATTTCCGTCCAGGCATTGAGAGACTTGCCGCGAAAAGAGGAGATGATTTCGACACCATGCTGAAGGCATTGCGGGATTACTATGACGGATATCTCTTCTCGGAAGAGGGCTCGAGACTCTATAACCCGTTTAGCGTGCTGAATGCACTCGACAAGATTAGGATAGAACCGTATTGGTTTGAGACCGGGACTCCGATATTTCTTGCGAGGTGGGTAAGGAACAACGGCATCGATCCAAGGGAGATAAACGGCCAGACCGCAACTAAAGATGAGCTCATAACAGTAGGATTCGATGAATGGGATCCGGTTCCCCTAATGTTCCAGACAGGGTATCTTACTATCGCACGCTATGACAGTGTCTCGGATCTTTATGACCTATGCTTTCCCAATCGGGAGGTAGAAATCGGATTCTTCAAACATCTGCTTCGCTGTTACGCTCCTCTTACGTCAAGACGAGGAAGCGGACTTGAGTTCACAAGTTTCAGGAAAGACCTTTTCCGAGGTGCTATCCATGATTTCATGGACCGCCTCGCCACCCTGCTGAAGGATATTCCCGGAGAAGACCACAACGAGTCGACCTACCGCGCGGTTACCTATCTTCTGGCTGTGCTGTGCGGCACTCCCGTCATCGCCGAGCACCACGGCTATCATGGGCGCAGCGACATTGAGGTTTTTGCGGGTGACTTTGTGTATGTCTTCGAATTCAAATACAATAAGAGTGTAACCGAAGCAATGGATCAGATTCATTCGCGCGACTATGCCGGGCGTTACGCCATGGATTCACGAACGGTATATCTGATAGCCGCCAACTTCACAGAGAAGAAAGAGGAGCGTGGCCTCACGTATGAAATCAAAAAGTTCTCCCCACGCGTTTATCCGCGACCGTAGGATATGCTGCTCCCAGCTCCTCTCAGCGAGTGGCCGCTCCAAATCAGCTTTCCACGCAAAACGCAAAACGCACAACGCAAAAACTTTTTTCTCGAAATAATTTGCACGTCACAAAAAAAATCATTAACTTTGCGCTTCGAATGAGCAGACGATGTAGAAATCTTGTCAATAGCTCGTGTATTTTTAAGATAATTAAAGAAATAGATCAATATAAAATGGCATCATCCAACCAGACACCCGAGCAGCCAGACCAGCTCGAAAATATCAACAATAGGCTGACAAACCTCGGTCGTAACATCGAGACTAACAAAAAAGCTATGGGTATCGCCATGGGCGCTATCCTTGTAGTGGCTTGCCTCACTTTCGCATGGCTATATCTCTATAAGGTCCCCAAGAATAATAAGGCTATGGAAGCCTACAATAAGGTGGAACTTACAGCTATGGGCAATGACTCCACCACTGCCGCTATGTATAAGAAAGTAGCTGACGAATATGGTGGCACAAATGCCGGAAAGCTCGCCGCTCTCAGCGCTGCCGAGACTCTCTATAACTCCGGAAAATACGAAGAAGCTGCCAAATATCTTAAGGATTTCAGCACCGGCGACAAGGTCCTTGCTGCTAATGCTCAGGTTCTTCTTGGCGACTGCTACGTAAACCTTAAGAAATACGACGAAGCTATCTCCGCTTTCAAATATGCCGAAAAGAAAGCCGACAAGAATCCTCAGATTGCTCCCCGTGCGCTTCTGAAGATGGCTGTCGTCTACGACGAGCAGAAGAAATACGGTGATGCACTCAAATGCTACGAGACTATCAAGAAGGATTATCCTCAGTTCACTCTCGGCAACGGCCTCTCTATCGATTCCTACATCGAACGCGAGAAAGCCCGCCTCTAATACTTATTACTCATTGTTCGTTGTTTAATGTTCAATGCTTTAATTTGCCCCATAAAATAATAAAACATACCTGCTTATTTTATGAAAGGGAAGTTCGCTGCTGCGGCCTTCCCTTTTTTTGTCTTTTTTATTTTTTAACATAATATTTAGTAGAAATCAAAAAAAAATTTATACTTTTGTAAAATTATTCGGCTATGCCTCATTTATTATCAATGATTTTAGCTGATGTGATACTCATTTTTAATACCTAATACTGTAAACAAATGAATTTAAAATATCTACTTGCTTGCTCTTTAGTATCTGCTTCAGTCGCAACTATAAATGCCGCTCCTTCAACTGATTGGGGAGATTTGCAACCGGATGTCGTATACAACTACGATGCAATGGTTCCGGTAATGGGTACATTTACCTCTACCGCTTCCGGCTCTATTCGTTGCTATAGCTCAGGATCGGAGATTTCTCCTTACGTGGAGCCTGAACATGCAAATCCTATCAATTCAGTTAATAACTATTACGGTGCCAATGGTGAAAAGGTACGTGTTTATCAGGTCGAAGAGGGTCAGACGCTATACTTCTATAATGGGTTTCCTCTTGATGGCGGAACATTTAAAATTGTCACCGGCAACGAATCTATAGAATTAGTAGATGCTTTTCCTGCTGCCGGAGACCAACTGATGTCCATAAGCGCAAACTACAATGCTACTCTTTCATTTAGCGTGCCCGTAAAATGCACTAATTGTACACTCGCCGTCAATGATGCTTCCGTGAAGCTTACTCCTACCGTGTCGAATTCATACATCACTGTCAACTGGTTCAGCACCATTAGACAATGGTATAGGGAAGGCAAAATAAATGAAGGGGATGTTATGACTCTTACCATTACCGGTATTCGCGATGCTGCCGATTCAAGCAATCGTCCAAATTTCGGTGACGGGGCTGGAAAGCTTGTGCTAAACTATAAGATGGCAGGAAAACCAGCGGAACTCGTTTGGGAAAGTGGCACTCCGACAAGCGGTGTCTCCGACTTCCTGACATACTACCTTCCGGGTGGATCTGATGGTATAGTTAGCCTTACATTCAGTGAGAATCTTGATCCAAACTGCCATCCTACGGCTGAAATTACATACGGCGACCGCGACAATATCGAACTTGGTATGTATATAGAATATCCTCCTGTCACCGTGGAAGGAAAGACTGTTTCTGTCAACCTTCAAGGTGTCTCTCGTTTCCCGGAGGTAATGATTCCGGGACTCCCCGTCCAGCAATTTATTGAACTCAGGATCACCGGCATAAAGAGCGCTGACGGCCAGTATGTGCTCACCGGATATGCTGCAAGTCCCTACTCTTTCGGTTATGCCTACAATCTTAAAAGCGTTGTCTATAGTGTAGCTGCCGATTGGGTCCCTGCTGCCGGAAGTACTCTCAATAGCGGTGAAGAAATGGAGATGTGGGTGCTCAACGGACAGAAGATACAGTTTGAATCTGTTGATTTCTCTTTCACTAAGGATGGCGTGGCAAGCAAAGTCTCCATTCCATATAGTGAGCTTACTTCCACTCCCGATTCTGCCGATGCGATGCTTTACTATTTCAAGGCTCCTGCTATCGACGCTGACGCTGATTCTGAAATCACAGTCACTCTTGGCGGACTACTTTGCGCCGACGGTCTTGATCACTCCTCCGATATTTTCGTGAGATACAAAGCTGCATCATCGGGTGTGGAAAGTATAGAGGCTGCTGACTCAGATGACGTGTACTTCGACCTCACAGGTCGTCGCGTCATGACCCCTTCAAAAGGAATCTACATCCGCAACGGCAAAAAAATCGTTGTCAAGTAGTGATAAATAATTTATAGTTAATAATTAATAGTTGATAATTTATAATTTATAGTTAATAACTTCCGCCTATGAAAATTAGACATTTACTTGCTTTGTCTGCTGCTTATGTAGCTGTCGCAAGCGCGTCTGCCTTTGAGTGGACACCGGCTATCCAACAGCCGAATCCAAGCATTGATATCACTCAGGTGTATCAGCTTGAAACAATGAGAATCTCAGCTGAAGTCGGCTTGGCAGCTACAAATGTAATGCCAATATGGATTGATGAGAATGGTAATGAAATTGCCGGTACTTACTCCTCCAACAGTGATCCGGCTTGGGGTGACTACGTATATGATTTCAATTTCTCTGATTTCAAGTGTAATGGCGAGTATACGCTTCAGTTTCCCGAAGGTCTGCTCAAGAATGCTGCCGGTGAACTTAGCGATCCGAAGGAATTCTATTACACTGTAGAAGTGCCGGAACTCGCTTCCGCTATGTTCGACGATTTTAAGGTTCTGTCTGTTTCCCCTGATTTCTCACAGCCTCAGGGCTTATGGGATGAGCAATTGGTGAAGGTCAATACCAATCATAATGATGCCATTGGTTATACCGAGCTTTTGGTATCAGACAATACTACAGGAGAAAGTGTCACGATTTCTTCCAACTATACTGTCGGACGCTCTCTCGGCGATTCTTCTGAAATAAGCTGGAATGTTGTCGGTTCATTCAGATTCTTTGAAGGTCATGATTATTCCGCTGAGTTTGTGTTCTATAATGGTATAGATAAGTATTCAAGCGATGGCGTCCCGACTCCGGTAGTGGCAAGGGAAACTTATAAATTCACCGGCAAGGTGGAAGGTTATAAGTATTCCGACATCACTCTTCTGAGTATCACGCCTGCACCTTATACTGTCACTATCAGTGAGCCTTCCCAGGCTGTCTTCACATATACCTTCTCCGGTCCTGTCAATGTCTATAAGGCTGCGACCCCCAAGGGTCAGTTTGGAATAACTGAATATCCGGCATCATGTCTCTCATCCAATGCAGATAAGACAGTGTGGACTCTTGATCTCTCAAATGATGAATATGTGAAGTCTGTGGATGCAGAGCTTGTGATTTATGTTTATGTGCGTGATCTTGACGGTTCTCAGCTGAAGGGCGATGATGGCGAAGATGACAATGCTTATTATATTGCAGGATGGCAGTGCGATCTCGGAGCTAAGGAAATCGTTGTGGTCACTCCGACGAGAGGGGAGACTCTCGATAGCCTGACAGAAGTCGTTGTGAAGTCAGCAAGCGGCGATGTGATGTCATATAATTGGGGTGAGATTGCTATTCAGGATCTACTTGATAATACTCTCGGAACTCTCTTCTATGAGCAGCCGGAGGGTGAAGAAGGTGGTGCGGCTGCTGAATTCCATTTCACTAAATGGATTCCTGATGGCGAATGGTCTGCTGAGCCTCTCAATATCGTGGCTGAAGGTTCCTACAAGATTTATTTCCCCACAGGTACTTTTGTATTCGGCGAACAATTTGAGTCGGTCAATAGCCGCAGTCTTTACTCCGGTTTCCAGATCACAGGCAATCTCGATGACACTCCCGACGATCCCGTTGTTGATCCCGCTGAGCAGGAAGTATTCTTCTACGACTCTGTTTCCCCTGAGGATGGCTCTACAGTGGCATCTCTCGATGTTGTAAAACTCTGGTATCCTGATATGGTTAATACTTTTGGTAAGGATGCTATTGTATATAATAAGGCAGACCAGTCTATTGTTTCTGATGCTCAGGTTTTGTATGACTGGGATGACATATATTTAATTAAAATTGAACTTCTCGATCCGGTAACTGAGGCAGGTGAATACGAGATTGTAATTCCAAGAGGTGCCATCTGCTCCAACGAGTTCTTCGACTCTGATGGAAAGGCTGGCATCTGCAATCCGGAGTTCCGTCTCTCATACACCGTTGATCCTAATGGCGCCGACGATCCCGTTGATCCGCAGGAAGCCCTTGAATACACAAGCGTATATCCTGAGATGGGTTCTAAAGTTGAGTCTCTTAGCCAAATCGTGCTCTCATTTGCTGAAGAAGTGACTTGTGATGACTTCACTGTAGAAGTCTATAGCGTTGCTCGTAACGTGGTGGCTACCGGTAACGGTCGCACCGACTTTATGGAGCCTAATCGCATCGTGATTGATTTTAATGAGCCTATTGTAGAAGATGGTACATACGAAGTCGTAATTCCAAATCACGTCATAATTAATGGTGATTATTATGAGTCTGATGGTAAAGAAGGTCTCTGCAATCCTGAATATCGTCTCTATTATACAGTAGCGTCTAAAGGTTCAGACGATCCTGTTAATCCTACAGAGCAAGAAGTGTTTAACTATACTTCTGTTGACCCGGAATCAGGCTCAACACTAAGTGAACTCAGCCATATTTCACTCATATTCCCGGATGTAGTCATGACTTGGAACACTACAGGATATGTATATAAGGCTGACGCAGTTGATTCTGATCCGGTGGCTGAAGCTGTGATCGGTTGGGACATGATGGATGAATATTTGATCAATGTCAATCTCAACACAACCATTGCTGAGGATGGAGCGTATGTCGTTGTCATTCCTGCCCGCAGCATCTGTGATGATGCATTCTTCATGTCTGAAGGCAAGAAAGGTATCTGCAACCCGGAAATCCGCCTCAACTATACTGTAGACAAAGGTGGCTCTGTTGCTTCTATAGCTGAGATTTCCGACTGTGACGTCTACGACCTCCAGGGCAACATAGTGCTCCGCAATGCTTCTTCCGCTGATATCAAGACCCTTGCAAAAGGCATCTATGTCGTTGGCGGCAAGAAAGTGGTCGTGAAATAATCTTCAAGCTAAATAAAGTTCTATCATGATATATCAAGCTTAATCAAGCTAAATCATGATAAATCAAGCAAAATCAAGCTAAATCATGATAAATCAAGCAAAATCATGATAAATCAAGCAAAATCTTGAAAAATCTACATCCCGGACGGGTCTGATCCCCCGTCCGGGAACCAAAACAAACAAAACGAAACCTTACATTTATGAATCAGATCAGTAAAATCAAGTCTATTATGACGGGCGCGTTTGTGGCAATATCTTTCACGGTTGCCGCTGAAGATGTCCCCACGATATTGTCGGTGCAACCTCTTTATGGTGGTTCCCTCAATTCAATGTCCGCAGATGGAAGTTGGGCTGTCGGCGATGCTCCGAATCCTTCCGACAGTTCATTCCCTGCTTTCCCAAGGCTCGTGAATACTGCCACTGGAGAGTCGTTAGAGCTTTTCACCGAGAATCAAGGCCTTCAGTCAGCTGCCATCGGCGCGACTTGCGTAAGTAACGACGGAAAGACTGTCGGCGGAAGTTTAGATGGCTGTCCTGCAGTGTGGAAGGAAGGTTCCGGATGGACGTCGCTTCCGCGTCCTAAGGGAGGATATGACATGGGCACAGTGTCAGCAATCACTCCTGATGGAAAGTATGCAGTTGGACGTGTAAGTAAACAACTCTTTCATGAATATCCCTGCATGTGGGATATCGAAAACATGCAGCTTATTGACCTTCCAGGAATGATTGTGTCTAATCCTCGCAATCAGGATATGATCGACAAGGGTGGCGATCCTAAGGAATGGAGCGACAATGACCTCAATGTCCGTCTCACAGGAATTTCTCCGGATGCAAATATCATTGTAGGCACTGTCGATTTTGCCTTTCCTGAGATTACTTGGGAATTCATGTATCGTCGTGATGAGGGAAAATGGTTTCCTCTGGGGCTGAAGTATGAAAATGGTCGCCTGACCGCCCTCAATGATGAAATAGCAGGCGTCGGCGATTGTGTGCTTTCTGCTGATGGCTCTAAGATTGGTGGCTTGTGCATGACTGTCTCTGATGCCTCTGTACCCTTCACATGCTCTGTCACAGATCCTGAAAACTTCGTTCTCCATGGTGATGGCGACGGCTATGGCGTCTGGGCTATCGGTTCTGATGGTGTGATATATGGATCTACTCCAACTGGAACACCTGTTCGCAACTGGGCTGCAAAAGTTGGCAACTATTGGTATGACTGGAAGTCTGTCATCAATCAGCTTTATGGAATTGATTGGATGAAAGATGTCACTAAGGATGATCTTGGACTGTCAGGTACGGTAATGTCAGTATCTTCCGACAATCTTAAGATTCTTGCCGCTGACTATGCTCAAGGGTTTGCATATATTATTTCCCTACCTCGTCCGATGACTGAGATATGCAAAGATGTCGACCTTCTTGGAGATTATAGGGTGTCGCCTGCTGATGGAGCTGCCTTCTCTGTGCTTCAGAAAATTGTCCTCGATATGGGGCGTCCGGTAGAAGTGAAAGGTGAAAAGACATGTGTGCAGCTTTTAGATGCCGAAGGAAATGTAGTCCGCAGTTCGATCAACTTTACAGTCCAGGCTGACAATAACAGAAGAGTGGAAGTGATATTCCGCAATTTTGCTCTCGACCCTGAAAAATTGTATACTGTAAAGATACCGGCAGGATCAATGTGTGTAGCCGGTGATGCTGAGCGTGTCAATAAGGAAATATCTGTACGTTATCTTGGTCGTGAGGCTGGTCCTGTAAAACCGGTTTCTTTTGCTCCCGACAATGGCGCAAGTGTAGCACGCTTAAACCTTACCACCAATCCTGTGACCGTAACCTTCAATGCCCCCTTAAGTGTAGGGGAGAATCCTGATATTCGTCTTTACCAGATCAAGGATGGCGTAGAGGAATTCCTTTTCGCTCTCAGCGCATCTGTAAGCAATAATCAGGTGATGATATATCCCGTCACTGAGCAGCGCCTTGCTGAAGGCACTGACTATCGCATTGATTTCGGCGCAGGAACAGTAGCTGACCTTTCAGGTGATGGCGCCAACGAAGCGTTCTCGATAACTTACCATGGCAGCTATGTGCCGGAGATCGATCCGACTTCAAACACAATCTTCCGTGAGGATTTCAGTACCGGTGTGGCAAATATGCTCCTATATGAAGGCGATAACAATACTCCTTCTGAAGAAATGGCTGGTTGGGGTTTTGAAGCAGAAGGTCGCCCATGGATTCCGATATATGACAGTAACACCGAGGAGATCGACTTCGCTGCTGCTTCGCATTCAAACTACGATCAACCGGGCAAATCCGACGACTGGATGGTAACTCCCCAGCTTTATATCCCCGATGACAAGGTGACACTCTCTTTCAAGTCGCAGAGCTATAAAAACACTAAGAATGACGTGTTGAAGGTCTACGTATGGGATAGCGAGGATGTCGTGACTATACTCACTAAGAATGTTGTTGACAAAATCCGCTATAATGGCGATCTCGTATATAATCAGAAGCAGACTCCAGGTAAGAGCGAAGATTTTCTTGCGGGTGATTGGACTCTAAATACTGTAGATCTCTCTAAATATGCAGGTAAGTATATTTACATTGCATTTGTCAACGACAATCAGAATCAGTCTGCCATATTTGTAGACGACGTAGTGGTGAGCCGAGACATGGCGGCTGTGCTGAGCATTGATACTCCGCAGGTTGTCGTAGATGAAGATAATGTCCGCTTAAGAGGTCGCTTTGTGGTCATGAAAGAGTATGGCATAGATGGTTATCAGTTGATTCTCTCTGACTCTGAAGGCAATTTGATTGAGACAATTTCTTCCGATGAGAAGCTCGAAAAAGAAGAGATATGCTCATTCTCATTTGAAAATCCTGTCGCCCTTGAGAAAGGTGCGGTAAATTCATTCCTCATCAGTTTTACTACTGGCTCTGAGTCTATTGATATGAAGTATGATATCAGTAATCTTCTTTTCGAGACCACTAAGAGAGTAGTGCTCGAGGAAATGACAGGTACTACTTGCCAGTTCTGCCCACAAGGTATCATTGCCATAGAATATATGCAGGAACTGTTCGACGACCTCTTTATTCCTATTGCTATCCACAGTTATACCGGCGACAAATTAGGTGGTGACGAACAGACTGCGTATGCTTCTTTCCTTGGGCTTCCGGCAGCTCCAACAGGACGCGTGGCTCGTGGCGACGTAAGCTATCCGATGTATAATAATAAAGTCGACTACGTATTCACTGCTCCCGACGGACTCTCTTGGCTCCAAAAAGCTGAAGAAGCTCTCAGCGAGAAGGCTTTGGTAGATATGGAAATCAAAGCTGCCAATATAGATCAAGAGAGTAAGAAGGTCTTTGTAGATGCGTCTGTCAATCCTGCTATATCTCGAGATAATGCTAATATTAATGTGTTTGCTGTCTTGATGGAAGACGATATCATGGGATTCCAGACCAATGGACTGTATACCACAGAAGCTCCCGGACTTGGCGAATGGGGTAAGGACGGCGCTAATGGTAAGTCTTCCGTATTGTGGTATTATGATGATGTAGTGAGAGGCACAAGTGCTGTGGAGACCGGTGGCAGTTATTCAGGTTTCAATGGCAAGGGAGGATATGTCCCATCTCAAATAAAGGCGGGCGAACCTATAGATTTCACTTTTGATTTCGCACTTCCATCCGGTATTGCCGATGTCAACAATACAAAGGTTTGTCTTATGCTGATTGACGCCAACACAGGGGAATACCTTAATGCTGATGTCTTCGACGGTATTGCCACATCTGTAGAAGGAATCGCTACTGAAAATGCAACTTCAGCCGATGTCTACGACCTTGCAGGAAGGATAGTTTTGCGTGGCGCAGCCGCTGCTGACCTTTCAGGTCTTCAGCCCGGTATATATATTCGCGCAGGAAAGAAGTTCATCGTTCGTTAAACATCTGTATATGTCGTGAGATGAAAGAATTGACTTCGTGGGCATTTAGCCCGGAAGAAGAGAAAACTATTGACCTTGTCTACGATACGCTTCTCCGATCATACGTCGAGAGCCGGCATCGAAGGAAGGTGGAACTTGTGGGCAAAGCATTTCGCTTTGCCCGCATGGCGCATCAGGGTTGCCGTCGAAATGATGGCAGCCCGTATATTCTTCATGCCCTTTTTGTCGCTCTTATTTGTAGTAAGGAGCTCGGTCTTGGCTCTACGACTATTGTTTGCGCTCTTCTTCATGACATTGTGGAGCACTCAGACCGTACGATAGAGGATATAGAAGCGAATTTCGGACCTCAGATTTCATCTATTGTAGCCGGTATCAATAAACTTTCCGGTGGTATTTTCGGTCATGCTGCCGAAACTCAGGCATTGAAACTTCGTGATATGATGATGTCGATGAGCACGGATGTACGCGTGATTCTCGTAAAGATGGCTGATCGCCTGCACAATCTACGCAACATATCTACGCAGCGGCCCGAACGCCGTAGGAGAGTGGCTCGAGAGTCACTCTATGTATATGCGCCCCTTGCTGAAAGACTCGGACTGTTCTCTTTAAAGACTGAGTTTGAAGATCTCGGTTTTCGGAGTGAAGATCCCGAAAATTATGAGATGATATGTCAGAAGTTGGAGCAGAGTGTGGAGCGACGTCAAAGATTGATCGACTCATTTGTTGCCCCTCTTCGCATACGATTGGAAGAAGAAGGACTGCAATGTGAGATAAAGGCAAGGGTCAAAAGTGTATATTCTATTTTCCGCAAGATGCAGAATAAAAAGATCCCCTTTGAAGAAGTTTTCGATGTGTATGCCGTTAGAGTCATTTATGAGAATGACGACGATGAGTTGGAAGAACCCATTGCCAGGCGTATCGCTGAAATACTTAAAGAAGACTATTCAGTGCATCCTGACCGTACTCGCGATTGGCTGCGTACCCCTAAGGATAATGGATATAGGGCTTTGCATCTTACCTTGCGTGATAAGCTTGGAAGATGGACTGAGGTCCAGATCCGCAGCCGAAAAATGGATGATATTGCCGAACTCGGCTATGCCGCCCATTGGAAATACAAGGATGGGGTGCAGACTGATACCGAGCGTCTGGATAATCTTGTCAATTCTGTAAAAGAAATTCTTGCAAATCCGGAGCCGAATGCGGTTGATTTCTTGGATTCTCTGAGATTCAATATTTTTGCAAAGCAAATATATGTATTCACGCCTGATGGCGATTTGATTGAACTGCCTGCCGGCGCTACAGTGCTGGATATGGCTTACGCTGCCGATGATGAGCTTGGCAACCATTGTATAGGAGGAAAGATCAATCATCGGCTGGTAAATCCTGATCATATACTCGACAGCGGAGATCTGGTGGAGATATTAACTGTCAAATGTGTGGCTCCGGATGAAAATTGGCTGAGTATGTGCGTCACTGCCCATGCTCGTAATATAATTAAGTCTAAAATATGAAAACCAAAGACCTCATTGCAAATGCTACTATGCTGAAGATTGCTGTAGCTCTGACGTCTTCAGTCATCGTGCTTCTTCTGCTCATGAAGAGTGATCATCAGAATTTTAGCTATGAACTTAACCAACCATGGCGTTACTCTCTCCTTACAGCCGAATTTGATACTCCCATTATGCGCGATTCTGTGTCCGCACAGCTCATGCGCGACAGTATAGACAAAGCGTTCGTGCCTTTCGTGGTCCGTGACTATAGGGCTGCTGCGAGAAATGTGGATAGGTTTTCTAAGATTGTCAGCAACTATGTCAGCCCTGCAGATGCGGCTTTTCTCTCAAAGAAACTTTCTGAAGTATATGGTAGGGGAGTGGTCAGTGCCGAGCTCTATGACCGCATACATTCTTTCTCTCATTCGCAACTCAGAATGAGCGACGAGTCGGATGATATGAATGCTGTAAAGGTCATTGACGCCTCCGGGATGGTGTCGCCTAATATGGCGTATAAGATGGTCGATTCTGCTTATATGGCGGCAAAGTCAACCGCTACCCATGAGGCCAGACTTAGTGCCGACGTGGCGAAAGCTCTCAATGCGAGCCTTTCTCCAAACATTGTGAGCGACTCTGTCTCAGACTCCCGCTTCAAAGATCAAGAATATCTTAATGTCAATTCTGCCCTCGGAGTTATCAAGAAGGGACAAAGGATAGTAGACCGTGGAGACATCATCGACGCCCAAATCTTCACCAATCTTAACAATTATATTGACATGCTTGATAAGACTGAGTCCAAGACCCTGTCTAAGAAATTTTTCACTACTGCTCAAGCCATCTATATTGCTATCCTGTTTACGTTGCTCTATCTCTTCCTCGCTCTTTATAGAAAGGATATTTTTGAAGATTTCAAGACTGTCACTTTCATTGTCACTCTCATCACTCTTTTTGTGGTCATTGCTGTCGAGACGTCTGAAGTCTTCAACGGGGGCCTGTATTTGATTCCTTTTGCTGCAGTTCCCATTATAATAACGGTTTTCACCGATGCTCGCACTGCAATCTTCTCTCTTCTCATTTGCATCCTGATGACGGCTCTCGCGGCTCCTTTCCAATTCCAATTTGTCGTCATTCAGTTAGTGGTGGGTATTTGTGCCACTCTTAGCATCCATCATCTCGCTCGCCGAAGCCAGCTCTTGCGCACTGCTCTTATCACATTTGTAATGTATAATGTCTGCTATGCGATGATGCTGACTCTTTCTGAAGGTACGATCACTTCTTTTTCGTGGCGTATGGTGGGAGTCTTCGGCATTAACTGTGTGCTCCTTTCCTTTGCATACCTTCTAATTCTCGTGGTTGAGAAGATTTTTGGTTTTACTTCTACAGTCACACTCGTCGAGCTGAGCGATATAAACAATCCTATTCTGCGAAATCTTGCAGAAGTAGCGCCGGGCACATTCCAACACTCCATGCAAGTCTCAACTCTTGCAGCTGAAGCTGCCCGTGCCATCGGGGCAAACACTACACTTGTACGTACAGGTGCTCTTTATCATGATATAGGAAAGAGCGATTCCCCAATTTTCTTCACAGAAAATCAACACGGCGTAAATCCTCATGCCGGTCTTGACCCTGAGACAAGCGCCAGGAAGATAATCAGCCATGTCACACAGGGACTCTCGATTGCTTCACGCGAAAAACTCCCTGAAGTGATAAAAAATTTCATTGTAGAGCATCATGGTAGGGGAGTGGCAAAGTATTTCTACAACACCGCAGTCAACCAAAGTGCCGACGGAATTGTAGATAAGGACTCCTTCCAATATCCGGGGCCAAATCCTCAAAGCAAGGAGACTACTATCCTGATGATGGCAGACGCAATAGAGGCTGCTTCCCGATCTCTCAAGGATTATAGCCCTCAGTCGATTAATGCTTTGGTGGATAAGATTATTGATGCCCAAATGGCAGATGGCCTCTATAATGAATCTCCCATAAATTTCAGGGATATAAATATCATTAAAGATACTTTCAAGAAGAGACTTGCTACAATATATCATTCTCGGATTGAGTATCCTGAAATACAAAAAAGGGACATTACTCCCAAACAATAAATATCATTAAAATCTCGTTTATATTTATGGGGTTTTCTTGCCATACCCCCGACGGAAGATATGACAGATTTGAAGTATAAACTAAATAAATGTAAGATTTTTCAGCAGCTCCCCTCCAAGTGGGGGGCGTGCCGTGCTGTATTGTGGTCGTTGATAATGGTGCTGATGATTTCGGTGGCTTTCCCCACCGAGGCTGATGCCGCAAAAAAGAGACGTGCAAAAGCAAAAACGACAACTACCACGAAAAAAAAGACTACATCTGCCTCCGCTAAGTCTACTTCAAAAAAGAAAACCACTAAGAGTAGGAAGCGGACTTCTACTCGTCGTCGTTCTTCTTCTTCATCTCGTGGCGCAAATTGGGCGCTGACGGCTGCCGATGTCAATCCGGAGTCTACAAGCCCAGAAGTGAAACCGAAAAAAAAGACTTCCAAGCGGCAGGTCACCGTAGAGCGTCCCGACCTGGAAGCCATTCGAGTAGCCACTCTCGATCCCTCAAATCCGATGTATTTCCCTAAATTGATGAAGAAATTCAATCGTAATGACACGACTATGAATGCCGAAGAATTTCGTCATCTTTATCTCGGATATATGTTCCAGGAAGACTACGACCCATATAGGGAATCCCCTTATTCAAGTGTGACCGATGCCTACCGCAATAAGACTTCTCACACTAAGGAGGAGATAGATACCATCCGCAAATATGCTGAACTGACTCTGCTTGACAATCCTTTCGATCTGAGGCAGATGTCGTTTCTCGTTCATGTGCTGAAGGAGCGTCGAAAAGATATGAGCGCTAAGATTTGGGAATATCGGTTGGAGCATCTGTTGGGTGCTATCAAGAGCACGGGAACAGGGGAGAGCGAAGAAAACGCATGGTTTGTCATCTATCCTGCCCATGAATATGATATGGTGCAGCTGATGGGGTATCATGCAGTAGATGCAGAATTTATCGAGCCCGGATTCGATTATCTTATGGTGGAGCCGGAAGAAGAGACTGCTCGTCGACTCCGCGATAAGGTTCAGAAAGGATTCTACTTCGATGTCAGGCAGATACATCAGCAATACGAACTCAAGCATCCTGAAGACGCTGACGATGAGGAAGAAGACTCTGTCTCTGAAGAAGAGGAAGTAGAAGAAGATACTGCAGATTTGCCCGCAGAGGAAGACCTTGATGACTTGCCGGCAGAGGAAGATCCTGATGATATTCCCGCGGAAGAAGTGGTCGATGAAATTCCTGCAGATTAGCACGGTATTAAAACTTATCCTTCTTATAAATCATATAATGCCCTATACGCGTTATAATAGTAGAAATAATAATTAAGCATTGTGCATTGTGCATTATGCATTTTGAATTGAATTGATATGGAAAATAAAGAAATAATTGATGATGGCAAATTTGTTGCCTTTGCATATACAGTAAAAGATGCTGATTCTGGCGAAATACTTTTTGAAGCTAAGCCATCCGCTCCCGATGTGATGGTATATGGCGTAAGTAATGAAGTTATCCCGGGGCTGCTCGCTACTATAAAGGGTCTCGGCAAGGGGGATCGCTTTTCTGTGACCCTTCCTCCGGAGGTGGCATTTGGACCTCGCAACGAGGAGTGGATTCAGCAAGTGCCTGTCGACGCATTTATGCGTGATGGTAAGATGGCTGTCGATGTTAAGGAAGGTATAGTCCTTGATATGATGACCAATACAGGTGAAATCGTAAGTGGCAGAGTCGTGAAAGTCACACCTGAAATTGTGGAAATGGATTTCAACCATCCTTTCGCAGGAAAAACAGTCGATTTTGATGGCGAGATCATAGAGGTGCGCGATGCTACTGAAGAAGAACTCCATCCAAAACATTCTTGTGGATGCGGATGCTCTCATCATGGCGATTGCGGCGACGGCTGTGGTTGCGCCGACAAAGATAGTGATAATGGAGCCTGTGGGTGTGGCGAAGGGTGTAACTGTCATTGATGATCCAAATGCCCGTTAAGACAGAAATTTCCGAAGAGATTCTCCGGGTCAAGCAAAGACTTTCGATTATTGGCGATTCTCCTGCTCTCATTGAGGCTATCAAAAGAGCGGTGACAGTCGCCCCTATTGATTTGTCTGTACTGGTGACAGGACCATCAGGTTCCGGCAAGGAATTCTTCCCCAAGATCATTCATCAGTTTGGCGCAAGGAAACATAAAAAATATATAGCTGTCAATTGTGGGGCGATTCCTGAAGGCACAATCGATAGCGAGCTGTTCGGGCATGAGAAAGGATCGTTCACCGGTGCTGTCTCAGCGCGAAAGGGATATTTCGAGGAGGCTGATGGAGGGACTATATTCCTCGATGAGGTTGCCGAACTCCCACTGACAACGCAAGCTCGCCTTCTACGTGTGCTTGAGACCGGCGAATTCCTGAAAGTAGGCAGCAGTGTCGTGCAGACCACCGATATCCGAGTCGTGGCTGCGACAAATGTCGATTTGATAAAAGCCGTTGCGGAAGGTAGATTTAGGGAAGACCTTTACTATCGACTCTCTACAGTCGTCATCAATGTCCCTCCTCTGAATGAAAGAGGAGAAGACATAGTCTTGCTTGCGCGTAAGTTTGCGGCTGATTTTGCTGAGAAATACATGACCAAGCCTATCTCCTTCAGCGATGAGGCAAAACGAGCCCTTATGCTTTACAATTGGCCCGGTAATGTCCGTCAGCTCAAGAATGTCATTGATCAGCTTGCTCTGTTTGAGGCTGGCGAGGAAATCTCTCGCCGTCAGTTGCTTGAGTCGCTCCCAATCAATCATGATTCGATGTCGACACCTATGATAGCCCCTTCAGATGATTCTTCAGAATTGGAAAGAAAGATGATATTTCAGATGCTTTTCTCGATGCGCGAAGAAATTGAGAATCTGAAAAAAGTGATCAATGATAAGTCTGGAGATGTCTCGTCATCTTCGTATACGGATGTACGCGCACTTATGGCTCCTGAGCATGTCTCTGATCACTTTGCCAATAATCCACTCGATCTTTCGGAAAAGAAGGTGATTGAAGAGTCACTTGCCCGGCATAATGGCAATAAGAAGCAGGCGGCAGAAGAACTTCAGATATCACTTAGGACACTATATCGAAAAATGCAAGATCTCGGCATTTCTTGATCACATTATTCTACATGAAACGTATTCTTTCACATATTTCCATTGCTGTGTCGACACTTATACTGCTGGCAGGATGCACTATAAGCTATAAGTTTAACGGTTCGGCCCTTAACTACGACATTTATAAGACTATACATGTGTCAGAGTTCCCGATACGCGCAGCGTTAGTCTACGCTCCTCTGCAACAGACATTTGAGAATAAACTTCTTAATACTATTACGAGGCAGACACGCCTGCAAGAGGTGAGCGGCACTTCCGATCTTGAGATGAGCGGTGAAATCACCGGCTATTCACTCTCTCCACAAGCGGTCGGCACGGATGCATACGCTACTGAGACCAGACTTACCATCACAGTGAAAGTTAAGTATACCGACCATATAAATTCTGCCAACGATGTTGACCAGACTTTTTCTGCATATCGACAGTTTGATAGTTCGCTTATGCTCAATGATGTCCAAGATGGTCTATGTGAAGAAATTTGTGATGAATTGGTAGAACTCATTTTCAATGCTACGCTCGGCAACTGGTAAAAAAAATTAGATTATGACCGACAATATTGTGCTGAAGACGAAATCCGATCAAAATAAATCCGGAGAAGACAATAAGTCAGGATTTTTCCCTTACTATATCATTCCTGACATTGAGGCTCTTGCTTATGAGCGAGATCCTGAGCTTTTGCGTAGGCATCGCCGTAGGATCGCTGCTAATGTGGGAGATCCGGATGCTCTTAAGTCTATTTTGGGTGAAGCCTCCGAAGATTTCCAAGATTTCTACGGCATTTCTTCACGCCCGGTTCTTACCACAGCCGATACCATTGATTCTTTCCTCGAGAAATTCGGATCCAAAATGGAAATAATGGAAGAGGCTGAGGAGCATATACCCGTCACCCCTCCTGCCATTGACTATGCCTCTATTCTTGAAAAGGAAGAAGCCGAATCAGGCACTCCGTCTCTGCTCACTGCAGACGACACTCTTGGTGCGATTGATGCTTTTCTCAGCCAACAGCCGGCTCCAAGAATTAAACCCAAAAAGAGTCTAAAAGAAGAAGAAAAACCATCTTTGACGGAGAGTTTTGCCAAAATTATGATAAAAAATGGCAATTATAAGCGTGCTTTGGAAATTATTTCCCAAATAAGTTTGAATAATCCAGAAAAAAGTATTTACTTTGCAGACCAAATACGATTCCTTAAGAAAGTAATTTCTCTGGAGTCGTTATAAACGTGTATTTATAAATCAATGCGGAGGGTCTCAAAAGACTCGTATGCAATTAAACAAACATTATAATATGTACATTTTTCTCAGCATTCTTATCGTGATCGCTGCGCTTCTTCTTATCGGCGCTGTTCTCATTCAGAAGTCTAAAGGAGGTGGTCTCGCCTCTGATTATAGCCAAGGCAACCAATATATGGGCTATCGCAAGACTACTGACTTTATTGAAAAGGCTACTTGGAGCCTCGCGATCTTCATTTGCGTGATCAGCATCTGCGCTTCATTCGCAATCAAGACTCCGGTCACTCGTTCCGGTATGGCTCCTGCTCCCGCTGCCACTACAGCCCCGGCTCCGGCTCCAACTACTGCACCTGCCACTACCGCAGCTCCTGCTGCAGCAGAAACTCCGGCAGCCGAGACTCCCGCACAGTGATATTACTCTCGAAGATTAAGGTCTTGTCTTTATGTGACTGGACTCAAAAAAGGCTGGAATACTCTATAATTCCAGCCTTTTTTGTATGATGACGTCTGCAATTATTCAATGCATACAAAGAAGTCGATGGCTTCTATTGAATGTGTCCTCTGGCACTATGCGCTTTTGCCAAAGTCGCTTCTCTGTCTTTTTCAAGCTGACTCTTCAGCTCCTCAATCGATCCAAATTTCTGCTCGTCTCGCAGTCTTCCCACAAACTCCAACCTTATTTTCTTACCATACATTTCTCCCTCTTCAGTGCCGATGAGATGAGCTTCTACAGTAAGTTGATTAGATTCCCTCTCAGTTCCCTTAAACGTTGGCCTAAACCCTATATTTACCATAGCTGGTACTCTTTTGTCGGAATCATCCACGTAAGCCAATGTCGCATATACCCCGGTTGCAGGGAGAGCTATCGTTTGTCCTACCTGAAGATTGGCTGTGGGAAACCCTATTTCACTCCCTACATGGAATCCCGGCAATACCTTCCCTTCTATTTCCGGAAAATGCCCCAATAACTGTATCGCTTTCTCAATTTCACCTGACTTGACGGCCTTCCGGACTGCGCTGCTGCTCACACCCTCTTCTTCGGGTGCGGAGATCACTTCAATTCCGATTGCATCTCCCATGGCCTTATAATCGGCTATGCTCATATCTAAGCCGTCGCTTCCGAAAGTATTGTCGTAGCCTGCCACGAGCAGGTCCACGTCATATTTGCGGTGGATATAGTCAAGCCATTCAAATGCACGCATGCTGCGTAGTTGTTCTGTAAAAGGAAGCACAAGAGGTTGCACTCCTTCGCGCCTTATATTCTCTGCTTTACGCTCAGGGCTCATTAGATTCCCCGGGGCTCGCTCCGGGGCTACCAGCTCCAAAGGATGGCGGTCAAACGTGATTGCTACCGGTTGCAATCCTCTTTTTGCAGCCTCATTCTTCAAGGTGTCAAGCACAAGTCTATGCCCCCTGTGCACTCCATCAAATGTCCCTATAGTCACCGCCTTTCTCATCTCTTCACATCTAAACAACTCCACAACTAAACAACTCCACAACTAAACAACTCCACAACTCCAAAACTAAACAACTCCACAACCCTTTGCTTCAAGCAGAGCCTCGCAGATCGCCATCATGTCATCATCGGCACTCTTCCCAATCTTGAAAGCGTGTGCCCCTGCCTCTGCAGCTGCCCTGCAGTTCTTGTCGGAATCATCAAGCATCAATGTTTCTGTAGGGTTGAGACCATAGCGGCGCATCAGATTCTTGAATATATTGACGTCAGGCTTGCATGTCAGTTCCTGAAACGATACAACTATGCCATCAAAATAATCATTCACTGATCCTCCTTCCTGACGGAAAGCCCGGTCGATCCATGTGTGATACATCACTGGATTTGTATTGCTGAGCATAAAGATGCGATAGCCTGCCATCCGCATCCTGCGCAGCATCTCAAGTCGTTTTGCAGGAAGCTCCACGAGAAATTGATTGAAGGCTTCTGTTATCTGCGCATCTGTCACTCCCGGATTCATTTTGGAGCGCATGATGTCGAAAAATTCACCGGCAGGACGTTCTCCGGTCTCAAGACCGAAGAATGGCTCTTTCTGTCCATATAATCCAAGCATCGAGTCTGCATCTTCAAGCCCAAGTTTCTCAAGAGCTCTTACAGCCCTGTCCCTGTCAAGGTCGATCACTACGCCTCCAAGATCAAATATCACATTTTGTATCTTATATATCCAATCAATCATATTTCAAATACTAAATACTTTATACTTCATACTTGCACCGATTCCTTTTATGCCCATAAAAGGAATCGGTGCAAACCCCCCATTGGGAATGCACCGATTGTCTTTTCGACGTGTCTCATCTATTGAGATACGTACTCAGCTTCTCTGTTGATTACTCAGCAACGGGAGCTTCTGCAACTTCAGCTGCAACTGCAACAACAGTGTCAACTGTTGAGTCATTAACTGCTACAGTGTCTTCTACAACTGCTACTTCTTCTACAACTGCAGAGTCTTCAGCGGCTGCCTGCTTGTTGCCGCAAGATACGAGTGCTACGCTGAATACAACAGCGAGAGCGAGAACGATTTTCTTCATTTTCTTATAAATTTAAAATAATAAAACATGTTTTGCTTTCAAAAACGGTGCAAAGTTAATACTTATTTTTGAATTGACAAAAACTTTTTTTGATTTTTTTAGTTGATGCCCTCAAAAAATATGTTTTTTAACATTTTCCTGTCTTCATTCGTCATGGATTCATGATCCTAACCTTTCACCCTTTTATATAGTGGCAGTCCTATAAGGTAGAAGGCTAAAGCCTGCAGCAGAAGTCCTATACCGGCTGCATAGAGCATCCAAATACAGAAGATGGTGCAGGATATTCCGATGAATAGCGCATACGCATATCCTCTCTTCGCATGTTCAGTAAGAAGTCCGCTCTTATAGTCTTGTCTGGCTATCTGTACTAAGAATAATCCGCTGAAGAGATATGCCGGAAGCACCATCAGTCCCGTGATGTTGAGAGCGTAAAGATAGACATCTTCTGCCATCACTACAATGCACATGAAGCACTGCATGATTACACTCGATGCCAACAACGCCGGTTGAAGAGAGTCGCTTCCATCTTTTTTCAACAGGAATTTTGGAAATATTCCGTGGTGTGCCGCTGAATAGGGCTGCTCTGCAGTCACTATAGTCCAGGCAAACCATCCTCCGGTTATTGAAATGATCACTGCGGCTATCACCAGCCAGTAAGCCCATTCTCCACAGATACTCCTCAAAGCGTATGCCACCGATGGATCTTCCAAGCCCGCAAGCTCGGCGCGCGACATGATTCCGAAACAGAACACCGAAACCAGCACATAAAGTATCCATGCTGCCAGAAATCCAAGCACTCCTGCCTTTCCTACATCGCTCTGGCGACGCGCCCTTCCTGACATCACTACCGCACCTTCGATTCCTATGAAGCACCAGAGTGTCACAAGCATGGTGCTCTTCACCTGGCTTGTTATCCCGCCGATGCCTGTTCCCAAACACCAAACGTCGGCCGTAAGCGTCTCATATTTTATGTTGAGCGCGAGCAGTATGATGATCAGCGCTATCACACACAGTTTGAGTGTAGCCGCTATGGTGGCAATTATCGATGATGTGCGTATCCCGGAGCATATAAGGAAATACATCACCCATATAAGGGCTGAACAGAAGATTATGGTCGGGATGCCATGCTGGAGTAAGATAGGGAAAAAAGCCCCAAACGTATCGTTGAGCATTACGGCGTATGCTACATTGGCAAAGCATGCGCATAGCCAGTACCCCCATGCTATGTTGAATCCGGTGAATCGTCCGAAACCCTTCTCAGCATATAGGTATATGCCTTCGTTCAGTTCCGGATGGCGGTCGCTCAGCATCTTGAATGTAGAGACCAGCATCAGCATTCCGGTCGCTGTAATAGCCCATCCGATCATCACAGCTCCCAAGCCGGCTCCCGCTGCCATATTTTGCGGAATGTTGAAGATGCCGCTCCCTACCATCATCCCGAACACAAGGGATACAAGCCCTGTCAGGCCTAACTTATTCTTATCTTCAAAAGCATTATCCTGTTCCATAGCATTGTCAGCGTACAGCTACCTTGACGGATGTTCGTGTTTGGGCTGTAGTGAGGGTGATTATGTAGATTCCCGGTGCTGTCCGATACGGCAACACTTCATATCCACGCCCTATGCCGCTGTGTGAACCGATCAGGCTTCCTGCCATGCTATGGATGTCAAGGCGATACGCATCTCCTGCAGTAAGCCTTACGCTTACTCCCTCGCGCGTGGCACCAAGTATAACGGGTGATTCAGATTCACGGACTTCACTTACTCCTACGGTAGGATGCTCGCCTACTCGCAGGGCATCGGTGTTCTGGACTTCTCCTGTTGTGATGTCAAGCACGTATGCCACCACACGCGCCTTAGCGGCATCGGAAAGAAGTTCAGGCACCTCGACCTGCCATCTCACCTCATAGTCTTTCCCCGCTTCCAGCGAAGCCGGGAGTGATCCTTCGATGCCGTTGAAAGCCCCCTCTGTGGTCAGCGTCACGTCGTCATAATACATCAGTTCCGGAAGAATATGGGAAGGTAGGTAAAAGTAAGCACCGGCTGAGGGCTGGTTTAAATTGTTATTCTGAAAAAAATCCTTATTTGTGGGGTCATGAAAATCTCCGGTCACTACGTAGCCCAGAAGATAACGTCCGTCTCCATTGGCGATTGCCTCGCTGACGCTTACATGTGCTGTCATTTCGAGCATGCGCCCCTTCGGAGCGGGAATCTCATCAAGGCGTATGGCAAACGACGTAGGCTCCTCGTAATATGGGCTGAAATTGCTCGTCCCGGAGCTTGCGGATGCCTTTATGCGGTTTAGCATCATGCGTGGCACAGAATACCATTCAAGTTCATTCCAGTATGCTTGATTGCCGAGTACGTCATTGACATGGGTGTTCAAGGCGACAATCCTGTCTCCGTAGAGTTCCAGAAGCTGTTCCATCATCAAGTCTCCGCCAGGGCAGTTGACACACCACATCCCGGTGCCTCTATCGACGAGATACTTGCGCATGAATGGGTCGTTAGATTCGGTGGAAGGTTCTTCTTCAGGCAATTGTTCAGCCTCAAACTCTCCTACCTGTACGTCCCACATAGCCAGTATATAGCCTTTGCTGCTTGTGCATACAAATCGCAGCGACACTTCCTGGCCTTCTACTGGGGTAAGAGATAAGTCGTGGGGCGTGATATAATATGGCTCAGCATCAACCTCGGTCAACACTACCGGGGCACCCCCGTCGGCCGGAACCGCCTCAACGCGGTAGCTCTCCGGAAAATGCCTGTAGAGGGATTGGGCCTTCCACTGGAGCCTATGTCCCTTCTCGATTTTCAGTGAGGGTAGGGTGAGGATATTCTCGCAGCTCCCTTCTCCGGCTGTATACGTCGGGGTCACAGCCACATAGCCAAGATTGTAGAGACGGTCTGTAGTCCATCCCGTCTCCGTGTATCCTCGTTTGTAGGCTGCCTTTAGGGGAAGCTGTCCATTGGCGTTGACAGTCTCCACGCCTTTGGGAAGCTTGCCACCGGATAGATTAAGGGTGTAAGCGGGTGTTCCCGGGTCTGCTTGCATCGGAAGCGCCGATATTGCGGCTCCCGATGCAACCATTATGAAGGATATTAAAGATTTCTGGATTTTCATTTCACGACGACTTTATAGCTTGCATCGTCTGCCTTCACCATATAGATGCCGGCATTGACCTCTGTCACCTTGTCGGTTCCTACCAGACGTCCGTTTAGGTCATAGACTGCTACATTATCGGCATTCAGCACCTCGATGCGTCCCTGGGTAGCAATCACAAGACCCTTCTTGGGTGAGCCTGCTATCTCGGGAGCTGCCCCTGTGCCTCCATCTACCTGGATTATGAACGGATAATACTCATATTCTCCGGTAGCCGGATTTATATCCGATGCCACGCCTGCGAGTGTCTTGCCATCCGATGATATTTTGCTTACGCCGTTGATGGTGTAATCGCTTGTGATATCGTATGCTTCTTTCACGTCGTCGACGTCATTGCCGTCGATCACTTCGCCGGTGCCTGTGAAAATCAGCTCTTCCCCTATGCCTGCAGAGAAGAAATTCGTAGCCTCTTCATTATACCAGGTGTCGGTAAGATAATTGTAAATTACGGCACAATTCGTCAAGACTCCGTCAAAATCATCTGTGATGTTGCTTACGTAGCTACGGGCTCCGTAGAAGTTGCCGTTGTCGTCACAGTTGGTGAAGAAGCCGTTCATCGTGGTTTCCTCTCCTCTGCCGCCGTCATAGTAGCCGTTGATCAGCGTCTTCTCATACCAGACGATGTTGGGATCGTTGATATCTTCGGTCCATGTCTGTCTGCCGTTTTCATCATATCCGGTAAAGTACTTCCCCTTATATTCGAGACAGTCCTTAAATGTAGAGAGCTCGTCAAACATTACAAGCTCCCCTTCCACTATAAGAGCGTTAAGAATGCTTCCGAAGCCTGCAAAGACATAGCCGCCGATCACCTTGCCGTCGGGTGTCTGCGTCATTGGAAAGAATCCTTGATGATCAGGAAGCTTGATGTCATTGTATGCTTTAAGTTCATAGCTGCCATCTTCCTGAAGAAACCATTGGCAAGGGAAATACTGTCCGCGCGATGTGCCGTCGGTTGCGCCTGACTTTGGCTTAAGATGTTGATATCCTGCTATTACTGATCCGTCGGGTGTGATGCAGACTGCTTCGTTTGTGTATGAAGCATCCGGGGCGATTGGGAGAAGGTGCCATTCGCCATCCTTGTAGTAGGCCGGATACTGGTATAAATCGGCATATCCGATGCTGCCTACCACGATGCCATTGTCTGATACATCCATTGCTGTCGTGAATACGGGTCGCTGTGATAAAGGAGCATCGGGCTCTCCGACTTCGCTTATGTCAAAGAGCTCTTCAGGATTGCTGGCACGCCATAAATACGCTATGTATTGTTCGTCATCAGTGATGGCGGCATACTGTCCGTTGTCTGAAACGCCACCTACGATTCCAAGTGCGTCAAACACATAAACTTTGCTCTCGGCTTTGCTCACAAGATTGATGCCGGCAAGCGTCAGGCCCATCAGCAGTAAAGATTTTTTCATACGTTGTAGTTATTTAAATTATCATGAAACATTTTTAGATGGAAAGAGGACATTGAGCAGTCTTCTTTCTTACGCTACAAAGTTAAGCAAAAATATTCTTATATACAAACGTTATAGTCAAAAACTACAGTATGTCCACAGTTCTTTATCTAAAATGCATCTCTTTCTCGCTTCTAAGTCAATTCGTGATTTTTTAATAGATCTCAAAAATTTTTATTAATTTTGCACCCGAATAACCCCCAATTTTGCATTATGAATTATGCATTATGAATTAAAATCCCCCCGTCTTCGCTACATCGACGCCATGCGCGGTCTGGCTATTCTCCTCGTGGTGTTCAGTCACGTGACTAATGCCTACGTGAAAATGCCTATTACGAATAGCTCATTTGCCGGTATCTACTACATGATGACAATGTTCCGTATGCCGCTTTTCTTCTTCGTAAGCGGTTTCTTTGCTTTCAGATTCGCTGAAAAGTGGACATGGCCTACTGTGAAAAGGGTAATGACTAAGAAATTTCAAGCTCAAATTTTTGGCTTGGCAGTCTTTTGCTTCCTTTATGGAGTCTGTATGCGAGGTTGGAAGTTTAAATTCCTCTGGACATCCAACCCATATTGGTTCACTATCTCTCTCTTTGAGATGTTCGTATTATATCTTATCACTGCGCTAATTGTAAGGAAAACAGGTAAGAATTGGCCTCTATATACGTTGCTTGTCGTCGCTTGGATATCCCCATTTGTATTTAATTACTTCACTGAAGGCGTAAAACTTCCGGAGTGGGTAGTAGGCCTTCAGACCTGGCACACGCTCAACTATTGGCCTTACTTCATGCTTGGCATCTTCGCCCGGCGTTTCGAATCATTCACATGGAAGGTCGTAGACAATCAGTATTTCAAGGCTCTGATGATTCTCTCCTTTTTCTCCCTCGTGATTTTTTACGGTTGTCGCCACCGCTATTCTCTTGAATGGGACTTTGTGATGACAGCTATGCGTTTCTCCGGCTTGATGACGTTGCTCATATCATTCCGGTCATATCGGGATTGGTTTGACAAAGGCACGACTGTCAGCAATGTGATGTCTTTTGTAGGAAGTCGCACGCTCGACATATACTATCTTCACTATTTCTTCATTCCCAATCTCTCCTTCATGAAGGGGTTCCTGTCATCCGGTTCAGGAAATTCCATTCTTGCCATGCTCACCATAGGCTTGGCAATTTCTACCCTCGTCATAGCCCTTTGTTTGATTGTCAGCGCCGTCTTGCGTTCATCCCCCGTCCTCGCCTCCTGGCTTTTCGGTGCCTCAAACGCAAGGCCACTTTCCTGATATGGCCACGCTCTCCGACCTCCGCTCTCCACTTTTTCATTATATTATTTGCATACTCCATACTTTTTCCATACTTTTGCATTCAAAATTAAAACTATAATCAGATGAAGAAATTTTTACTGTCTATAGGAGCAGCGACCCTTGCTGTTTCTGCAATGGCTAATCCGGCTAAGATCGCTCCAGGACTCGGTTCAATGACTGACATTATTTATTCCGCTGAAGGGCAAAGACAAAAAGTCTCAGTCACAACGAGTGGTTTGACTATGTCGGGATTTTCCGGACTTGAAGTGTTCCAGGACCAGGTGATGGCTTCCCATGTCATTTATGGCGATGACAACGAAGTGTATATCTATAATATATTCCCGTATCTTCTTACTAAAACTTATATCAAAGGAGTAAGAAATGGAGATGAGATTATTGTAGACCTTCCTCAGGCTGTTTTCTATGATGACTCAGAGGGCTATGTGGAAGCTTACTATTACACTCTCGTTGATATTGTGGAGGGTGTTGACGATGAAGGATATATTAATACTTCCTTTAATCCTCAGGAAAAAGCTTCTGTGACATTCTCTGTTGATGAGTTTGGCACGATGGTGGCTCAAGGGCTCGACGAGAAACTTCTATTCGGTGCCTGCGACAGCGAGGATGGTATGTGGATCGGATTAGGCGCATCAAAAATAGAGATTTCTTCTTTTGATGAAACGCCTGTTGAAGCTCCTGCAAACCTCGAAGTCTTGAAAAATTATTGGACTTCTGAAGGGACCGAGTATGGGTGGCAAGTCAACTTTGCCCAAGACGGCGATGACGTCTACTTCCAAGGTCTTTCGGAAAGAATGCCAAACGCTTGGGTAAAGGCAAATGTGGTCAAGGATGGAAATACAGCCATAGTCTCAATCCCGCAAGATCAATACGTCGGTGATTATGGCTCCTATCATATCTTTACAAAGTGTGCTGAAATGACTACTGACAATAAGGGCAATATATTCTTCGAAGATGAACCCCTACCTTCCGACTATGAGTTCCAGCTTATTTGGGATCTTGATAAGAATACAATGGAAGCTAAAGATAAGAACATTGTTCTGCTTTTCAATATATCCAAGAGGGAAGTCCGTATGATCAACGATCTTATGGATATGAAGCTTATCCGTCAGGAGTCTTACGATGGAGTTCCGCAAAATCCGTTTGGATTGGAATTTGAGGATGTAATGGAAGATGAAGGCTTCAGTCTGTTCTCGTTCAATCTGCCCGCTATTTCCACTGAGGGGAAATATCTTTTGTTGGATGATCTGAAGTATGTGATATATATCAATGATGATGAGTGGACCTTCGATGCTGATGAATACTTTTTGGAAGATTCAATGGAAGAAGTCCCTTGGTCGTTTAGCAATTATTGGTTCATAAAGGATTTTGATTCTTGTCGTCACAGGGTGGCTTTCTTTGTAGAAGGTATCGATACATTCGGAGTCCAGAGTGTCTATAATTACAACGGTGTGGAGACTCGCAGTGAAATCATGACGCTTGATGTAGAAGAATTCATGGGTGTTGATGATGTTGATGCCGCAAAGGTGGCAAGCGTGAAGTATTATGACCTGACAGGTCGCGAAGTGGCTAATCCTGCTGCAGGCATTTTCATCAAGCGTACTGCTTTCCACGACGGTAGTGTCTCATCATTAAAGACTATAATACGATAATTCTTTCCGTCCTATAATATAAGACCCCAAGTCAGGCTTGGGGTCTTTAAAATGATTCTTTGAATATATTTATATCATATAGGGAAAAATCTTAGGGGTAGTTTATTATGAGAAAATTTTTACTCGCTCTTTGTGCTAATTTTGTCGTATTTGGCTCAATGGCTGCTCTTCCAAAACAACAATTCAATCCGTCTCATCTGAATTCCGACAGAAACGCAACTATCCGCCCACTTGGCAACCCTCGCGTAGGCTCTGCGCCTTGCCAAATGAAAACTCTTGCCAAAATAGGATCTCCTGAAGATGTCATTACTTCCGCAGATGGAATAAAGCAGGAAATGACCGTCACAGGTAGCGGCTATTTTGTGTATTGGAGGTATTTGATAGATTACTACAATGAGTCCTCTGCCGGACATATAGTCTACGGTGACAATGATGAAGTATATCTATATAACATCATCCCATACGGCGCTACTGATACTTACATCAAAGGCGTAAAGAATGGCGATAAAATTGAAGTGAGTCTTCCTCAGACTGTCAAGTGGTTTGATTTTTATGATGAGAGCTACGGATACAATCTTTGCCTTCTGGAACTTGACCCTGAAGAAAGTAGCGAAGAAGAAGGTAACTGGTATAACGCCACTGATGCCACCTCTGTCTCTTTTACCATTGCTGAAGATGGATCGATAACAGCCGATGGTTTAAGTGAAGATCTGATTATTGGCTATGCCTATACCGACAATAACTCATGGGTAGGATATGGAGCATACGATCTCTCTATGACTTCTTTTAATGAGCTGGCTGTTGAAGTGCCAAGTGACATTGAAGTTTCTGACAACTTCTGGAGCTATTATTGTGAGGAGTTGGGTTATGGTTGGCCGGTAAGTTGGGCACAAGGATATGATGAAGTTTATTTCCGTGGTTTTAGTACGGAAATGCCCGATGCTTGGATTAAGGGAACCGTAGAATATGAAGACTCTAATGCAATCATTTCTATTAGTCAGAATCAGTATATTGGAATTAGCAGAGGATTCCATGTCTATACAAAAGCTGCAAAGTCCTTGTATGATGAAGATTACGATGAGGAGTATTATGAATTCTTACCGGATGACTATCGTTATCAGTTGGTTTGGGACTTCGAAGATAATACAATCTATCCTAAAGATCCCGACGTAGTGTTACTGCTGAATCTTGGGAAAGATGAGCTATACGAACTTGATGAATTCACTGATTTTGTTCTTAATCATCAGGATTCATTTGCAGGAATTCCTCAAAATCCATGTAATCTCGTATTTATCGACTTTATGGAACATTATGATGAATATGACCTATATTTCAATGTCCCCGGATTGTCAACTGAAGGTGATGTGCTGATCACTGAGAATTTAGGCTATATTATCTATATAGATGATGAAGAATGGACTTTTGAAGCTGCTGATTACAAGCTGAATGAGGATATGGTGGAAATCCCTTGGGACTTCCATTCAGACTATATCATAAATCATGGTGGTACGATGCGTCAAATAGCATTTTTCGCAGAGGGCATGTCTTCTATTGGGGTTCAGTCTGTCTATAAATACGAAGGAGAAGAAACGCGAAGCGAAATAGTGACTCTAAATCTTGAAGATTTATCGGCTGTTGCCGGTGTCAACGCAGATAAGAAGATAGCAGATGTCAAATACTATGATATGACAGGCCGAGAAGTCGCTAAGTCAGCTTCAGGCGTAGTGATTAAGCGCGTCGTATATGAAGACGGCTCAGTTGCCTCCTTTAAGAAGATTGTCCGCTAATTAATATATCAAAAAGCTTTTTTGTCTGAATATCGGATACTGACAATTATGCATTATGCATTATGAATTAAGCATTCCTAATTAATAGTTAATAGTTAATAGTTTATAGTTACTAAGATATGTTGAAGAAACTTTTTGCATCTTGCCTTCTGGGTTCAGCCATGCTTTCGGCTGTGGCTGCAGAAAGTGCAATTACATTTTCTTACGCCGGCGATGAATACGGTATCTGGGGTAAGGGAAAATCTGAAATCTACGATGTGGCTATCCGTATCGAAGATCCGGCTCTCGTAGGAAAGAAAATTACAGCTGTCCGTGCTGTCTTAAATGCATACGAGGGAATAGAGTCGGCTTCACTGTGGCTCTCTAAAGAACTGACACTTGAGAAAGTAGATGGTGTAAAGGTGACTGTCCCTGATGTGTGTGCGGCAGAAGTCACTCCCGAAAAGATTTCTCTTCCAGGGAGCGAAGACTCATTCGGTCAGATTTCTACTACTCTGGCTGAGCCTTACGTGATCACTGAAGAAGGAATATATGTTGGCTATAGCTTCACTGTGCCTGCCGCAGAAAAAGGGCAGGTCCTTTCCAATAAGCAGCAATATCCTTTGCTAATTTCTCCTTGCGACAATCCGAACTCTCTTTATATACGTGCATCCAAAGACTTCCTGAAGTGGATGCCTTATAATGATAAACTGAATGCCGCTGCAATGATTTATGTGACTGTAGAAGGAGAATTCCCGGAATATAGCGTAGGCATCAAAAGTGTTGCCACTACATATAGCCAGATAGATAAAGATTTCAATATCAGTGCAGTCCTCTCTACTCCGGGCATAAAGGATATGTCATCTATCGGTTACACTTACACTATAGATGGCAAGAGTTTCGACCGCACTCTTGAATTTGACACTCCAATCATGTCCAACTTTGTCAATGGGACTTCTGTTGATATCCCCATAGCTGCATGGCCTGAACTTGGTGAGTTTACGGTTGATCTGAAGATCAATAAGGTGAATGGTATGGATAATGCAAATCCAAATTCTTATGCGTCTTGCAAGCTGCTGGTGCTTCCTTTTGTGCCTAAGCATCGTCCGATGCTTGAGGAGTTTACAGGGACATGGTGCGGCTGGTGCACTCGCGGATATTTTGCACTTGAGCAGTTGAATGAATTGTATGGTGATAATATAGTGTTGGCAGCATATCACGACAGAGATCCTATGCAGGTCACTTCAGAATATCCCGTTAGTGTCGCAAGTTTCCCCAATTCTACTTTGAATCGAAACGGTCTTGAAGACCCATATTATGGGAATACCACTGATGGATTCGGTATGAAGAAGGAAGTGATTGCTTCCATGGAGACTGTTGTTCCTGCCGACATTTCGGTTAAGGCTGTTTGGGCAAATGAAGAGAAGACTAAGATTAATGTATCTTCTGCCGCTACATTCTTTGAAAATAAGGAAAATGCCGGTTATAAAGTTGGCTATCTTCTGATTAATAACGGACTCACCGGGGAAGATGAAAGTTGGTGGCAATCCAACTATTTCCCGGGTTCTGCCGTAAACTACATTGGCACCGAACTTGAAGTCCTCACAAAGTGGCCCTCCAAAGTTCCGAATCTGATTTTCAATGATGTGGTGGTTGATGTCAATGGTATGAAGGGTGTCGATGACTCAGTTCCCGCCGATATCGAATTCAATAAGCCATATGCTTCGGAATTTTCCTACGACATTGCTTCCAATAATGTGATCCAAGATAAAGACAAACTTTATGTAGCTGCTTTCATCATCAATCCTAACGGCACCATTCTAAATGCTAACAAAGTCAAAGTGGGAGATTTCTCTGCTGTAGAGGCTCTTGATTACTATGCGGAAGAGGTTTCTGCTGAATATTACGACATTTCAGGCGTCCGAGTAGCCACTCCAAAGCAAGGAATATTCGTAAAAGTTTCCAAACTTTCTGATGGCTCAACTCGTACTTCAAAAGTTGTATTCAAATAAATTTAGATCTTATTCAACTTCTTCCCCAAAGCAGTTTCTCGCGCAGCGACGCCGCAAATGTGTCATCGTGAGGCGATAATAAATTCACCACGTAGGGGGCAGCTTTCAACTCAAGGCTGCTCCCTTCTTTCATGGCAACGCTATATCCATCCACACTCAATCGGTAGGATCCCGTACGCGATGTCATCGTCAGCCTCAACACCGAATTTCCTGATATGACTATCGGTCGCAATGTCAGGGAATGTGGGGCTACCGGAGCAAGCACCATGCAATCCAGCTCCGGCTGGCATATTGGTCCCCCTACTGATAGATTATAGGCTGTGCTTCCGGTCGCGGTAGAGACTATCAGTCCGTCTGCCCGATAATCTGCAAGAAAGAATCCGTCAAGCTCGACATTTACATTTATCATTGATGCTGAGTCATCTTTCTGCACAGCTATCTCATTAAGCGCACATCGTAGGAAATTGTCAGGAATGCCTCGTCCTGACACTTCAATGAGCTTTCTGGGCTGCATCTGCAAAGATTTGTTGCGGATGCCGTCAAGAAGAAGCGTGATGTCATCAAGAGAAAAGTGAGCAAGATAGCCCAAATTGCCGGTATTGATACCGGCGATTGGCATCTCTGTTGATTCCAATCGGCGTGCGGTTCTCAAAAAAGTACCGTCTCCGCCAAAACTGATTGCTACGTCAGCATCCGGAATCCCTGAGAAGATAGGGGGTATGAAATCCGGATTCTCTCCGAATCTCGAAAGGTAGGCAGCAAACTTTTCATGACACAAAAGGCCGAATCCCCTCATGCGGGCTTCGGCCATGAAATTCATTATCCCGGTTAGATTCTGGTCTTGGCGGGATTTTCCATACAGCGCTAATGTAGTTCGTCTCATCGCGATTCAAATGTTATACGTTGAGCATTACTTGCAATTCGAGTAGCCGCTCTGCAGCAATCATCGAGTCTGTGTAGTTATTTCCTTCAGCTTCCGCCACTTCATATCCGTATCTTTCCAGATTATGAATTGCCGGAGTGGGGTCGTCGCAACGCAGTCTGAGGGTCACACTGATGCTCATGTCGTCGGCAGGCTTCGTAAGAAGGTCTACGACGGGTGCCCCGGCATCCTCGCACGCATGTGTCAGGATGCTTGCACTGTAGTCTGAAGGAGAGCATAAAAGCGTCACCATGCTGCAGTCGTCGCGCTGTATGAGAGTCTCTTGTGTCGTCAATGTTAATTTTCTTTTGGTGATTTCAATGTTTTTCATTAATTTTGCCTTGCAGAATCTGCAAAGCGCCTTTGATGCAAATCATCAAAATCGGTTTGCGTTTTCAAAGATACAAATATTGTGCCGAAAATCATAGCTCGTAGGCTATTTTTAAGTTTTTTTATTCAAATTTTGCCCAAGAAGCTCGATTTTGCATAATATTTTCACTTAGAAACATTGTTTTTATAATATAACAATACAAAAACGAAAATGACAAGACTAAGTGTCAATATCAATAAAGTTGCCACAATCCGCAACGCTCGGGATGAAAATAATCCCGACCTCGTTCATTTTGCGTTGACGTGTGAAAAAGCGGGTGCACAGGGTATTACGATTCATCCACGACCCGACGAGCGCCACATCAGAAGATCGGATGTCCCTTTGCTGAGAGAAGCAATTGCCACCGAGCTAAACATAGAAGGATATCCTTCAGAAGACTTCATTAATTTAGTTGTGGCTACAAAACCTGAGCAAGTGACTCTCGTTCCTGATGCCCCCGGTCAACTTACATCCAACCACGGATGGGACGTAATGGCAAATTCAGCGAAGCTGTCGGAAATCATCAAAAGATTCAAGGATGCCGGAATAAGAGTATCATTGTTTGTAGATCCGGATCCTAATCAGGTGCTCGAGGCAAAACTTGCAGGCGCTGACCGAGTGGAACTGTACACAAAATCATACGCCGACAACTATGCAAAAAATCGAGAGCATGCTATTGCTCCATTCGTTGATGCTTCTACTGTGGCAAAAGTGTGTGGAATAGGTCTGAATGCCGGTCACGACCTTAGTCTCGAAAATCTCAAATATTTCCACGATACAATTCCTTGGATCGACGAAGTCAGCATAGGGCATGCCTTAATTTGCGACGCCCTATATCTCGGAATTGATGCCACTGTCAAGGCTTATCTTGACTGCCTCTCCGATTAATAATCAAATGTTGAATATTCATGATGTATCATGATGCAACATGATAAACCATGATGTATCATGAATTTATAATCTATAAAACTCATAATCCAATTATGGAAACCCTCAGCCTCTGGTCGCTTGTAATGGATGGCGGCTACATTATGATTCCGCTCGCTTTGATGCTGATTGTAAGCATCTACATTTTTGTAGAAAGGTGTCTTGCAATTTCAAGAGCAGGCAAACAAGACAATACTTTCATGCAGCGCATCCGTGATTATGTGCATGAAGGTGACCTTGAAAGTGCTATGCAACTATGCAAAAAGACCGACACTCCATATTCCAGGCTTATTTTGAAAGGCGTGACTCGCATCGGACGCCCGATGCAGGATGTCCTTGTAGCTATAGAAAACACTGGCAATATTGAGGTGGCAAAACTTGGCAAAGGATTCACTTGGCTTTCTACTACTGCAGCAGGCGCTCCCATGTTGGGATTTCTTGGCACAGTTACAGGTATGATTGAAGCCTTCTACGCACTCGCCATGGCAGGCACGGGAGCGAATATCATAGTTCTTTCAAGCGGCATTTATCAGGCACTCGTGACTACTGTCGGAGGTCTTATCGTTGGCATCCTCGCACTGTTCGGCTATAACTTCCTTGTCAGCCGTGTAAGTAGGGTTGTCACAGGGATGGAGACTAAGACCATGGAGTTCATGGACCTGCTCAACGAACCCGCTGCCTAATTTGCAAAACGTACAACGTAAAACGCCCAACGCCCAACGCAAACCATGGCCCTAAAACGATCCTTCAATACTCTCGATACATTCTCCATGTCGTCAATGACAGATGTGATTTTCCTTCTGCTCATTTTCTTCATGGTCACTTCTACTCTTATCTTTCCTGCAGCTATTGATGTAAATCTCCCGCAAAGTTCTGAACAGACTTCCCAAAAACCTCTTACTGAGGTTTACGTAGATTCTCTGTCGCAGTTCTACATCGTGATGGATCGCACTGATTCTTTACCCGGGACGTCTACACCCAGGGCAGTCACGCGCGATGAACTGATATCTGCCTTGACTCTTATCCAGCAGCAGGACTCTACAAGGGGAATTGCCCTTTATGCGGATGAAAAGGTGGAATATGGCAAAATTGTGGAAATTCTTGACATGGCTGCCCGTAGAAAGATGAAAATGGTGCTCGCCACTAAAGCTCTTCAAGAATCTCCATCCAATCTTGACTCGGGAAAATGATATTTCGCCTATGAACTCATCCCATCGCAGAGACTCAATTATAGCAGCTTTCGTCACTTTTCTGGCGATTGGTGCTATTCTCGTGTGGCTTCTCGTAGCCACTCTACGCTATGATGAGCGGCTTGTTTCAGCTGAAAATCCTCAACTTGAAGAAGATGAGGTGTTTCTCGACCCTGAACTCTTACTCGAGAATCATAAGACTATCGGTGAGCCTGATGCCGTCGCAAAGGATGCCCCTGCTCCGGAAATAAAAGGAGAGCCGGCTCCAGCTGCTGAAGAGCAACCTCATACTGTCGTTTCCGACGATAATCAAACTCCTTCTCCGGAGCAGAAGCTTGTCACATCAACTGCAGAGAGTCCGGTGAAAACGACAGCTCCCGACAAAAAGAAAGAAGAGGAGAAGGTAGCAACGTCAATGGCCGGTAAATTCAAAAGTAAGCCTGGTTCCGTACAAGGGAAATTTGATTCTACAGGGGGTAGTGAAGGTGTAGGAGCCGGTGTCACCGGCAAGATGAGCGGTCGCCAATTCCTTGGCTGTCCTCTCCCGGACGTATCTCTGGCTCACAAGACGACTGTCACAGTGTCGATCACAGTAGATGCTGAAGGGAAAGTAGTTACAGCCACAGCCTCCGGTGCAGCTACCCGTGAGATCCGAAAAAAATGCGAGCAAGCTGCGATGCAAGCCCGTTGGAGCGCAAAAAAAGGAGCCACATCCACGCGTGGCTCCCTGACCTTCACCATAATCCCTAAATAAGATAGGCGCAGACGTGTCCAAGGGGGAGTTTCCCTTTTATCTCAAGCGGCACTCTCTTTCCATCCTTGGATATCCAAGCCTCGATATCGTCGCTTGTCTTTTTCCCTCCTTTAGAAGTGAATGTGAATTTGATATGCCAAGCTTCCCGTTTGCTTCCATCGCGCATCTTGACACTCCCTTCGCCAACTTTCCATATCTTTACGGTTTCCTCTCGCGACTCGGAGAAGAGGGTAGCGGTGAGTTTCTTTCCGGTTTCAATGTTGGCAAGGTCAATGCTTCGTATCCAATAGAATACACTCAACATATCGAAAGTGTCACCTGACGACGACAATTCAAAGTTTTCAGTCTTGACATTCCCTTTTTTCTCTTTATAGACAGAAGCATTACCCTTTACATTCGTCCCCGTATAAGAATATTCAATGACATCTTTTCTATGCCAATCACCCTCATGTGCTATTTTGGTATAAGACAGAGGATGGAATTTTGCTTTGTCCATGACCGAAACCAGTGTGTCTCTTACCTTGAAGAGACCATCTGCCCATGGCTTTGTCTTGCCTGTCAGTCTGATATAATACTTTGATCCTTGATTCTTAATCGAAAGTGTCGCTTCCCCTGAATCTTTTGTGATTAGTCCCCATTTATATGTGATGACATATTTTAGAGTCTCATCAGCGAATTTTGTATCCGCAGATGATGCCTTAAAATAGCCGGTAATCATACATAATACGGCTATACATATCTTTACAATTGCTTTCATGCTATATAAGACAAGTAAATATCAGGAAAGTTAAAACGACACTGAAGATGTTGTCAGTCCGGAATCCAAACCGAATTCCGGGCAAAAATCCTTCCCGGGTCAGTAAGCTCTGCCGCATCCAAAGCATTCAGCGTCTTCTTCCATCCCACGCGCTCCTTTTCGTCAGCTCCCGGTCCAGTACACTTATACTCCCCATATCGTGCCGTCTTCTCGTTTTCCGCATTCCCCCAGTT
>JAIDTL010000121.1 GCA_029060725.1 Muribaculaceae bacterium | reverse complement strand
AATGGTGCTAAGGCCGACCACTTCAATAAAGTGAAAGAAGCCGCTATCAAGCAGTATGAGATCAACTCAAAGACCAACAGCTATTGGGAAGGTGCCATCATGTCGGCTGAAAGAGGAGCAAATACTCATGCCGGATACATTGAGGCTCTTCAGTCATTGTCGCTTGAAGAATTCAATAAGTTCCTTAAAAATGTATATGACGGCAAGAACCTTATCGAAGTTATCATGGTAGGTAAACAAGCCGCAGAGTAATATGATAGGTAGAAAATATAAATAATCTATAGATTTGAAATACGGGAATCCGGGTGCAAAAGTCCGGGTTCCCGCAACTGCATTTATGAAAAAAACAGTAATATCAATTTTAGTGGCAACAGCTATGGCAACAAGCTCTTTACATGTACAGGCTATGAATGACAGCACTAATCCGGTGTTGGCTCCTTCAGGGCTTCCTTACAATGTGCTTCCTTTCGACAAGATCACTGCCGCTGACCTTGAGGCAGCCGTGAAGGAAGGTATCGAGTATCAGAACAAAGCAATTGCATCGATTGTCAACCAGCGTTCGATACCAACATTTGAAAACACGATAGCAGCTCTCGACAGGAGCAGCTGGGAACTTAATAGGGCAGTGCTTGCCCTTTCAAATCTTGAGGGTGCATGTGGCGATGAGGCGTATCAGCAAGCTATGCAAAATGTAACTCCTCTTATTTCAGAGCACAGTGCAAATATTCTTCTTAATGAAAAGCTCTTCGAGAAAATCAAACAGGTGTATGACAATCGGGACAAAGAAGAAGGTCTTACACCTGAAGAGAAGAGACTCATAACAGAAACATACACATCCTTTGCCGACAATGGGGCAGCCCTTAAAGGGGAAGATAGAGAAAAATACCGTAAGCTCACAGCAGAACTCAGCGACCTGAACTTGAAGTTTTCGCAGAATGTGACGAACGGAATGAAAGATAAGGCTCGCAGGATGTTTATCACAGAAGAGCAGACTTCAGGACTTCCGGAGTCAATAAAGGCTGCAGCAAAAGCCGAGGCAGATGAAGCATTTGCAAAAGAGGGCAAGACTAATGACCAAGGTCTCTATCTTATCACTGTATTTGCACCATCATACGGTCCGTTCATGAAATATGCCGACAATCGGGAACTTCGTGAGAAACTCTATCGCCTGTATGGTTCGCGCAATATGGCAGGGGAGTACTCAAATATAGAAATACTTAAGGATATAGCAAACGTGCGTCTGGAGATCGCGAAGCTTCTTGGCCACAAGAATTTTGCAGAGTATCAGCTCGGACATACTATGGCGGCCAATCCGGCGACAGTAATGGAGTTTTTGGGCAATTTGAAGGACAATTACACTGAGCCTATGCGCAAGGAGATCGAAGAAGTGCAGGCTTTCGCTCGGCAGACAGAAGGACCTGACTTCGTTCTGATGCCTTGGGATTACTCATATTGGTATGACAAACTCAAGAATGAGAAATATGCCTTCAACGATGAGGATATGAAGCCTTATTTTGAGCTCAACAATACCATCGACGGTGTGTTCGGCCTTGCAACAAAGCTTTATGGGTATAAATTCAAACGCAACAAATCCATACCTACATATCATCCTGATGCGGAAGCTTTCGAGGTGTATGACAAAGATGGAAACATTCTCGGTGTCCTTTACACTGATTTTTACTACCGTCCCGGCAAAGGATCAGGGGCTTGGATGACTGAATTCAATACTGAGACTAAGGATGATGAAGGAAATCGAAATGTACCGGTAATCTCTATCGTAATGAATTTCTCAAAGCCGGTAGGTAATGATCCTGTGCTTCTTACCCCGAGTGAAGTTGAGACATTCCTGCATGAATTTGGTCATGCTCTTCATGGCTTGAGTTCTCAGGCTAAATACGGAAGCTTAAGTGGCACCAACGTTTATCATGACTTTGTGGAACTCTTCTCTCAATTCAACGAAAATTATCTTACGGAGCAAAAATTCCTCGATACTTTCGCCAAGCATTACAAGACAGGAAAGAAGATGCCGAAGGATCTGATTGACAAGTTTGTCACGGCGTCTCAGTTTGGAGCGGCCTACCGCTGCATGCGTCAGCTCGGTTTTGGCTATATCGATATGGCATATCATACTATTGAAGATCCTTTGCGTGCATCACAGGATATTGCAGTCTTTGAAGGAGAGGCAATGGAACCTGTCAAGATTTTCGACATGGTAGATGGTTGTCTGACGTCTCCTCAATTTGGTCATATTTTTTCCGGTGGGTATGCTGCCGGCTACTATGGTTATAAGTGGGCTGAATCTCTTGATGCTGATGCTTTCGCAGCATTCCAAGAAAATGGAATATTCGATAAGAAAACTGCAGATAAATTCCATAAGATGCTTGAATCCGGAGGCACTGTAGATCCAATGGAATTGTATGTAGAGTTCCGTGGTAAGAAACCTACAGTGGATGCTCTCCTGAAGAGAGATGGAATTGTGAAATAAAGAATATGGATAAAATAGAAATCCCGGCATCCAAAAGATGTCGGGATTTTATTTATTGGTGTCGTTGATAATTATTCTCCGAGGTAGCTCTTGAGTAGTTTGCTCTTTTGGCCTTTGAGTCGGCGGATTGCTTTCTCCTTAATCTGACGTACACGCTCACGTGTGAGGTCGAACTTCGCGCCGATTTCTTCAAGGGTCATTTCCTGACAACCAATACCAAAGAACATCTTGATGATTTCGCGTTCACGGTCATAAAGCTGACGCAGGGCACGATCCACTTCCTTTGAGAGTGATTCCTGAGTCAGGGATGCATCTGCGCTTGGGCTGTCGTCGTTAGGTAGCACATCAAGAAGCGAATTGTCTTCTCCCTCTACGAATGGCGCATCCACTGATATATGACGTCCACTCACTTTCAGAGTGTCGGATATCTTATCCACTGGTATATCAAGACGCTCGGCAAGTTCTTCAGGCGATGGACGCCTTTCGTTTTCCTGTTCGAACTTAGAAAGCTCCTTACTTATTTTATTGAGCGATCCGACTTGATTGAGAGGAAGACGCACGATACGGCTCTGTTCGGCAAGAGCTTGTAGGATTGACTGACGAATCCACCAAACAGCGTATGAAATGAATTTAAAACCTCTTGTCTCATCAAATTTCTGTGCAGCACGAATCAGACCGAGATTTCCCTCATTGATTAGGTCGGGAAGGCTGAGGCCTTGGTTCTGATACTGCTTAGCAACTGACACAACAAAACGTAGGTTTGCTTTTGTCAGTTTTTCAAGGGCTGCATGATCACCTTTCTTGATACGCTGGGCAAGCTCGACTTCCTCGGCTACAGAGATTAGTTCTTCGCGACCTATCTCTTGGAGGTACTTGTCGAGCGACGCGCTTTCGCGATTGGTGATTGACTTGGTTATCTTTAATTGTCTCATATATAAGCTTACACAAATTATTGCAAAGTTAATAATAAATTTTGGATTATGCAAATTTTTAGGAC
>JAIDTL010000120.1 GCA_029060725.1 Muribaculaceae bacterium | reverse complement strand
CCGATCTTGACGGTATATTTGCCGGGATCGATGTTCCATTGGCGCTGACCTTCATTGGTATAATAGCCGAACTGGTCAGGATAGAGCGTCACTTGCACCTTCTTTGTCTCACCCGGTTCCAATGATACCCTTGCGAAACCCTGAAGCTTTATGGGACGTATGTTCTGGTTATCCTCTCCCGGTGAGAGATATACCTGTGCTATCTCGTCACCCTTCACTTCGCCTTTATTCTTGACATCAAAAGTAACCGTGATGCCTTCTGATGCAGTGGAAGCATCTTTGTCGACTACAAGGTTGGCGTACTCAAAGGTAGTATAACTCTTTCCATATCCGAATTCCCACGCCACGCGAGGATCCTTCCCGGCAGAATAAAGATAGCAAAGCGGACCATACACTTCAGTATTGGGATAGCTTACCGACAGTTTGCCTGAAGGAGATACCTTTCCATAAAGGATATCAGCCAACGCATTGCCCCCCTCTTCACCGGGATACCAAGCTTGAATGATTGCTGCGCATTTGTCTGCGATACCGGAAATCACCTGGGCACGACCTCCAAACAATACTAATACAACCGGTTTGCCGGTAGCTATCAATGCCTTTACGTATTCCTCCTGACGCCCCGGCAGACTGAGTCCCTGACGGTCGCGGTTTTCACCGCAGAGCATGACATTCTCGCCCATCGCTGCCACGATTACATCAGCATCCTTAGCCATCTTGATAGCCTCATTCCAGTCTGCTTTCTCGCCTGATTCCACCTTACGATGAAGAGTACGATACTCCCACGCACGTTCATCACCAAATTTTTTGAATTGTGTCTCGATAGTATCTGTCCAATCGCAACCACGGGAATAGGAAATCTCAACATTCTCAGGTTTACGTGATTTGAGACCTTCCAACAGTTTGACGATGTGAGGATTATCTACTTCGTCCATCCTCATCTTCCAGAAATAGTTCATGCTTGGGAAGGAATAGTCGCCACACATCGCCCACATTGAGTTGGCGTTAGGACCTGTGACGAATACCTTCTCATTATCCTTAAGAGGAAGCACACCGTTGTTTTCGAGAAGTACTACAGACTGAGAAGCAATGTCGTATGCTGTCTGACGCTCTTCGGGAGTATCAAGTTTTATGTCCTCTTGGCTGTAGAAATAAGCATCCTTGTCAAAAAGACCGGCTTCCATCTTATATTTCAGCACATTCTTTACAGCTTTCTCGAATGTCTCCTGACTTACGAGTCCCTTGTCGATAGCTTCCTGAAGATTGGCGTAGCAGGTGCCGTTGCAGAAATCCACATCTGTTCCGCCGTTGATTGCCATTGCGGCTCTCTCTGTATTGTCCTTTCCGGGAAGTTGGTCGATAGCTGTATAGTCGCTCACCACCATCCCGTCGAAGCCTACGTAATCACGGAGGATATCACGCAGAATCCAGTCGTTGGCAGCGCAATTCGTGCCTTTTACCGCATGATAACCCGGCATGACAGCCTTGCTGCCGGCAGTGCGGATCATCGCCTCATGCGGCAGAAGGATTTCTTCCATCAATTCCTTTTCGTCGGCATCTCCACCTCCTCCATATCCAAGGTAATGCTTAGAGCATGCACCGACACCCTTTTTCAGGTCGCCCTGTTGCAGACCATTGACGAATGCGACTCCCATCGCAGCCGAAAGATAATCGTCTTCACCGTATGATTCCTCAAGACGGTTGAAAGATGGATCTCGACAAACGTCGACCATCGGGGAAAGCGACAGGACTCCGCCAATTTGACGCAATGCGTTTCCGGTCTGGAGGGTTTTCAGTTCTGCGAGTTGCGGATTGAAGGAACAAGCTTGCCCTATCTGCTGGGGATAGATAGTCGATCCAAGAGTATTGACACCTGAAAGCACCTCTTCGTGGAAGAGTGCCGGAATGCCGTTGGGAGTATTATGTATAAGCCAGTCCTGGACAGCAGCAACCTTATCGCGCAACACATTTGGCTCCAGAGGAATCTGGCTCGCAAATTGGCAGAAATGTCCCATTCCGTTAGGGATAAGGGAATCGCATTTGGCGGTATCGAGATTGCCATTTTCATCGAAAAGCTCATCCATCATGCAGCTGCGGAGCTGCATGATCCGCTCCTCCTGACTCATCTTATCATAGAGCGCGTCTACACGCGCATCCACATCGCTAACTTTACTGTTGCAGCCGCAAAGAGCCGCCGTAGCACACAAAGCCATCACAAATTTCTTCATTTCAATCGGTAAGATTAGATTAAAGGTATTCTATATTTGACAATTAGGAACGTAGGAGGTTATGTCGATGACTGGAAGACGACTTCCTTTACGATTTACATCTTCTATAAAAATCCGGCATTCCTCCGGTGTCATTTTCTTTCGAACAAACGCATAATATAAGAAATCAATGGTAGAGAGAAAAGTAATTTTATTCTTTTCACAATATTCTTTTATATCTTTCAAATTGCTACTGCCAAGAGCTTCATGATTATCTCTGCAGTAGACCATACATGCACTCTCTCCTTTTCCTAAAAGCAATTGGCCACGCAATCGTGCATACTCCAAGCGAGATTCGCCTTTTGGATCGAATTTGACATTGATGATGCGAGATGAAAGAAATTGGAGAGTGTTGTCAATCTGAGTTTTGGTATTTCTATTGACAGTGACTTCTTCATAGACCACATCCAAAATCAGGTACTGATACTCCGGGAATATATCAAGCAGAAGACTGAATTGTCCTGCCTTGACAAAATGTATTATAACATCGGCATCCAGCACGATTTTAGTCTTCGTTGTCATTTATCCCAATTTTATGTAGAAGTTCGATGTAGTGGCCTTCCGATATTTTCTCTTCTTCAAATAATTTCCTTGCCTTCTCCCCAAAATCTCCAATTACAAGGTCCTTATTGCCGGCTTCGTATAGGGTCGTATCATAGCCGTATGCTCTTGCAGTCTTTTTCACAGGATACATTTTGAGGGCATCTCTCTCGATCCGACCTATGAGTTTTAGATCAAAAAGTCGGTTGAGTACTGCTGAATAGGAAACGGAAAAATATTGTCCTATACGTAATACAGAAGCCAAAGACACATGACCTTCAATGAGTTCTGTGTATGGTATCAGTTGTCTTATACCATCAGATGGCATTAAAAAAATTAGAGCAAACGCATCCGCGCATTGTTCGATGTCGCTTTTTTTTCCCTCTTGCATACTGTTGTGAGGAACCGGATTAGGGTCGAAATACAAGTGGTACAATTCATGCGCTATCGTAAAATGCTGCCTACACCTCGGATGGTTGGAGTTGACCAGAATAAAACGTCTTTCACCGCTTTTTAGACTCATTCCGGAAAAATTCTCAGATAATGGACGATAAATTGTGAGCACGTTCAACTTTAGAAGTAGACTCTTGATGTTTACAGCTTCACTGTCACTCAATCCGGTCAACTGACGGAATTTGGATACCTGACTCTCCACAAGATTTAATAAGGATACTTTCATTTTGCTTCGATTGTCTCCATTTTAAGATAAGATTTCACGATATCCTTGAATCGTAAGATTTCAGCAGTATCCTCGGGAGCGATACCGTCTATGCGGAATGCAGATGCAAGAATCATAGCATCCCCAACCTCATTCTCTTCGAACAGCATGGTCATATCACAGCCAAAAAAATCGCTGGCTTTTTCTATGACATCGTATGGCACCTCTCGGTCGCCCGATTCATAATTGCTATAAGCAGATCGGGTGATTCCCAAAGCTTGCGCAGTCTCTTCCTGCGTGTAGCAAGCTGTCTCCCTGAGTTTCTTTAAGTTATTGGCTATTACCTTATCCATATAAGTCCTTACCCTTGTGGCAAATTTAGTAAATTTATTTAAAGTAATAACGTTTTGCCACGCGCCAATGTTGTGTTGATACTGAATTTTCCGAAAAAATTCAACAGACATCAAAGCGTGGCATTGGGCAGTAATGAAGCCCTGCAAAAGGCACAACCCCTATTGTGGTAACCGGGGTTGTGATTGGGAAACTTAGAAACTTATATTAATCTATCCGGAATACTAATGCTGATTTGAAGTCTGAGAGGTCAGACGGTAATGTCACAGAAAGACCGCTATCCGTCTGTGTCCATTTCAATGGGCTTTCATGGCCGAGGAGAGTGACATTTCTGACTTCAGGAGACTCTTTAGCTCCATTGGCGAGCGACTTTATCATCACGTCCGTTCCACCTTCCGGCACTGTCATGCAGAAGGCGTATAAGCTCCCGTTCTTGCCCAGCGTGAAACGGAAATCCTCCGGTGAGAACTGAAACTCAGCATGTCTTTTTCCAAGACCACCGCCCGGAAGCTTACGAAGCTTGCCGTCTTTCTCTACGCCTTCACCTAATTTATGCCAAGCACGGCTTCCATACACAGCTTCGCCGTTCCGATTCATCCAGTCGCCCACTTCTTCAAGCATCCTGACACACTCGGGTTCGATGCTTCCGTCGGGAAGAAGACAGATATTCAGAGCAGCGTTTCCGTCTCTCGCTATAGATTCGATGATGAACTTGATCATCATGCCGGAATCGTATGTGAACCCGGGAGCATAAAACCAGTCACCTACAGGAGCCTCCCTGATCCAGGGTTGCGATGAATTGATAGTGTCGGGAAAGTCAAATTCAGCTGTGTTGACAGCTCCGTTTGTGGGATTACGGAACTTTATGATGCTGAAGCCATCCACCTTTCCGCGATTTTTAAGCATCTTATTGTAGTAGTCAGCCATTACATGCGGCATAGCATTAGACTTGAGTCCTGTGCCTGTTCCGTCGCCTGTAAAGGGTCCCTGTACCGTTCCGTCAGTATATATGAAATCCGGATCATAGTTTTCCGTAACGTCCATGATGCGCTGTGCCCACTGCTTGGCATACCATTTAGCATAGTCAAGATGATTGCTGAATATTCCCGCCTTTGGAGGCGACCATGGGCTATGCGCATTCGCATCCACAGTCTCGTATTCCCTTAAATCAACGCCGTATAGCAGGCGCGGATCATATCCTTCCCACCACTGACCTTTTCCATCTTCCAAGGTGAGATTACCGTCGTATGGCACTCCGGCATATTCTCCTTCTGAATCAGCACCGAACGCCGTCTGCCACCACCACCATGTGTATTCATGATGGAATGTCACTCCATATCGCATGTCATGCTTGCGGCAGGCATCCGCCCACTCTTTGAGAAAATCCCTATGAGGACCGATATTGACTGAATTCCAGGGCTGATATTGAGAGTTCCATAAATCATAATTGTCATGATGCACACCTTGAATCATTAGAAAACGTGCTCCGGCTTTATGGTACAGCTCAGTCAGGTATTCAGGGTTTAGGCTGTCAGGTCTCCAATCGCGCAATACGTCTTTATATCCTATCTTCGACGGATGTCCGAAGTTCTTCAGATGGTTGGCGTATGCCTTGTGGTCCTCCTTATATAGGTTGCGTGCATACCAGTCGCCGCTCTGTCCCGCCGACTGCGGACCGAAATGCACCCATATACCAAACTTGGCATCGCGAAGCCATTCCGGAGTGCCCGGGTAGTTTGACTCGATTGATTCCCAGTTTGCCTTAAACGGACCGTCCTCCATTCCTAAATCAAGCTGATACTCCGCAAAGTCATCCAGACTTCCCATCGGGACAGATCCGATAGGAAGAGACTTACGCACATCCGGCACCGGATCCACCAGTGTAGTCGGTCTATCAGCATAAAAAGTATTGCCATTAAGAATGGCTATCGCAGATAATAAAAAGAAGTTTCGTATTTTCATATTGAAACTGGTTTGTCTTAGTTTTTAATTTAATATATCATCTTTGGTTGGTGCAATGGTAGCTGTAATGCTTGAGGCAACCCATTGTTTATTCCTCGTTACGCTTTGGATTTGCCGGAAACCATCCCTTGCGCACTCGCTCCCTCTGCTCCTTCACCTCAAGTATCGACCAAAAGCAGGAAAAGGCTGTGACTCCCAAGAGTATTGATGGAATCCCCTGAGAAAGCAGGGATGCCGCCAGGGTGCAGACTCCTCCTATCGCGAACAGCCAATTGCACTTCTGCCCCATATAATACTCACCCTTGATCACGAGAGGATGAAACACCCCGATTATGAGGAATGTGATCAGTCCGATAGCTATCCCCTCAAGATTATATTCTGTTAGAAATTCCTGTAACATGATGAAAAAGTTATTTCAAAATGCAAAGATAATAATAATTTTAGAATACGTCCACACTTGATATGCCAAATTGGCATATCAAGTGTGATTTAATTACTTTATACCGCAACCTATTTTATTCTGATCTTTAATATGTTGGCAGAATAAGCGGGCACATTGAAGAGCACTTCATTGTCTTTTCCTTGCTTGATGCTTCCGGCTACAGGGTATACATTACGGGGCTCAGCGATTGTATTCTCATCGCTTCCTTTTGCAGAAGACAATTGAATAAGCTGGAGCGCATCATCCTTGCTTGAGTCTACTGCACAATTTGAAAGCCGAACCACTCCGTCTGCATATCCATCTCCAACGTTGACCACCTTGACATACATTATCTTTGCATCATCGTCGATAGTGGTCGACGCATAGACACCTCCATATACACTTCCTTTTTGAGTCTTGCAAGAGAGGTCAAGTTTACCATCAATGTAACAATGCACACTGTCACCTTCAACATCAACCTGCAAGTCATACCAACGGTCAGTTTCCACGCTGAATCGCTTATCCCTGCACAATGGCACACGGTTGCCATCGATTGATTGCTCCACATTGTCTTGAGAATTGCCCCATCCGCCAACATTATACCAAGCATAGTTGTCAGGATTCTTATATCCGAACATAGCCATGAACCCTTCAATGCCCGACAATTTCTTTGCCTGCACCTTGAATGTATATTTCTCTGCATCAATCTTCGCAGGGCAAACAATCATTGCCGGCTGCTGATCTCCTCTCTGTATTATTTCCGAACCGGAGACATCCCATTTGCCGCTGACCGTATTCCAGTTGTCAAAATCACTTAAGTTAATGACCTTGCCATCAATGATAAGCTGAGGATTACGAAATGCCGACTGGGTGCTCCACGTGGCATATCCTACATGAACAGAAGGGTCTTTCTCTTCTTCGGTTGGCTGAGACTGAGTAAGATTATATGTCCAGTCGGTCTTGACAACCTGTTTGCCGATATTGTTGGCAAACAGCTGCTGGATATAGTAGGAAGGAGTACCCATGACATTTGAAGAGTTGAAACGGATCATATCAGGACGCCAACGCGCATCATTCTCATTCACAAATATCGGGGCATACGAATTCATCACGACAACATCTGAATTGTTTTCCATACCCATCATATAGACAGCCTCTCCTAATGCGGCATTGAGATTGCCGGTGTCGCCGAAGTTGCTCGTGACGGCATATTCTCCGACATACACCTTATGCTTGGAGCGATCATAATCGTCATATTTGTTGAATCTGTCGGCAAACCACTTAGGATTACGGTAGTAATGCTCATCTACGATATCCACCGGATAATCATTACGCCATGACGGATAGTCAGTAGCCCACGACTCGACATTCCCGATGCATTTCACATTCGGATATTTCTCCTTGATGGCATTGTAGAACTGTATGTAACGCTCCGGATAATGGTCGCTTTGATCGGAATTGTCGTCCATGTGGAAGTTGTAGTTCTCATTACCGATCTCAATAAATTCCAAATTGAAAGGCTCAGGATGACCGTTTTCAGCACGCATCTTGCCATATTTGGTGGTGACATCGCCATTGGCATATTCGAGAGCGTCGAGACACTCATCAATCCAGTCGCCTATCTGATCGTAGGGAGTGCAACCGCCATGCCAGATGCCGACATTCACTACAAACAAGGGCTTTGCACCCAAGTCTTCAGCCAACTGCAGATACTCATGGTATCCGATACCGTCGCTCGTGCGATAGCCCCAGTTGACATTTTTATGTCCTTCTCTCTGCTCGATAGGTCCAATGGTGCGTTTCCATCTAAACGCGTTGTCCGGACTCTCCTGACCTTCAACGAAACACCCTCCGGGGAAACGCATGAAAGAAGGATTCATATCTGCAAGCATCTGAGCCAGGTCAGGACGCATGCCGTTTTCACGATCTTTGAATGTAGGAGGAAAGAGGCTTACTACGTCAAGTTGAAACTGTCCGGGCTTGTCGGCAGTAAGAGTAAACTCAGCCTTGGGATCATCGGCAGTAGCCACTATTGTTGCCGTATATTTTTTCCAATCCTTGGATAAAGACAACTTAATTTCAGATTGTCCGAGATTTTGACCCTCCACAGACTGAAGTCGAGCTGTGACAGTTCCCTTGTATTTCTTGTCACTCTTAGCCCAAAAGGATAGTTTGTAGGTGGTGCCTTTCACGGCATTTATGCCCCAGAAACCTTCATTGCGTACTCCGTCGCCCTGACGAGATAGAATGACATCCAAAGCATTGTGCTGGACATCGTTGAGCAAATTATTCTGAACCAAAGCGATCCGGGCATCACCGACAGCATGCCAATTGCAAGGGGTCGTGTCATCTTCAAATGAGCGGTTACGAATCAATTCAGCATACAGGCCTCCGTCGGCAGCATGGTTGATATCTTCATAGAAAATACCATAATGGGTAGGGCTGATCAGAGGACCTCTCTGAGAAGCGTCGATGTCGATCACTACTTGTGCATTCAAGGTAAAAGGGGAAGCTAACAGCAAGCCCACAAGGAATTGATTAATTTTCATAATAGATTTAAGTCGTATAATATTCGTGGTTACAAAGGTAATAAAAAATTTTTATTTTAATTGCACAAATTTTGTTGCAAACGTCATCCGGATGCGTCTACCTAATAGATGGAGAGAGATTTTTTCATATCAGCATTCCGAAATGTGCGCCGACGCCTGATGGCGCGACATAACGACGACGATGAAGACGCCCTGCAGGATGCCTTCTGCCGCCTTTGGACCCGTCGCGATGACTTCTCATCGCAAGGAGAGGCAGAAGGATTCCTGACAGTAGCTGCCAAGCACATCACTGTGGACACTCATCGCCGCAGGCAAGCGCATCCGGAAACAGACATTGAGAATGCCAACCAATACGTCTCAGACGATGAGGAAGCATCTTCCCGGAATGAGCAAATCCTCGAAATCAAAAGCCTGATACAGACGTTACTCTCTCCTCGAGACAGACAAATCCTACTACATCGAGACCATGACGGGTGGGAATTTGATGAGATTGCCTCCCATTATAAAATTTCGGAAGCCAATGCCCGAATGATAGTATCAAGATCGCGTAAGGCCATCCGTGAAATTTACCTAAAACGACAGAAATTATGAACGAAAAAAACATACATAAGATCATTGACCTCTATTTTGAAGCTCAATTGTCACGTCCTGAAGAAGAGGAACTCTTCAGCTTGCTGCTTGCTTTCAAAGGGGACGATGATAGGGTGAAAGAGGCTCTTGCCGTGATGATTATGAGCCGAAATCCGGCTATGCTTGCTGATCATAGAGAACTTTCCACTCTTAAGCATCCTTTAAAAAGCCGGTTTTTCGGATTACGTAACTTAAAGCGTGTAGTCGCGGTAGCCCTGGTAGTCCTCACTTGTGCCACTCCTCTTTTGTATCGTCATTATCATAACTCAGGAGTTGAAATTGAAGGGATGATGGCTTATGTAGGAGGGGTAAAGGTAAGTGATCATTCGGAGATAATGAAAATAGTAGATGATCAGCTGAATGATATCAGTAATTCTTCGGAATTATTCTCACAGACGGTTGCCTCGGATCTTGATGATATCAGGAATGCATTTAATGAAGAGGGTATATGAAACATAATTTGTATAAATGGATAGCATTCTTAGTTATCCTGATGTGTAGCCTCGTAAGTTCGATTGCCTCAGGCGAGAACTTGAATGTCTCTCCATTCTTTAAAGAGGATTTCGCAAAGAATCCTGCCGTCACGATGGTGTCTTTTTCCGGCAAACAGACCGATTGGAAAGGTTTGACTGTCTATAAAAGCGTGTCGGTGGCAGGCGATAATGAAAAGGCGGATGCTATCGCGAGGAGTGTGAAAAAAGATGGGGCAAAAGCCGATTTCAAAGAGACGTCTTATAGGGATGGCATGCTTTATTTCGGTTTCTACGGACTTGGTGGGGAAGGACAGCATAGAAAATATCTTTTTTATCTCGATATGCGCCCAAAGGGGAAAGCGAAGACCACCCTTGTCTATATCGAAGGGGATTGGTCGGCAGACGAAGTTAAAGAAATGATAACAAAAAAAATCAAATAACATGAGGTATTTATTATTGACCATAATATTGATTGCAGTCCCGTTCTGCAATGCCATGGCACAGAATCCGGAGACCCCTGACACAGTGAAAATTATTGAGAATGCAGAAAAAATCCTCGTGTCGCGTGATGCTGACACTACCCTGATAGAGGTAGAGACCGACAGCGAAAAAGGGAAGGAACTCTTTTCTTATTCTGTCACAGTCAAAGATTCCATTGCTGATGATTATGACTCGTCGATTGACTTCGAGATTCCTTTTGGAATAGGGAAAGACAAGTCAAAGAATAAAAAATCTTCTCGGATGAGGACTTCAATGTTCTTCCTTGGGCATCCCTACATAGGGAAAAGATTCAACTATGCTGATAAGGGAAATGTCAAGAATTCAATAGAACTTGGATTCAGAGAAATCGTGGGCATAGCGTGGAACAGGGGGAGCTATACGCCCACCTTCTCAATGGGAGTTGGAATTGGGTCTCAATGGTATGGTGCTCAAGATGGATTTGCATATAAGCGTATTGGATCTAAATTGGTCTTGATTCCTGTAGAGGATGACTGTTCAGTCAAATCTACTTGGATGTATTTATTAAATTTCCAAGTTCCATTGCTGCTTACCCTCCCGATGGGATGTGACGTAAAATTCACTTTAGGCGGGATCGGATGTTTCAATACATTCGCACTTGCTCAAACGGAGCTTGCAAATGGCACGACAAAAATCAAAACCACCTACAAAGGTCTACAGCAACGTCTTTTCACTGCAGAATTAATGTGCTCTCTCGTACTCTTCGACATATTGGGAGTCTACGCATCCTGGAGTCCGATGACTCTTTTCCAATCACCCTACGGACCCCAACTCAAATCTTGGAGCATCGGAGCCACTTTCAATTTCTAATCAATAGCCAATCTTATGAAAACATTACGATATATCTTTGTCCTCTCCCTTCTTTTCTCTATCAAGACGCCTGCATATAGCGAAGTTCCTGATACCTTGATTGCAGTGGATTCGCCATCGAAAGTAATAATCACTGAAAGTTCTCAAGGCACAAAGATCACTGTGACCGACAATGAGAACGGAGCTGAGGAATCTCATATTATCGCATATACTCCGGGAGCAAATGTAAAGACTTCACGAAAATCGTCAGTCTCATTATTTAATATTCCCGGACTTGACTGCGTGAACAGACAGGAAAAATGCGGATGCTCAGGAAGCAGCTGGTCAATTGGAGTTGATGGCCTTTGTATAGGACTAAATGAAGCTCATGACCAGACTGGAGGAGGCGGCATGCAATGGTCGAAGTCATTTGAAATCAGTTGGCTGAGTTGTTTGAATATTGGTTATTCGTTTAGCAGGTCGCATATATATCTCGGTCTCGGATTCGACTGGAGGAATTACAAGGCTACAGCTGACAGGCGCTGGCTCGTAGCATCAGAGTCAGGCGGCGTGGAATGGGGGGAGGCTCCCGAAGGAGTAAACGTAAGATACTCACGCCTGAAAGTTTTTAGCCTGCAAATGCCATTGTTGTATGAATGGAGAGTCCCAAAATCGAGATTGAAACTCAAGCTTGGTCCCATACTCAATTTCAACACGTATTCTTCAATCAAAGGGGTTTATGATGACTCCGCCGGCAACCGTTGCGAATTTTTCACCAAGGAATTCAAACGAAATCCTACGACATTGGACTTTTTCGGAGCAATTTTATATCACAACGCGCTGGGCATCTACGTCCGATATTCACCAATGAAAGTCTTGAAAGACCCCTCCCCCATCAACTTCACCCCCTTCACCATAGGCGTCGGATTCCTCATCTAATCTTGTATTCAGCGCTCTGCGCTTCCACATTGCAATCCATTGTTTCTTCCATTCTTATGTCGAAGTTAATTGACGTCAGGCTGCAAACCTGACGTCGATGAATGGGCGCCGACCATACTCAAGCGTGACCTCCACCACAGGGATTCCGAAAAGTGTCTTGCTTCCTCGAATCTGGGCAAGGATTGACGTCACATTGTCAGCGTAGATAGCGACAGACCCGAGACGTGAGGGAAAATACGTTCCTGCATAGAACGCGTATGTCAAAAGCGGCTTCCTATCATCCTTTCCCTTTGGCTTTTCTTCTGAGAAGATATTGATCATGCACTTGCAGGCCTGACCGTTGCCCCCCTTCTTCCTTTCCACGGACAGACCTGCGGAGGCGTTTCTCACGAGATTGTTCTCGATTGCGTTGATTGTTGACTCAATGGAGCCGATAGAGTTGTTGTTCTGATTTGTTTTCATACTCTTTACAGTTTTTGGTTTTTAGATTATTGATTATTATTACTGATTGTCTGATCTCCCGGCATACCGGGAGGATCACCCTCGATTTCAATGTTCTCTTTGCCGGACAGCTGCCGTATGGACACAGCTATGGCTGTCGGCTTATAAATCATTGAAACGAGGTTTGAATCAAACAGGGAATCAATATCCCAAAACCTCTATGTAAAGAGCATTGCTAATGCCCTACGATATTAGATACCTTCGCAGGTATTTAAGTAAACAATATTTTCCTTCGTTTTGTTTTTCACGCTGCAAAATTACGATATCTAAAAACGCAAAAACAGCGTAAAGGATTTTTCCTACCCTTACCCTATCAGATCCTCATTAAATTAAGTCTATTTAAGAAGATTGGCAGTGTCAAGTGCATTCAATACACGCTTGTATTCGACAGGAGTAATGTCAACCTTTGGCAATGCTTTTTTATTGCCTGGAATGGCTTTTATATATGCATCCCTGACCATTTGATGGGTAACAATGTCTTTAGCCTTGATATTGTATTTCTTGATTATGGGTCTAAGATATTCCACTGCGCTTTCAATCTGCTCGTTGGTCAAAGGACGTTTAATTGTGTTCCCATGAAATTCTATACCAATTGAGAAGGTATTCACCCGGAATCTATTACCCCATTTGGAGTAACCGGCATGAAATGGCATTTCCTCCGGCCGAGCAAGCACATATCTCGTTCCGTCAGTATCAATCACTACATGGCAGCTTGCACCTCGGCCCGGGCGACATAACTCCTTTGCGACTATCTCACCCGTACCTTTACTCGCTGTATGATGAAGCACGACAGCCTTAACATCATTTTTACCCTTATGTAGATTAGGTGTATGAAACTGAGAAGTCTCCCAATATTTACCAGGCTTCTTCCAATCGGACGACGTAGTGCGCATCATATCTACAGACATCTCCACTATTTTAGGATTCTTCCGATATTTCCAGTAATAAACGCCTCCAACTACGCTCATTATCAAAGCCAACGCACCAAGGATTATAAGCAATTTGTTTCTAAACTCTCTTTTCATCATATATTTCTTATACTAACCACTATTTAATTTCAGCTACTTAAGTTTCATCATTATTAGATACCTGAGATTCGAAAAAGTAAAAGATATAACGGCAAAAAAATTATCATCATGACAGCTTGGTCTTGCAGTGCCTGCCGGATAATTATGACAATTCGTAATATAAAATTATCGTAGCTAAAGCTACGATACAGTAAGAAAGAACTATGATTATATAAAAGGAAGTGGCTGCCGGATGATTATGGCAATTCGTAATATCAAATTATCGTAGCTAAAGCTACGATACAGTAAAAAAGAACTATGATTATATAAAAAGAAAATGAATTTAAGGATTGGGATTGAATCGAAGAGAAAGACGCGCAGAAGCTGGAAGAGTGGCGATGCCAGCAGCGAAGTCGTTCATATGATGGAATTTATCGTAGCCGGCATCTGAACGGCGACGTAGATTGTCGGGCCATGGACAGAGCATAAGCAGTCTGCCGGCGCCGCATAAATCAAAATATTCTCCGGACGGCTTGAAGCGCTCGTTGAAACCGAGGTCACGAAGAAGGATCACGCTGCTTCCACCATCAATGGCTTTTCGAATGATGTCTTTTTCAGCTTTATGGATAGCCGGAGAAATCGGGATAGC
>JAIDTL010000012.1 GCA_029060725.1 Muribaculaceae bacterium | reverse complement strand
CCAAATAACTCTAATGAGCCAAATTAGACTAATTAGACTAATTAGCCCAATTCCTCCAATCAGTCCAATTAGCCCAATTAGCCCAATCAGCCCAATTCCCCCAATCCGACCAATTAGACTAATCAGCCCAATCAGCCCAATCCTCACTTAGGCGGAAACTTTCGATATTGTGTCCGAGCCCTGAACATCTGCTCCTTAATTCCCCCATTTTTTAGAAAATCAGACTGCAATCGCTCTATTAATTTTCTGAGGAATACGTCAGTCTGATGGATGAGAGTGATCGCAATGTTAGCGATCGTCTCATCACTACGAGTCTTGATAGCCTCTCTGTAGTATGAAGAATCATTATGAGCAGAACAAACCCGACGGCACGTTATACTTTTTTCATTATTCATATCCCATAATTCTTGGTCGCGCACACGGAGGTAGTCTTCATAGTCAAGGAGTAGTTCTTGTAGGCTTGCTCTGGCTACATTCATGAGCTTTATCTCTGTCTCGGAAGATGTAGAAGCAGCAGCAGATCCTTCGGCAATATTTTGTCTGCCACTGCGTGCAGCCTGAATCATTTGGTCAATGGTGCGATCTCCCTTTTGAAAGAACTTGTTAGCAAAGTAATAAGTGATATCATATATACACTCTGCCTTCTGAAACGCAATTAGATTTCGATAGTTACCTTTTTGAGGAAGAAAAGTCTCAGCCATGACAATAACAATATTTAAAGTTTCTACTAAAGCAATCAGCCCAATCCAACCAATCCGACCAATTAGCCCAATCCGACCAATTAGCCCAATCCGACCAATTAGACTAATCAGACCAATCAGCCCAATCCGACCAATTAGACCAATCAGCCCAATCCCTCCAATTAGCCCAATCCCCCAATCCAATGCAAAAATAATAATTATATTTGATTCTTACAAAAAATATAGTTTCTAAATAAGTAAAAGCGTGCCTCAAGCTATCGGAATCACCGTCGGAGGCAGTTGTCAAGGATTCCTTGACAACTGAATTACTATCCAATTCCCCATCCTTAAAGTATAATCTCATTTCCTTCAGAAGAAGACGCAAGCGATATAGGTGTAGTCTCGTTCATAATGCAAAAATAATAATTAAATTTGATTCCAACAAATTTACTCGCACTCCAACCTGCAAATTAGCAAAAAGGCCGCCCCGGAAAAACCGGAGCGGACTTGAATTTAGTGAGTATCAATAAGAGATTTATTGTTTTACGAGAGTAGCACTATAAGGAAGTGCGCTGAGATTAAGAGTTACCACATACCTGCCGGCCTCTTCCAGACTTAAGTTATCGCCATTCTGAGTTAGTTCACCAAGGCTGCCCCCCAGATTTATATCCCAGGCATCATTAGCACGGAACTTATACTCACCTGCAGTCAGCTCAACAGTAGCTGTCCATGTGAGGAAGTCAGCCGACGGAGTTAGAGCTGTCGATGAATCCCATCCACCCGGAGTAGCATTACCAATCAATCCGATTGTAGTTATCTCAGTTAAATCGTAGGTCAGGGCACTCAGATTTACATGACACCAATAAAGAGCATTCTTCTCAACAGAAAGGTTCTCAGCCTCACCATTTGTGCTGAGTTCACCCGGATTCTCACCCTTACCAAGATTTATTCCACCCCATCCGGCCTCAGTAGTAAACTTGAAAATACCGTCCAGATGTGCGTATCCGTAATAATTGTCGTAGTCTTTAGTGTAAAGCTTCTGTGTGCCTGTTCCGAAGCTCCAGCCGTTGGAGTTGCCCGGAGTCCAAAGATTCTCATAAGCCAACTGAACCTTATACTCTAAAGTCTCCATATTTACTTCAAAGACATACGGACCTGCCTCATCTATAAGACCTGGAATAGCCTTTGAACCTGCTACGTTAGCCACAAGAGCACCTGTCTTTTCTGTGTCATTTGCCTCTGCAACGCCGAAACTTGCATATTCGCCCGTCAGAGAACCTGCAGCTACTGCTGAAGCTGGGACTACCATCCATTCAAAACCAGCGCCGTTTACAATGACCGCGGGAGAAGTGAATCTTCCGTCTACATAAATATCCATGTCAGGGCTGTTGCGACGCATTGGAAGAGCTTGTGAAAGATCCCAGTTCATATCGGAAGTGAGAATATAATACTCATCTTCAACCACTCTTCCGTTATAAAGATCGAATGGTTTCACCTGAACGGCGAAATCACCGTAATATGTATCAAGACCTCCCATACGAACTTTCTGAGAGCCTTTTACTGCCCAGACCGGGAACCGTATATATGAAGTTGTAGCAGCAGGATTCTTACCGAACATCTCCTTATAGACTCCGTCCCACGCGTCTGGAGACACCAATACCATTCCCTCGTCATCTGTAGAGGACTCTACAGTCCATGTTCCATCAGAAAAGTCTGCGGTTTTCGACAACTCAATAAGTGGAACATTAACACTGAAACCCTCGGGCCAGTCCTCTCCTTTGGTTACCTTTGCCAGTTCAATCTGCCTACCATCGTTGTTGTAGGCATCCAAACTAATCAGCGACCCGACTGAAGGGCCCGCTTCTGCCTTAACGTTTGTGGCCACTACAGCAGGAAGCTGGGGATTAGTCTGCGGAAGCCCCGTTCCCTCCTCGATTTCATCGCATGCTGTAAAACCGAGAGCGAGCACTGTTAGACCGTATATATAAAACTTATTCATTGCGTTTTGCTTGTGAAAAATTATACCTTTTTCCTATTGACTATCAGCTACCCTTACTTGAACAGGATTTCATTTCCCGAACAAATTCGGGTAGCTGTTGATTTATCCGGGCTTACTCAGCTGTGGCAGAGTAAGGAAGTTTGCTGAGATCAAGAGTGATTACGGTTGCTCCTGAAGTTGTACAGTTAGGTCCACCAAATTCAAGATTCTCAAGATCTGCACTACCGAGGTTAATTGCCCAGCCGTCGTTGAAGACAAACTTGAATTCTCCAGACACTTGTCCCTCGTATGTCCACTTCAGATAGTCGTCTGAGTGAGTCATGTGAGCTGCGGCATCAGCCTGGTTCCAGTCGTTGTAAGCGCCTACCGTACCTACGCTCTCGATATATGTGAGTGTGTAAGAGAGTGTGTTAATGTCGACATCGGCATAATAGAGACCTTCACCTTCCGCTGGAAGCGGGAGATTGCCGGCACCGCCATCAGTATCAAGCTTACCTTCGCCAGCACTACCATAGTTAGTGCCATCCCAGTTATCCTTGTTAGTGAACTTGAATTCGCCATTGAGGTAAACAAAACCACGATATTTACCCTCCTCGTAAGCTTCAAGCTGCTGACAGTTAGCATGATTCCATCCATTGGAATTACCCGGAGTGTAGAGCACATCATGCTCCGGAGCTGGAGCCTGGAAGTAGGTGAGCACCTGTTTCAGGACGATAGTGTTTGAGGTAATGACAGTGGAAGGCTGATTGCTGATGCTTGCCACGGCACGCACATACAGAGGAACCACATTGATGGGAGTCTCAAGATAATTCTCCTCATTGAGACCCATAAGTTCGCAAATTGCCACAGCAAGATTCTTTTCGTCAATCTCGATTACGGCACTGTGAGGATTATTGGTGAGCACAGATGCATAGTAAGGGGGCTCTCCCTCTGAGGGAGTAGGCTGCCCGGCACCGAAGTTTTCAAGAAGTGAAACCTGAATCTCGTAGGCCGGAGCAAGAGCCATGCCGTAATTTGGTTGTGAACAGGTCAGCTCCAATGTGGAGTTTGGAGCAAGCTGATACAACTGGTCGGCAAAGGGCGGAGTATTGAGCACAAACTCAGTAGCCTCAGTGAAGACAGGGTCCTTGTCGGCCTGGCAAGAGCTGAGTCCGAGAGTTGCCATCACTGCAATCCCGAAAGCCGCTAATATATGAAATTTTTTCATTGTTCAGACTTAATGATTGTGATTAATAAACATTACTTACCCACAGGATACCCTATCAATTTGCCAATGTAGGATATCCGGGATTCTGTCCCAGAGTTGACTCAAACTGTACAGGGATTGCATAAAGGTCGCGATAGCTCTCGATAGTAGCTCCGTTGTAGGAACCACCCTTCCATTCCCAGAGATAGTTGGCACCTGAGAACTTGCCGAAGCGAACAAGGTCAGAACGACGGTGGCCTTCCCAGTAAAGTTCACACATACGCTCATTGAGGAGTTCATCGGCTGTATAGCTACCCACTGCATGAAGACCGGCACGTAGACGCACCTTATTGTAGTAGTCAAGACCCTGACATGAAACTCCGTGGAGTTCACATTCTGCAAGCATCAGATAGACGTCGGCAAGACGGAACAGCGGATAGTCGGCATTGTTGAAAGCAGCTACTGCTGTATCAGTGTTGCCGGCATTGTCATAATTTGTTTCAGGAGTGTAGACATACTTCACGCACATGTAGCCGCCACCATCCTCGGGCCAATCAGCAAGATCAGCGGGAAGTACATTCTCATGGAATTGACCCTCATAGATAAGACGACGCTTATCGTTGGATGCAAGAGCCTGAGAAAGGTTAGACAGGATACGGGGGCCCTGCCATTGGTCGCCGGCACATCCGTAAGGCAGACAGTCCACCTTCGCATTATAGGCACCTACAGAGAGGTAAGTCGTGCCGCCGTAAGTCTGGATTGTATTGGCATCCTGAGGCACAGCCCAGATAATCTCATCGTTGCCTACATACTTGTCGTTGGTGCCGCAGAAGAGATACTTGTACTCGAGGTTCGGATTCCAAGCAATTGAGGAAGCGATTGATTTGCAAAGATTAGCACATTCGTTCCACATGGCTTTGCCTGTGTAGACTTCTGCATTCAAGTAAAGCTTGGCAAGAAGCATCTGTCCGGCCTCTTTCGAAAGACGTCCGTAAATCTGCTGCGATGCCGGAAGAAGGTCATTTATGGCATCTGAAAGATCGGCTGTCACCGCATCGAAAAGTTGCTGGCGGTCATACGTGGGAGGTATTGCGCCTACTACACTGGCTTCTGTTGTCCAGGGACCCCTGCCGAAGATGTCGATTATGTGATAGTAGCTGAGTGCACGAAGAGTGCGCACTTCTGCTTTAAACTGCTTCACTTCTGCTTCTGTAAAGAATTTGGCTCCATTATCGATCACCTTGAGAAACTCATTGCAGATTGCAATCTGATAGTTGAATCGGCAGAAAGCCTCGTAAAGCATGGCGCAGTCAGGACCGGCTGTTGCACTCTTCACCTCCGGTATGCCGGCATCTTTCCAGTTGTCTCCGATGATTACCTCGTCGGTGGGGAGCTCCTGAAGGTTCCACACCAGACGGGTATAGACAGCACGTCCCTCATCATTTACGGACACACCGCCTGTAAAGACCAGACCGCCGTAGACACGGGCAAGCACTCCGAGATAGTCATCCTTGGAAGTAAGCTCAGTCTTGGTTGTCGGGTTCTCGGGATCGACGTTGAGATCGCCCACGCAAGAGGTCATCCCAAGGGTGAAAGCGAGAGCCCCAATTGCTATTTTTTTGCTGATTTTCATATTGAGAATCCTTATATTCAGTTATTATTCTTTTTGATTTCTTAGAACGATGCCACAATACCGAGTGTGAATGTTAACGGACGTGGGTATACACCGCTGTCGATACCACCGGCACTCTCCGGATCCAGACCTTTGTACTTAGTTATTACGAAGGGGTTCTGAACGGCGCCGTAGAGACGGAGACGCATACGGTCGCCGAGTAGTTCACGCCATGTGTAGCCTGCCGTGATGTTGTCGCAACGCACGAATGATGCGTTCTGTACAAAATAGTCGGAAAGCTTCTGAGTGGTGGTCATATCATCGAAGAGGAATGTGTTGCGCATCACGTTTGCAAGAGGAAGCTTGTTGTTGGAAGCGTTGTCGACAGTGCCGGCCATGTTGGAGTTGTAGAGCCAGTTGCCGATGTTGGAACGGAATGTGATGCCGAAATCCCAATTCTTATAAGAGAAGTTGTTGTTCCATGTCATTGTTACCTTCGGAGATGGGCTATGATAGAAGTAGCGGTCAGATTCATTGATCTCGCCGTCGCCGTTGCGATCGACGAATACACCCTCCATCGGGTCGCCGTTCTTGTCATATACCTGTTCATACACGTAGAATGAACTTGCTGCATGCCCAAGGGCGTGCTTTTGGGCAGTAAGGTCAGTTCCTACATTACCGAAGTTTGTGTCGGCTCCCTCAGCAAGTTTTGTGATCTCATTGTGGTTGTAGCCGATATTGTAGGAAGATACCCATGTGAAGTCTTGGGTCACTATAGGACGAGCCGTGATGTTGAACTCGATACCCTTGTTGACGAGGTTACCAATGTTCATGTCACCCTTGTTGGTGATGTTTGAACCTGCAGGGTAGGAAGTATTGAAGAGAAGGTCCTTGGTTTCGCGACGATAAAGCTCGAAGCTACCTGAGATGCGATTGTTAAGGAACCCGAAATCGATACCGCCGTTCCAAGTGTGAGTTTCTTCCCACTTGATGGCTGCATTATATCCTTCTGGTGATACGGGGAAGACAGATTGGCCACCTGGAAGGAGAGCCGGATAAACTGAGCCCAGGCCGGTCCACTGTGAGTAAACGGGAAGGTAGGGGAAGTAGTTGTCGTTGATATCCTGCTGGCCGGTGACACCATAGCCAGCACGCAGCTTAAGTTCGCTCATCCATCCGCGTGCGCCTTCCATGAAGTTCTCTTCAAGAATCTTCCAGCCGAGTGCGAATGCAGGGAATGTACCCCAGCGGTTTTCCTTTGAGAAGCGTGATGTGCCGTCGTAACGTACGGTGGCAGTAAGAAGATACTTGTCGACGAATACGAAGTTTACACGTCCGAAGAATGATACGAGCTGATGAGGAACACGGAAACGATTGGTGGGCTGAGGCTGTACGCCTAAGTATTTCTCGTATGCCGGATCACCGTTTACGTTATTTACGAATGAATATTCGCGGCCTTTGTTGAAGAATTTCTGCCATGAATAGCCACCTGTTACGTCTACGTTGGTCTTGATAGCCTCGAAATATTTGTTATAGTTGAGCACGAAGTCAAGAAGAAGGTTGGTGCGTAGCTGGAACTGGTTAGTGTACATCGTACCACCGTTCTTTACTGTCTCAGCTTTCTCGATTGTAGTGCCGTCAGCCTTGTATACTGGATACTGCCAGCCGTTTGCCCATGCTTTCGGAGTGTTGGGATATACTCCACCCTCCCATGCACCATGCTGATAGTCGTAAGCAAGGTTGAGGTCGGCGCTTAGTTCCGGAAGGAATGGGAGCTTGTAGTTGATCTGTAGGTTACCGATTGACTGCCACGATTTTCCCTTTGAAGTCTGGGCAAGCTGCTGTGAAATCGGATTGACAGGGGCTGTAGCTGTGTTAAGGTCGGTGCCTTTACCGTCAGGTCCGATGACCTCACCGGCAGCATTATAAGATGTCCAGTAGTCAAACACCGCAGCGCCGTTGGTGAAATCTCTTACGGGGATTGTAGGATTCATGCCTGCACATGTGCCGAGAGTATTTTCAGCATAAGTATTCTCTACGTATGAACCCTTCACGTTGGCATTGATTGAAAGAGTGTTGTTGAAGAACTTCGGAGTGATACTGATTGATGCAGTACCACGGTTCATGCCTGTTTTTTTGATGATACCGTTGTTGTTGGTGAAAGAAGCCGATACACGATAAGGAAACGCACCTGCTGTACCACCTACACTGAGCGAGTAGTCGCTGGATACTGTTGTGCGGGTTGCCTCTTTTTGCCAGTTGGTGTTGTAGGTGCCAAGTTGCGAAGCCTGAGATGAATCGGCACCGTAACGTGTTGTGATGTATTCGCGAAACTCGTTTCCATCCATAACGTCGAGAAGCGTACGAGGAGTGTTCACATACATATTGGCTGTGAAAGTCACCTGCGGCTTGCCGCTCGAGCCTTTCTTTGTTGTGATGATGATGACGCCGTTAGATGCGCGGCTACCATAGATGGCAGTTGCGGAGGCATCCTTAAGGATGGTCATAGACTCCACATTCTCAGGAGACACGAGAGCAAGAGGGTTGGATGCACCCCACACGCCCTTTGTGCTCATAGGCACACCGTCAATCACGATAAGAGGATCGTTGGTTGCTGATATGGAGGCTCCACCACGAATTTGGATTGAAGCTCCGCCCTGAGGAGAGCCATCGGTTGTAACGACAACGCCTGGGCTTGCGCCTACAAGAAGATCCTGGGCTGATGTTGCAAGACCGGCTTCTACTTCATCTGGCTTCACGATTGCCACCGATCCCGTAGCATCCGATTTCTTTACGGAGCCGTAGCCGATCACGACAGTTTCTGCCAGCATTGTGGCGTTGTCCTGAAGTGTAACTTTGATTTCTGTGCGACCATTCACCGGGACTTCCTGTGTGTCATAACCGATGTAGCTGATCACGAGAGTGGCATCCGGTGCGACATTGAGCGTGAAGTTTCCGTCGAAATCAGTCGCAGTGCCGTTTGAGGTGCCTTTTTCCATTACTGTGGCACCGATAAGCGGTTCGCCCGTAGTGTCATCCACGAGTCCGTGGACTTCAATCTTCTGGGCCAGTGCGGGAAGCGTGAAGGTCAATAGCATGGCTATCGCCAGCAGCGCTTTCCGGCTGAGTGTAAAACAAACGTTTTTCATGCAGGTTTTTTTTAAGTACTACATATATTTAATAGATCTCAGATTCAAGTTAACTATTCAAGTATCGTATGCTCTAATTCACCCATTTGCGCCTTTGCGTGAGATTAAAAAAGCATGCGTAAGTTGTGTTATTAGGTTTAGATGGAGAGCGAACCAATTCCAAATTCCAAAATTAATACATTTTTTAACAAAATTGGTTCATTTTTATTAAAAAAATTTTGCATCCATCAAAATTTTAACTATTATTAACATTTGCACAAATAAGAAAAAAGGAGTAACTTTGCATCCACAATCGATCATTCATTCAAGTTTCGCTTGTTCTTGCATATAAATTCGCAATACCTTAGCGCAGGCACTGCGCTTGTTCTCTGCGAGCTCCGGGCGATGCGGAGCAGCCCGCAATCTTTGCGAGCTTGCTATAACCGCGACGCGAAGCTTACCAAAGCATTGAAACTCTGCGTCTTTGCGCCCTTTGCGTGAGATTTTTAGAGCTTGCAAAAGTTGGGTCATTTATAGTTCATCGTTCATAACTCATCGTTGATTTAATGCTAATAGACAAGATAAGATCCGGAGAGAGCCTGAGTTTCGGCCAGCAACTTAAGCTGACCGCCCAGCTGTCGTGGCCAGCCATGATGGCGCAGCTCTCGAGCATGATGATGCAATACATCGATGCGGCGATGGTAGGACACCTCGGCGCAGACCCCTCCGCATCTGTCGGGTTGGTCTCCACTTCTCTGTGGCTTTTCTGGGGTATCTGTTCGGCTGTCACGATGGGCTTCTCTGTTCAGGTGGCTCACAGCATCGGGGCGTCTGATCATGCCCGTGGTCGACGCATACTCCGGCAGAGCATCACTGCCTGCTTTCTCTTCAGCCTTGTTGTGGCATTAGTGGGAGCTGCCATAGCCTGGCCTCTTCCGCACTGGTTGGGTGGAAAGGAAAGTATCTGCCATGACGCATCGGTCTATTTTCTCGTTTTCGTACTCGCATTGCCCCTCTTTACGATGAACTATCTTGGAGGCGGCATGCTCCGATGCAGCGGCAATATGAAAGTGCCTGGAGGACTAAACGTACTGATGTGTGTGCTCGATGTCATCTTCAATTTCCTGCTGATTTTTCCGACTCGACAAATCGACATTTTCGAAATGCATCTTACCATGCCGGGCGCCGGACTCGGTGTGCTCGGTGCAGCACTCGGCACAGCGGCTGCAGAGATAGTCACAGCGGGACTCATGATGTATTTCCTCTGCTTCCGACAGGAAGGTCTTGCCATAGCAAAAATTAAGGAGAAAGATAGAAGTTTCAAACCGGAATGGGAAATATTGCGCAAAGCATTGAAGGTGTCCGCACCAATGACCCTGGAACATGTGGTCATCTGTGGAGCGCAAATTGCCGTGACGGTCATCGTAGCCCCCCTGGGAGTGATGGCGATTGCCGCCAATGCTTTTGCAGTGACAGCTGAAAGCCTTTGCTATATGCCCGGATATGGAATTGCGGATGCTGCCACCACCCTTGTAGGCCAGAGTTATGGCGCTAAGCGAAAAGACCTTGCAAAACGATTCGGATATATCACTGTGGGACTCGGAATGCTCACCATGACTATTATGGGAGTCGTAATGTATATTCTCGCGCCTGAGGCTATGGAACTGATGACTCCCGTAAAGGATATAATTGACTTAGGTGCAAGCGCTCTGAGGATCGAGGCTTTTGCAGAACCGATGTTTGCAGCCTCCATTGTGGCATACGGAGTAATGGTAGGTGTCGGAGACACCGTCCTCCCCGCAGCCATGAACTTCAGCAGCATCTGGCTTGTCAGAGTACCGCTCGCCGCCTGGCTTGCCCCGACGATGGGTCTCAACGGCGTTTGGCTCGCCATGTGCATCGAACTCTGCTTCCGTGGCGCCATCTTCCTCTGGCGCCTCATCTCCGGAGCCTGGCTAAAAAAAGGCCTCTAATAATGACAAGTATCTCCCCCAAGTCAAAAACGTAATAAAGCATGCTCCGCATGCGCCCCTCCAAGTCCCAAACCAAAATTGATAGTTGATCGTTCATCGTTAATCGTTAATCGTTGATCGTTGATCGTTGATCATTTATCATTGATCATTTATCATTGAAATAATCGACCCATCCCCGGAATTATCAATAATCCTAACCGGGACCCCCGAATTAGCAATACCCCTCTCTTCCTCCTCCTGACTTTGTATACGTTTCCGTATTGCATCCTCACCAAGAGAATCCCGCATCTTTATGCGCTCTATGCGCACATCCTCCGATGCCGTCACCATCCATATCTCAACGCACATCTGCGCCAATCCTGAAGTAGCAAGAATAGCAGACTCAACGAAGCATCTTTTCGCCCCTCCTTTCATTTGGGTATCATGCCATCTCGCCACATCCTCTCTCACCAGCCGATGCACAAGCGAATTGAGCCACAACCGCTCCTCCTCACTTCCAAACACCCTCTTTGCAAGCTCAGGCCGGCATATAGGTCCCCCGGCGGGACACACCTCATCCCCATACCGCAAATTAAGCGCATCAAGCACCTCCCGAGAGCCATCCATAATCCGTTTAGCCTCAAGATCACAATCATACACAGC
>JAIDTL010000119.1 GCA_029060725.1 Muribaculaceae bacterium | reverse complement strand
TTGTATTTTTCGATCAGCTCGTCACGGTCAGGACCTCCATATTTGATTGATTCGCTTACGGGAAGACTTTCCACCACACTCCAGCGCAGGCCATGGCTCTCGATGTAGTCTTTCATCTTGTTGACTTCCTCCTCGCTCCATACTTCCCCGTTTGGAATATGATGGAGTGCAGTGACAATACCCTCAACGCCTATCTGGCGCAGCATATCGAGGGTGATTTTATCGTTGGGTCCAAACCAACGCCATGTTTTTTCCATATTATATTGGTTTAAATTCGAGTTTTCCAATCACAAAATTAATCAATCTTTCCGAAATAATCAAACTTTTCTGTAAGGCTCCATGTGGATGTTGACTACAGCAGGATTGTATTATCTCCATTATCCTTTTCGCATTCCATGTTTAGTTGCTAATATTTATTTGTAATCATACACTTATATAACGAGTGATATCACTGTTTTTACTATAGAAAGATCTGTTTTGTGTGTCAAAAGCTAAAACATTAAGAAAAATGTTGTGTTTTACTATTAGACTAATGTTATTAGATTATGGAGACTATAATTAATATAGCTGGCTATGGAGCCGCTCTATGCATGATCTTCGGTTATCTTCCGCAGGCGATAGCCACTATCCGAACGCGAGATACTGACGGCATAGCCATGCCCACTTTTCTTATGTTAGGACTTGGTTCAGTGCTCTTTGTAGTCCAAGGAATCCTGCTTGGCAACATTCCCATTGTAATTACCAACACAATAGCTACTGTCTGCTCCATAATCATCTTTGCCATAAAGATCCACAACGACCGCAAAAAAAGAAATTCTTAAATTTTGTAATACAGGCTTTTTTTTGTAATTTTGCAGTACCCATCAATATATAGTAGAAATGATTCTAAGTATAGATAATTTCAAGTCGATAGAGCATGTCGCCGGATTGGATATTTCTGATCTGTCTGTTTTTGCAGGTGTAAACAGCAGTGGAAAAAGCTCAGTTATTCAGGCATTGCTTTTGTTGAAACAGACTTTGAATTCATCTACGAGTGAAATTCTGAACATCAACGGTCCATACGTATATGCAAATTCGTTGTTGGATTTGATTCATAATAAGAAAGGCGGCACAATAGGATTCGCTCTTATTCTCAATGAAAAAGAACTTAACAATACAGCAATACAGCACTATGCAAAGGATAGTGTCAAGGGTGTCGACAGAATGTCGCTATCTGTATCATTCAAGGTCAAGAGTGATGGTACATTTGTTGTTTCGGAATTCAAACTTTCTATTGCCCTTTCAAATGGAGGCAATATAGATAATACTCTTTCATGGCGTCCTAACAAAAAAGTGTATGATTTTAAGGAAGACGGAAAGGCAATGAATGGTTTGGAGGCAGACCGCTATTCCTTTGTCAATTTCTTCCCTGTATTTTTGAAGAAAGATGGAAATTCATTTGAATTACCCATAATGAAGGCTGCGCGTGAGACTCTAGTAAGTGTGCTTGAAAATGTCACATATATAGCTCCTCTTAGAGTAGCTCCTGTATTAGCAAGAAGTTATCAGACTGATATAGAAAGCCAATATGTTTTGCCCGACGGTGAAAATACCAGGTTTATTCTTGATCGTATTAGCCATGATGATAAAGAGGCTTTTGCGCTTGTGAAGGAATGGATATGCAATAGGTTTCATTTGGCTCATGAAATAGACGTGGTCAAGGAGCCCGGCAAGCTTTATAGAGTGGTAGTGACTACCAATGAAAGAGTAAAGGTAGATCTGATGCACATGGGTTTTGGCCTCAGTCAGATTCTTCCGATAGTCACTCAGGGAAGTATATCAAAGGCAGGTGACTTGATGATAGTGGAAGATCCCGAAGTACACATGCATCCCAGCATACAGGCTTCTATGGCAGATTTCTTCATCTATTTGTGTAAGGAAAAACAAGTGAATGTAATGGTTGAAACTCATAGCGATCATTTTATTACACGACTCAGGAGAAGAATAGCTGAAAAAGTTATATCTCCGGCAATGGTAAATCTGGTATTTGTGGAGCATGAAGAAGGTTGCAGTGAATACCAGACTATTTCCATGTCTGATACCGGTAGGATTGAAGGAGGAATGCCAAAAGGATTTATGGACTCGCTGGATAATGATTTCCGCGCTATTATATTAGCGAATAGAAAATGAGAATTTCTTTAGCCCCATACTTGCCGATTATTGTGCAAAGAGAAGATGATGAGACAGCATTTGAAAATCTTTGTCTTCTTGATCTTCCTAAATATGTTACGCTCTATGTGGCAGGAGATTGGAATGAAATTCTTTTAGAGAGTAATGTTTTTCTTCAATCCTATGAAGCCTATAGACTTCTGCTTGAATTGTCTGTCGTCGAACTGAATGTGGAAAATAAGGCTGTGCATATAAAAATTGATCCCGATATTATTTCGGAATTGCCTCAAAAAAGTCAAGATACGGTGAAACAGCAGCTTTTTGCATTACTTTTTGCGGAGCATTCGAAAAAGATATTTGCAGGAGCGAATGTGGATTCGTCGAAAATTTTATTATCGTCTGACCATACATCTGAAGAAATCAATAATTATAATCCATATAGCAAAATAACGTTGTTGGATTTGATTGACACTTATCTACCCCGGCTGGAGCAATTGAAGCACTATCATAATAATAGAAAACTTGGTCTCAAGAATGTTTCCGCATTCTCAGCTTATGATAAAAATGATGAAGAATATGCTAAGAGTCTATTATCATTGGCTTTTGTAGAGCATCCCGGGGATGTGAATGATAGGACATATCTATACACTTATGATAAAAAGTATAAGACTTTTGTGGAATTCCGACCGGGAAGGAATAATGTCTATCATGGGATGGACATTAGTTTGGAAGAAGCAAAAAGAAAATCTCCCGATATTGTGAAGAAATATCATAAATAGATTATGAATATACTTGTGACAGGAGGGTCGGGGATGCTTGGAGGTTATCTCCTCCCTATTTTGAAAAATGAGGGTAATGTGCTGACTACTCTTCAGCGTCGCGACGCTGACATAATATGCGATTTGACTAAAGAAATTCCCAATTTTGGAGAGAAGATATTTGATGTCATTATCCATGCTGCCGGCTCTCATGACGAGGCAGATGCTTTGGAGCTCAATCTTGAGGGGACGCGAAGGCTTCTCGAAGCTCTTGAGGCGATACCCCCAAGGGAATTTGTATATGTGTCGAGTTGGGAAGTGTACAGTCCTGATTCAGGAGAAGGCGTGAAAGAAGATCATCAACTTTGGGCTGCTACAAAAGTAGGGCAGTCGAAGGCGCGTGCTGAAGAAATAGTCAGGAATTGGTGTGCTGACCATAATGTCTTGTTGACCATCGTCAGACCTGCCCGTATGTTTGGGAAAGGGGTCAAAGGGGAAATGAGAACACTTTTCAACGACGTAGTCAATAGCCGGTATATCCATATTCGCGGCAACGATGCAAAGCTTAGTCTCGTCTGTGCATCCGATGTGGCAGAAGCGATTGAAAAACTCCATTCTATTGGCGGAACCTTTAACATTTCAGACGGAAAGGATACAAAATGGATCGAATTGGCCGAAGCAATGAGTTCTAATTCCGGAGCAATGAAGCGCCAGACATTCCTGCCAAAAAAATGGGCTGATGTAGCGTGGAAATTCGCTTCCTGGATCCCAGCTGTCAAAGCCTCACTCTCTCCTGAAATCCTGTCAAGGAGGAGCAAGACTCTTACCCTCTCATCCGAAGCCTTGGAAATGGCTTTTCCGGACTGGAGTCCGTATCCTACTATAGACGTTATCAGCAGGGTAAATAAAGATTATCCCTACTTAGATTAATATATAAGCAATGGGAACAATAAAGAATATTATAGACGGAATCGCCTCCTTTGGGAAGGTCTTGCTCCTTTCCAAACGCCCGTCTCCTGCCGGGACTCCGAAAGATGAGGCCTTGATTATAATGGGCAATGGACCCTCTCTGCGCGATACGATAGCCAACAATTCTGATATATTGAAGAATTCAAAGACTCTTGCAGTCAATTTTGCCGCTAATGCCGACAGTTATTTCGAATTGAAGCCCGATATATATGTCCTTGCTGATCCTCATTTCTTTAAGGTGGGCGACAATGGGCTATCTTCTGATCCTAACGTAAGGCGCCTTTGGGAAAATATTGCCGGAACCGATTGGAATATGAGTCTGTATCTGCCATGCAAGGCTAAAATTCCGGATTCTATTAAGAATAATACTCATATAACGGTTAAGAGGTATAACCTTACTCCCGGCGAAGGACTTGCTGGTCCGGTGCATTGGCTCTATCGTAAAGGCTTGGCTATGCCAAGGCCTCGCAATGTGCTGATAGCATCGATAATGATAGCTCTCCGTGAGGGCTACCGGGATATATACATCGTCGGAGCCGACCATACATGGAGCCGCGACCTCTGGGTCGACGAGAAGAATCGCGTCATTTCTGTGCAAAAACATTTCTACAAAGACAATGACAAGGAATTTGAACGAGTGGCACAAGAATATGCAGGTTATCATCTCCATGACATTCTCAATAGCCTTACCATCGCTTTCCGCTCCTATCATCAGATATTGGCATATTCTGCAAAAATTGGAGCTAAAATCACAAACTGCACTCCCGGTAGCTTCATTGACGCTTTCCCGAGGTCTGATTTGAGTTCTCTACAAGTACCCTAACCTTCATTGCATGTACGCATGTCTTGCGCGTACTAAATTTAAAAGAAATGATGAATATCCCAACCTCCATCTTCCGTAGACAAGGTCTGTTAGCTCTATCGCCAATGTTGGTTTTCCTGCTGCTATACGTGGCAGTCTCAGCCATTATAGGCGATTTTTATAAAATTCCAATTTCAGTAGCTCTGCTGGCAGCCTCAATGTGGGCTATAGTTATTTACCGAGGAAAAAGTTTAAAAGAGCGTATCGAGACCTTTTCATCTGCCGCAGCCGACAAGGATATCATCTATATGATATGGATATTCGTGCTTGCCGGAGCATTTGCTTCCGTTGCAAAGGAAATTGGAGCAGTGGATGCCACCGTAAACTTTACGCTCAGTATCTTCCCACCTCAATATATAGTGCCAACTCTATTTCTTGCAGCCTGTCTCATTTCATTTTCTATCGGGACATCTGTCGGCACTGTAGTGGCGCTAACGCCTTTGGCTGCCGAGCTCGCTTCAGCAGAAGGGGGTAATGTCGCTTTTTTTGTAGGCATTGTTTTAGGAGGTGCATTCTTTGGCGACAACCTCTCGTTCATATCAGACACAACGATTGCGGCAACACGTTCGCAGGGATGTCAGATGCAAGATAAGTTTAAGGTAAATCTTTGGATTGCTCTTCCGGCAGCTATCGTCACTCTTCTTTGTTACATATTGATAGTACCGGAAGTCCCAATAATTGAAACTCATCAATCCGGTGATCCATGGCTTATACTGCCATATTTAGTGGTGATTGTTACGGCAGTCGTAGGCCTGAATGTCACGATTGTCCTGACTCTCGGCATTGGATGTGCTGTAATTTTAGGTGCTGTCAAGGGTATTGATCTTCTTGACATGGCTGGTTTTGTCGGTTCCGGTATAGAGGGTATGGGAGGACTTATAATAATAACACTCCTTGCTTCCGGAATGCTCGGAGTGATAAAGGCTTGCGGTGGAATTAACTATATTCTTAATGTGCTGACAAGGCGTATTTCCGGTTTGCGAGGTGCTCAGGCAACATTGGCTGTCCTTGTCGGTATTGTGAATCTCTGCACAGCCAATAATACAGTGGCAATCATTACAGTTGGAGGCCTTGCTAAGGATATCTCAGATAAATTTGGCATAGACCCAAGAAAAAGCGCCTCGATTCTCGACTCTGCTTCTTGCGTAGTGCAATGTCTGATTCCATACGGGGCTCAGACTCTGCTGGCTACATCGCTTGCAGGAATTTCTCCTGCCGCTCCCTTCCCGTATCTTTATTACCCTTGGGCTCTCGGACTAAGCCTTATACTATCTATAGTGTTTCTTTTCCCCAGACGCTATTCACATATTAGATAGCGTGTCACTCCAACTTCACGGAATTGATCTGCAGTCTTTTGTGAAGGATTGACCACTACTGTCAAGTATGGATAAGCCTTTGCAGTAGGTAGGTCGTCGGGATGGTCGGTGATGAAAGATTCAAGTCGTAAGTTTTCTTGCATCAGTAGATTTTCGATAGCTTCATGCTTTGACTCCCCTTTCATTTCGTCATAATCCTCTATGTCGTCGGTGAATTTTGTAGCTATGACTCCGTCGTATCCAAGTAGTCGGCAAAATGGTAGGGAATACTCTTCAAGGGCGGCAGTTGATATATAAGTCAGGCACCCGAGTTTTCGCCTTGATTCTATAAGGTCAGCTACATGGATATTGACGTGTTGGGCAATAGTCTCAGCCATATTTACCCAATCATTTTCCAGAAGATGTCTTCGGGCAGTTTTTGTCAGATGCCACTTCATTTTTCTATGGCTGATAATTCTCATGCTTCGTAGCCAAGTCAGCCATAATGAGCATATAGCGGCTCCAGGTGCTCCTCTTTTTAGAAGAATGCGAGGAAGTCGCTTCATAAAAATATGCATTGAATTGCCGGAAATCAATGTGCCGTCAAGGTCTACAAAAGTAGCTCCTTTCAATGGCTCTTGTAATCGTTCGACCATGGAAATCTAATTAAGGTTTTGTTTCTGTATAAAGAATAGTCTGCGTGGATGCAAGGTCTTTTTGTTGTCTCAGTCATCACTGCGATCCGGGTCTCGGTATCGGGGTTTATTCCTTTTAATGCCGATACTATTGCAAATAGAGTGTCGCCACTGTCAATTGCGTCATCTATCACTAAGATATAAGGTGTATTTGCATTTTGGAGTATGGAGACCAATCCATCGGGGAGTTCCACTTTAGGCGCCGGGTGAGGGCCATTGACAATCCTCTTTAGCGAGAGTAAGTTTGACTCAGCCATCCTCATTAAGTTGAGAATTATTGTAGGAAGACACTTCAATAATTTATTGACCGTTCCTTTCTTGTGCTTTGTAGATGGTCTTTGAAGTTTGACATCGTATCTTGCTCCATATCTGTCTTTAGGAAAATGGCGGCAGAATGCATCGCATACGAATGAACCGCCACGTCTGATAGCCACAACGGCATCAAATTTCATCACTCCCCCTTCTGTCACCATCAGCGAGAGTTGCTTGGCATGCCGGTCGAATGCGTTGGTATCTAAGGTCAGGACTTGCATAATAATCGTATTGCCGGCATTCCCAAATAAGATACGAGTGCACCGAGTTTGTTTTTTAATCTTACTTTGCCGTCGGTCAGTTCGTTAAAACGCTGTTCTTTAATGATTCTAAGGCAACGCTCTTGCTGCTCGGGATTGTCGATGCCATTGCGTAGCATTTCTACAAGGATATTGAAATGTGCGCTGAAACGTCGATCGAGAGCTGCTTTGTGTAGTTCAGGCGAACGGCGTTGCATGTGGTCTACAATCCTGTCGGTGACATCAAGCACGTCGAGGCGAGAATCACTCCATGTATTGATGAAACTTGTAGGATTGTCGCGGTAGAAATATACCGTGCGGTCAAGTATGCATACTTTTTCTGTGCGTTCGAACGCCTGATAGAAAAGGTCGAGGTCTTCATACCAGCAATTTCTGAACCGAAGCGGACGGGCACCATTGAATATGGACGACCGAAAAAGTTTTCCACAAGCACTGTTGAGTATTTTCTTCTGATAGAGTCCTATAAGGATGGCTTTATCGGAGGATACTGTCGATGCTTTCCCCTTTCCTTCGGGCATTCTCACCGGCACTTCCCTGATATAATTCCCGGTGACAATTCCGGCTCCGCTCCTCTCAGCATGCTCTATCATTAAGGAAAGGGCATCCGGGGGCAACACATCATCGGCATCAAGAAATGATATCCAGTCTCCACCGGCTATGTCTATTCCGGCATTCCTGGCGGCTGACAGACCGGAGTTTGCCTGGCTAATGAGTCTGAATCTTGGATCGCATTCGCAGTATTCGAGACATATTGAGCGGGAACTATCGGTTGATCCATCATCCACAAGTATTGCCTCGAAGTCTGAATATGTCTGAGCCTGCAACGAAGAGAGAGCATCTCGCAGCCACTTTTCTGCATTATAGACGGGGACGATTACAGATATGATTTCCATGACTTGAAAAAGATTCGATGATGCAAAGTTAATGAAATCTCTTGTAATTGCCAAAATAAAGAGCCACTGCAATGATGCAATGGCTCTTTGTCTTTATCATTTGATTGAATTTTTAGTCTTCAGGCTCTTCTACGAAGTCATCCTTGCCTACACCGCAGACGGGGCATACCCAATCATTGGGGATATCTTCAAACGCAGTGCCGGGGGCTATGCCGCCATCAGGATCACCTACTTCAGGATCATAGATCCAATCGCATACTTCACATCTGTATTTTTTCATAGTCAGATAAATTTAAAGGGTTTCTAAATCAGTTTTCACCTATTAAAACC
>JAIDTL010000118.1 GCA_029060725.1 Muribaculaceae bacterium | reverse complement strand
TTCATTAAGGCGCTGACTTTTTTATTCTATAATATTTCAAATCCGAAAAGTAATCGAGAGATACATCCATCGTTTATTGATGAAGTGTCTTTCTATCATTCATCCGTGGCAAATTTTGACTGGGGTGATTTTGCTACGACTTTACATAGAGGTGGAGAAGATAACAATATATCTTTTAAGTGGGAAACACGAGGTGTAGAATTTCAACTTTCTTTTGGCGCATCCATAGATGAAATAAGAATGAACCCGTCTTTACTCGCTACTTTACCTATAAAAAATCTGTATGTGGCATATTATAATAGGGGAGTCGTTTTTGAGAATAGATATTCAGACAATGGCTGGACAATGGTCGCTCATGTTGAAATTGAACTGCTGAAGAGTTGGTTGGATGAAACATGTAGCTGGTTGAATGCTCGAATTGATAAAGTCAACGATAGAACCAAGATAATTGATGATCAATCTCTTGAGTGGAAATATCTTGATTCATGGGATAGAACTCGTAATAGACGGTTTAATGAGAGAATCACTACACAACTGAGTGATTACAATGAAGCTTTAACGGCATTGGAATCAAGTTCGGATGAAGTGATTGAGTTTGCGTATACTACCGATGTATCGCAACCATTACAGATTGCGCTAAGAGATTATTGTGACTTCTGTTGTAAAATAATTACAGAAGATGTAACGAGAACGTTTTCAGAGTCGACTAATTTTGCATATATTGAGGCTCATAATGCACCTCATACACATGCTATTCCAGCCAATGATAAGAATAGCTTCTTGGCAAGAACCGTAAACGAATTCTATTCACAGGTCCCTTATGTACCTGAGAATTATGATTTATATGCTTGGGTTAATAATTGGATGATTAAGTTTAACATTGGTGATTTCTTTGAAATTAATACGCATTTTGGAGGAGAAATTCTTACCGTGGGAATCGGTAAGAATCCCGAATTGGCTGAGCATATACATGGAAGTATGCCAATGATGCCACTTGCATCATTAGGAACCGGATCTATTCAGTTATTTGTATTATTGCTTAAGATTGCTACTATTATTAAAAGGATCGGGAAAGATGGGTTTGTCACCATAATAATTGAGGAACCTGAACAAAATCTCCATCCTAAACTTCAAAGTATATTGGCAGAATTATTCTTGGATGTCCATCAGAAGGCAGCAAGAAGAGTTCGGTTCATTGTTGAAACTCATTCCGAATATATTATTCGTCAGACTCAAGTTATAGTCTCTGGGTTGAAACTATCCCAAGATAAATTAGAAAAGGGGAATCCTTTCAAGGTATATTATTTCCCAGAAAAAGGGTTACCCTATGATATGGGATATAAATCTAATGGGTATTTTGAGGAAGCATTTGGAGAAGGATTCTTTGACGAGGCTGGGAACAAGTATATAGAATTGTCATGTAATAATCGAAGATAATGTTAACTATATACACAAAGGAGAAAATTATAACTACCATGATTAATAATTACAATAATGGTTATGGTAGAGATACATTCTGGTATGACTTTATTGTAAAATCCCGTCCTAGAATTATCTTTGAGCCTGCTTCAGAATCAGATTATTCTGGCAATATTTATAATACATTACGTCTGTTTGAGAAAAATACAGGTATCGAAGTTTCTTGTGAAAAAGAAATAAAAATTGATTCAATAAAATCTATGCAACTTGAAACTATATCTGATCCTTTTGCCATTTTCATCCTTGACGTCGATAGTAAAAAAGCTCAACAAATTTCTTCCAAATATAACGTAATTTGTCATCCTTTTAAGGAAGATCCTAAAGGATGCCCCTTATTTCAGGAAGGGATAGAAACCTTTATAAGTAAAGGAGGAAAAGGAGGTAGCTGGTCAAAGGCAATTCCTAGATATGCTAATGTCCCATCCAATGCTCTTATTATTATCGACCGTTATCTATTCTCTCCTGACGGGGAATATATCCCTAAGATGAAAAGTAAAGAAATAACAATTCAGGATGCAATTGACAATGTTCATGAAATACTTGATAAAGCACTTCCTTTAACTCATGAAGGAGATTTTCATATATTGTTTGTTTTTGATAACATAAATAACTCTAAAGGAAATGAATCAGAATTTCCCCAATTGTTCGAAGAGCTATCGAAAAAACTCTATAAGCTTAGAAAGAAATGGAAACGACCTTATACAATTCATATTGAAACTCTATCTATTAATTGGAATACCCTTATTCGAAACAAGGATAATAAAGAGGAAGAGAGTAAGGATTTGAGTAAATTATATTCAGATTACAAACGGCTATATAGTGAGACTCATAACAGGAGAATACTATCAAATTATTATTTAATCCGAGTAGAGCATTCGTTTAAGGCATTTAGAGAAGGAGAAAACTTATATACTCAGACTATCTGGTTAGATTGGGCTGGTTCTAAAGGAATTTTTAGTCAACGCCGCTCAGATATTCCTGCCACATCTCTTTATCATTCAATAAAGATGATTAGAACTATCGTTGATACGATAAACGAGTATAAACTAAAAGGAGGAGAGGTAAAATATTATTTCTGTCAAGATGATAACCCAAAAAAAGAAATCACAGAAATATTGAATAGATTGATCCTTAATTACGAGTATAAATCTTAATGCTTTACATATGTGCAATCAAAATGACAAACAATCTCATCTTGCCGAGATGAACAAAGTACTTTTAGACGATATAGATGCGATAATTGACAAGGATTTGGATAATGTCATGAAATCTAACGCTATCATGGAACGTCTGAGAGGTGAAACTATTTTTATTCCCAAGTCATATAAGGATGAACTTGAAGAAAAACAATTAGAGGCTAAAAAAGAGAAAAAACAGTACCCAGTCACCATTAATCCTGATCAATGTTTACCGATATTTTTGACCCAAATTGAAAATGGGAGTATAGATGTTTCTGGTCTAGATTTAATAAAGAAAGGTGTAATTCAAATTAAGGCCAATTCATTTGGACCGTTCTTCCCAGAGGAGTATTTCAATAATGATACTAAAATATTATGGATTCTTAAGGAATCATTCATAGAAGGACCGAGCTACTCAGCAGGAGATCGAGGTGGCCATAATCAAGCGGCAGAATATGGATATTATTTTCCCCAATATAATAACTTGGGATCTGATAAAGCGACTCATCCTAGAGTTTTAGAATTAACAAAAATGATACTCATATCCTTGTGTGAGTTATCCAAGACTCATGAACGAGACTTAACCAAGGAGGTGATGAAGCATATCTGCATTCTCGAAGCAAATCATTTTCCTGGATTGGCATTTTACTCCAAGAAAACGAAAGATGGTTTAATTGGGAAATGGGCTGAAAAGAATGCCATAATATTAAAAGAACTCATAGAGTTCTATAAACCAAATATTCTGATTGGTGGAAATACAATTGGAAATTTTTACAATATACCAAAATGTGGAATATCTTCACTAAAGAATTCAATTGAGAATGGTAATAATAAGTTGCTTTCAAAATTAGGGATTAATGTGTATCGTGATTGTGTTGAGCAGCCTAAAGGTTCTTCAAGTTTTGTTTTCAAAGCGTCATTAGGTAGAGACAATAAGCCAATATATGTAATTGATGCCTATCATCCGACAAAATATAAAGATGCGGAAGCAGAAGCCGATACCAAACTAATAAAAGAATGGATGTCGAAAGAAAACGGGATGATAAAATCGCTGACCGTATAGACATACAGTGCGAGATAGAGCCTGTGGCCTTCGACGATATGGCAAATAGGGCTCCGGCGGAATCGAGCGCGTCGATACGCGAGCGGGTCATCAAGGCTCGGGCGGTACAGACTGCCCGCTTCAAGGGAGAGAAGGGTATCCACTGCAACGCCCAGATGAACTCCCGGCTCCTGCATCAGTACGCCTGGCCCGACGAGCAAGGTCTTGCCAAGCTGAAGGACCGCATGACGAAGCTGAATATGTCCGCCCGCGCCTTCGACCGCATCCTGCGCGTAGCGCGCACCATAGCCGACCTCGACTACGCCGCCACAATGCCGGCAGAAGAGGCCGTCACGGCCCCCGTCTTGAGTCGACATATAGCCGAAGCCATCGGCTATCGCGCCCTCGACCGCGCCTCCTACGGGCAGATCTTTTGACGGCCTATATTCTTGATGCTATAAATCCATCCGTAGGAATTCTCGCAGACGGATATGGTGGATGCCGGGGTATTCCTTTAATCCGCTACCGACAGGATCCATTGATACGACGTATTTCGGATAATTGTCCTTAATGGCGGCGAGATTCCCGAATTCCCTTTTAATGGTCTCTTCGGATGCAAGCATATACGTAGCCTGTACGTATATGATTTTATCTCCTTTGGTTGCGACGAAGTCAACTTCTCCATTCCGCAGTATGCCCACGTTCATTCTGTATCCTTGAATCAGCAAGTGATGTTTGTTTTGTATCATCCCGGCCGCCATAATCCGGCTTTCATTTTGCTTATCTTGGTCTAAAGATGAAAAAGTATGAAAACAGTGAAAATTTACAAAATGTTACGGATACATGTAGGTTGTTATCAGCGTATTAGGATGGATGTGTAAAAATGAAATGAACCTTTCTGTTACAGAATTGTTGCATGTCCGTTACAGTCTGTTTCAATAATGATATATTAATTTAACCGGGTGTAATATGCTTATCCTTAGGCTATTACAAAATTGTTTAACGAATGTTGCGGTTATTGCAAAAATTTGTCGAAACATTTAAAAAACTGCTAATGTTATTAAGGCAAAGACTAGTTCTTTTAAAGTTTTCAAATTTTTTTACAACCCTCGGACAAGCGCAAGCGACTCCACCAAAAACAACGACAATCATGGCATCCAACAACACCTTCCGCACCAACCTCCTCAACCTCCAGTCAAACCTCATGAGCTTCGCTTACCAGCTCACCTCCGACCGCGAGGCAGCCGCCGACCT
>JAIDTL010000117.1 GCA_029060725.1 Muribaculaceae bacterium | reverse complement strand
TATGGTTATGTGAGTAGAGTATATGTAAGTTTTTGCTTTTCAATGGCTAAGCTCAATTAATAGTAACTAACAGGCAACAAAAAAATCGACTTGCGTCGATTTTTCAGAATAATTTGTCGAGAAGAGTGATGGCCTGCTGCTTTTTCTTATCTACTACCTTGCTGTAGATCTGAGTGGTCCTTATGTCGGCGTGACCTATCAATTTGCTGATCGTGTATAGGTCTGCTCCGGCTGTAAGCATCATGGTGGCGAAAGTATGCCGGGAGACGTGAAAAGTAACTTTTTTATTGATTCCGGCAGCGTTTGCAGTCTTCCTAAGTTTCTTTAATGTGACTGCATATTTTGGAAATACAAATACTCTTGCATCAGCAGATCTTGTCATAGGTAAAAGAGAAGTTGCCATTTCTGAAACCGGCACTTCCACACAGCGGTGTGTCTTTTTCATTGTCATTATAATCTTTCTGCCCTCGCCTGTATCAATAATGTCAGCCCACGTAAGCCGAGAGACATCGGAATAGCGAAGACCGCAAAAGCAGCAGAAGAGGAATGCCGCCACGTCATCACCGGCAGAAATATTGTCTGAAGAAACGGCAATCATAGATTTCACTTCGTCAGGAGTAAGGTATTCGCGCATGCTTTCCGACTTCTTTATTCGTTCTGTGGCATTAAGCAGACGCATGGGATTGCTTACTATCAATTCTGATCTTACCGCCTCATTGAGCACAACAGACAAAGCATTGAGCAATTCAAACTGAGTTGTCTGCATAAGAGGCTTAGGTGAGTTCAAAGCATGGGCGGAGCGCAAATATTCGGCAAAACCTATACAAAACTCGCGGTCAATATCAGCTAATCCTATGGCGGGTCGATATTTTTGCAGATGTTTGAGTAGTCTTTTCATCAGCATCATGCTCGAGTGGGATTGCAGGGAAGCCTTTGCTTTTATAATATGATCTATCCATTCCTGTATTGATATTTTGCATTCGGAAGTCTTAATACCGGCTTTCCCATTTATAAACTCCAAAATTCTTTTTGCCTTAATGGCTATGGCAGCCTTCATTGTGGCGGCATTGATGGCCTTATCTGCAGCAGTTTTTTCAGGAATTAAATAGAGTCTTAGAAATTCATAAACTCTTTTGCCTTTTTTGTAAGTATCCAAGTATAAGGATTTGTTACCGTTGGCAAGCGATTTCGTACGGATTCTGACAGGCTCCTTGATTTTTTCTTTTTGTTTTTGCTTATTCATAATTTTGAGTCTTTTTTTTACTGATGCCTCGCATCAGCTACCAAACCGAAAACACCGACACTGAAAAGATTTTTTATCGCAAAAGCTTCATCGTGTCGGTGTTTTCGGTTTGGTGAGTCGCCCGAGGGGCGACGAAAAAGCCTCTTTAATAGCCCCTATACAGGCGCCCCCTAAGAAGACGCATATCAATGGCCCCTTTTGCAATCTTTTCCGCTATCTCATTTCCATGCACACACATATCCCTTTTTAGCACAAGCTTCCGTGTCTGATGCTCAGCTGGAGCTATCAGAAGCAATCTGCCCTCACAACAAAGATCAAAGTCACTCCCGGAAGGCTTGAATCTTTCAGTCAATCCATTAGGTATCACTTTGATGAGTTTCGCCCCTTCAGCAATCCCTTTATCCCTTATCTCTTTTTCAGCCTTGCTATAAAATGGAGACACTAATACACCCTGACTCCTAATTATTTCATCCCACTCCTTCCTTCTCTTCATCAGTTCTTCTTCTGAAAAAGTACTGCTCACTCTTACGCATGATATCAATGGATGCCTCAGCAAAAGGAAATTGCCATACACCGTAAAATATTCTCCATCTATCGATATGTTTTGACACCGGTCAAAATATTCTGGATGCTCCCTGCGCAAAGCATAACGAAGCGGATTGTCTTCGACATAACGTTTGAAATTATTAAACTGACCTGACTTATGCACTATCTTATCATTATAACCGGGAAGAAAAAATGATTCAGCGCTTTCATTAATGCCTATTGGCATCTGCAGATCATACCCTTTCGTGCAATCGATCTCAAAGCGATTTATGATCACACCCAAATGGACATCGGTCTTCTCAGTCACATACAGCATAAGATGCACATGATCAGGCATAATCGCATATCTGACAACTTCAACCCACGGAAATTGCCGGTTGATGTTTCTGACACTATTCATTGCAATCTTCCCTGCTTCAGACGGAATCCATCTTGCTTTATAATCTATCCTTGTTCTCTTGGCTACGATATCAGACAATGCGCCTATATTAGGATTGGATCTAAGAGTGATGAGATAAGAGCAGCGTGATGTATAATCATGCCACTCGGCTCTTTGAAGATATCTTTCTGATTGATTCATATTAATGCAAAATTATGAAAAAATCATAGAAGCCCAAAATATTGGGAAGCTTTTTTTGACTTTTGCTTTATTGCCGATGCCTCG
>JAIDTL010000116.1:331-5200 GCA_029060725.1 Muribaculaceae bacterium | reverse complement strand
CTCAAAGCCGATACTTTGGTGTTCACTGCCACTATGGGAGGCAAGACCATCGCCACCGTTGAAATCTCGCTCAACGACTACTCAATCCTCCAATGCAGAGCCTTTGCCAATGACATCAGCAAATACACCGAGCAGATTGCCAACATCATCAACGCCAACAAGAAGATGATTGCCGAGCGAAAGAGAGCATAAGTTTAATCCGACCTCCGCCAATGACGGCGGAGGTCATAATCCTCAATTAGTTATGACACCCAATTTTGATTACATAAAGCAGAACGGAAAAATAATATTGTCATCAAACGACAATAGTTCAATACCGATGATATTCCGAAATCTTGTAGGTTTGAATATCAAAGGCAAGCAATATATCCAGTATCTACTGAATATAGCCTTTGCCGAAATGGGATTTATTCCCGGTAGAATTGAATATTGGAGAAACGACAAACTAATCTCTGTCGGAGATATACCGAATATAAATCAGTAGCCAAATAGTCGAAGCGGTGCGACCTCGTGATGAAGTCGCACCGCTTATTTTGCTCAAAATTTCGGCCGCCACAGGCGGCATCAAATTATAAAATGATGGGCTCTACTCCTCCATGTCAATATTTCTACCATGTACTCCCATAATATGTGATGCGAAATGCATTGGGCAGTCAATCTCAATCATTAAAGGATTAGAGATACAATCATATTGAATCTCAATAGTTGGATCGTTTTTACACATTTCAATCAGTGGACACCTACAACTTTTCGAGTTCAAAAAACTATACACAAGCTCTGCTCCGAATAATTTCATTAAGGGGAGCATAGATTCAGGCTCTTCCTCTAAAAAAGGAATACATGAACTATTACCTTCTCCGAATACAACAGGCATTCCAAAATCATTTATGACCGAATCAATTTTTACCGGGTCATTGTTCCCAATAAATTTTAAAATAAGGGAAAGTACATTTTTTATAGATCTGTCAGACAAAATATTTTTGAAGTAATTACATGACATCCCCAAAAAAGCATCTAAATGTTGTAAGAATCGCTTGCGGATATCCAACATGAAATCTTCAAACGAAACAGTTCTTTCTACTGATTTTATCTTGATTCGTGATGTCGTTATATGGTATTCAAATATTTCACTTGCGGATAGCTCTGGATTTCGTTCAGCGAAATCCAATAAATCCAGTAATGCTTCGCCGGGACTCATAGAAAACAGTGCTCCCCAGCATATTGCAACTTGTTTAGAGGGGTCATTACGAACCGATGGGGCATATTGATTACAGAGAATGCTAACGACATCATATGGAACAACCTTTGGTCGGACATCTTCATTGTCATCTGCAAAAATCGATGTTTGGATAATTTGCGCCATAGATTCTTTTATTATCCATGCTCCCAATATTATTTCCTGTTTACCATAGGGTACCGTATCTACATCAAGAATTACTACAGGCTTACCTCCATCCTTCTTAACTCTGCGTAATTTTATGAGTGTATTTGGCTTAAAAGCTACATTATCTATATCATTATTATTCTCAGAAAACCTTTTCCCCTCTCCCTCAGTATATACCTTACTAAACCATTTATCATGATCTGAAACTTTACCTTTAAAAGGTATATGAATATCTTGCTCTGGATTATGACGAATTTCTTCAAGCGCTCTTGTAATCCTTGCATATGACTGAAAACTTGTAAATAAGCCCCAGGGAGTATATAAGTTTTGAAGAAAATGAATATACTCATGAACGAATCTTGCAAGATTTTGAGATTCATATTTTGATATATCTTTATCAACTATAAACGGTAAAGAAATTCTAAAGAAATATGGTCTATAATACGCACCCATTACAATAATGTGTTAATTACTTGCTATTAAGTACAATCGCTTGGATCTTATCGTATTCAAGATTTGGCATCTGAGCACCTACTGGAGCTCCAATATAAGTAGGATCGCAAATAATGAATTTTTTTCCATTTACATTAACAGCATCCCCGGAAACTTCTTCATTAAAACTTACTGCTGCGGCTAGATGCCCCGGATAATATATCAGAGCAACTTCCAGACCTAAAAGTTCTCTTATGAGATGAGAAAACAGAATTGAACGATCTTCACAGTCGGCATAAGGATAGAATAATGTTTCTTCTGCGAAGAAGGCTCTATCATGGCCCCATACAATATCATCATATTCATACTCAAAGCCAGTCTGCACCCAATTTAAGAGTATTTCTACGGCATCCAGCTTAGAGAGAGACGATAAATTGGAATTTAGTTGTGAATATAATGAAGAGGAAGACTTAGTATCAAATGGAGTATTTGCGTAAATAGCCCATCTGCTTAATGGGTTGCCGCCTATTGCCGATGTCGGGAAATTATTGTAAAAGTCAATCAGATTTTTATTTACACTAACAGAGGCTTTTATATTAGGATAACGTGATGACTTAATAACTCGCTTTTCACTCATGTTTTCTCCAAATTTCTGTGCTTTTGGAATAGAAAGTGATAGCGGTGTTTCCCCCTTGAATTCAGCATTGCAAATCTTAATATTAGAAGACTTATTATCAAGTGGATAATACTTCATTCCATCAACAATGAAGTATGCTTGATCGAAAATTGTATGATTACTGGCATACAGCACAACAATGTTACTACTATCTTTTGCAATTCGTATTTGGTATCCTGATTGACAAAGAAACCAAGCAGTCAATAAAGATGCAGCGTTAGAATTTGGGAAAAAGTCGGTTGAAAATCGTTTAACCATCTGCATATATGCCCAATCACATAAATCATTAGAAGTCTTTACGGATTGTAGATCATATAAGGAATTTTCAAAACTACCATCTGAAAATTTATCCCAAGCATCTGCAATTTCATTCTCATTGTTCGAAATAGAGATTGATGAGAATTCAGGAACACGAATAGGGATAGTCAAGCCATAAAACTCAATTACAAGTTGTTGTTTAGATTGGTCGTTTTCTTCTATCGGCTCAACTGGTTTTGGTGAATTATAAGGTTTAGGAACCGGTAATGGCTTTGTATCAATAGTTATTGGGGATGTAACCTTTTTTTCATCAAATATGACAGGTGGAACAGGAGAACTGTCTTTTGGTTTCTTTATGGGTGCAAATGCTGATAAGCTACTCCACGCATTGCGGAGGAAGTTTGAATATTCTGCATTTATATTTTCCCTAAATGAATTATAGTCATTACGAATGCTTTCTCTCTCTTTTGTAAATCCATTTAAGATTTCGTTGCGGAAATCATTAAAATCATTGGTAGTTTGTGAGTGGCAAACTACCAATGATATAAAACTTAATATGCAAAGAATTTCTTTTTTCATTTGAAATGCTCAGGTCCGTATATACCAAAATTGGGATCTTTTTCAGGTTGCCAAGTGCGCACCTTAATAATTGGCTTCTCTGGGTCATTTATATCAACCATAAGAAACAAATATCCCTTATCTCCATAGTTAGAAGAATAGTACTCCTGAGAGATTTGAATCGCATATAATTCCCCACCTTTCCCGAGTTTTCGAACATCATTACTTGCGAAACGTAGGTTGATAAATTCCTTACTTGCAAAACTATTCTTCAAGTGCTTGAGATATGTGTCTTTTGTATGACGATTATACTTAATTATATCATGTTCAAATACCATTCCTTGCATATCTCCTGTACCGACTTTTCTTGCAGGAACATGAGTCACAGTACCAGTTATGATAACCGCATCATCGTCGAAAATCGATGAAATGTAATCAAGACGTTTCAGTGCATAAGCCGTCTGGTAATTTTCAAGGAAGGTCATAATGGCAAAGCGAGCGTTCTCATTCCAAACACCTTTACCGAGAATGTCTGCTTCTGCAGTTTTACCAAGACCAAATGAGATGTTGTTAATTTTACCATCGCCATTAAATAAGAATATTACTTCTTCAACAAATGACTTTCTCATTCCGGATTTGAATGAGAATGACATTTGAAGACCTCGTGCAATGACATTATCTCCGTATTGATAGAAAGAATATGTGGGAGTACCTACAATTTTTGCTCTACCATATTTTATAAGACGATCGTAAATATCTTTTGCTTCAGTAGTAAACATTCCGTCTAAATCGTCATATCGCTTATTGACGATAGCTGAGGCGAGATTATTTAGAACTTGCTGATATTTCGCATTGTCGTTAATAGGAGTAGGCATTTCGTAGATAGCAGGAGAAATAGATGCAAAAGAATTGGTTACAAGAGAATCATTCTTTTTCTGATGAGTTACTTGAGTTACTGCATCCGATTTAATCGACTTGTACGCGTTACGCATAGGAGTACCACTCACCGAATTAAGCACGCTTTCGACTTCACGGTCGATATGTGCTTCCCCTCGATATTCATACTCAAACTTTAGCTGATAATATGAATTCTGGCTACCGGGAGCAAGTTCAAGCACCCCTATACCATCTTTTGCCGAATAGATATTACTCCAATCACGGCCATCAAAATAAGTATAGTCAATTGAATTGACAGGTCTCCCTTGATATGTTATTTGAAGTTCGAGGTCATCACCGGTACGTTTAAGGACATTAATTTTAAGATTATCAAAAATCTCATTGATGTGATGTGGAATCCACGTAACAGCAAGGAATGATTCATCATCGTCATTTACATATTTATACTCATTGGGATCTTGCAACGTCTTTGTAAGAGCCAAAGCCCAGTATAAATCTTTCAAAGCGACATCTATCTTGCCTTGTTTTTCAGCTTTCAGAGCCGAAGAAATATAATCGGATATTTTTTGCTTACGACTCTCGAAAATCTTAGCAATATCAGATCGTTTTATCCATCGACCAACATGTGCGTCAGGCTCGTGTTCGAGAATAACTTTTTCGGTAT
>JAIDTL010000116.1:0-321 GCA_029060725.1 Muribaculaceae bacterium | reverse complement strand
ATTAGTAAGAGTGGCAGATGAGTAGGTATTGACAACGGAACTGAAAATACTGTTGGTTTCTACGCCGGCATTAGTTACAGTTTCGGTTTCGTTATGCGAGACGTTGCCCGAAACTTGCAATGATATTTTACTGATAAGGTCATTTAATGCTTGTTTATCGGCTTCGGCTACAGTGGTGCCCCAGCCCTCACCCCATAAATAAGCATTTGACCCCTTAATCGCCTCCCAACTTTGTGCAAAAGTAGGGACGGCGATAAGGGTTAATAAGAGAGTGAAGATATGGCGTAATGTTCTCATTCGGTAGCAAATCCTTCTTTTACG
>JAIDTL010000115.1 GCA_029060725.1 Muribaculaceae bacterium | reverse complement strand
AGCTCAGCTGGTTTAGAGCGTCTGCCTTACAAGCAGAGGGTCTGCGGTTCGAATCCGTAATCGCCCACAAAAGAGGAAATGCGCGAGCATCTCCTCTTTTTTGTTGCCTTTTTCCGCCCCTTCTGTAAATTCTCACGCAAAGTCGCAAAGAAAATCCGATTTTTTTAGTACTTTTGCATTATGAAACTCGAAGACATCAAAGACATACACATAGAAGATTTCGACTATCCGCTCCCCGACGAGAGAATAGCCAAGCATCCGCTCGCCGACCGCGACGCATGCAAACTCCTCATGCACGCCGACGGAGAAACTTCCCACCATACATTTCGCGAGCTTCCCGACCTTCTCCCCGAAGGCTCGCTCCTCGTGATGAACAATACCCGCGTCATCAATGCTCGAATGGAATTCTTCCGTGTCTCCGGCGCCCGAATCGAAATCTTCCTCCTCGAACCCCTCGATCCGCGTGACTATGCCGTAGCTTTCCAGACCCGAGGCCGCTGCTCCTGGCAATGCCTCGTAGGCAACCTAAAGAAGTGGAAAGACGACTATCTTGAAAAGAACCTTGACATAAACGGAACCTGTGTCACCCTCAAAGCCACACGCCACGAATCCCTTCCGGGCAATGCCCACGCCATAGAATTCTCTTGGGACGATCCTTCCGTCACTTTCGCTTCAATCGTGGAAGCCGCCGGCAACATACCTATCCCTCCTTATCTTAACCGAAAATCTGAGGACTCCGACTCCACCGACTATCAGACCGTCTATAGCCGAATTGAAGGAAGCGTGGCAGCCCCTACCGCCGGGCTCCACTTCACTCCCGAGCTCCTCGACCAAATACGCAGTCGCGGCATCGAAACCCGCGAAGTGACGCTCCATGTCGGAGCCGGAACTTTCCAACCCGTCAAGAGCGAGGAAATCGGGGAGCACCCGATGCATCGGGAGACTTTTGAAATCTCCCTCGACCTTGTACGTACCCTCCGGCAAGCTCTCGAATCGGGGCGCAAGATCATCGCAGTAGGCACCACCACGGTCCGCACTCTCGAATCTCTCCCGTTTCTCGGAATCCACTTGTTAACGATCAACGATCAACGATCAACGATTAACGATCAACGATCAGCGATCAACGAAATAGGGCAATGGGAGGCATACACAGATGAAAATATCTCTATTGATACTGTAGATGCACTTAGGGCTCTTGAGCAATATATGGAAAAGGAGGGCATGGAACGTCTTTCAGCCGCAACCTCCATAATGATTGCTCCGGGTTTCCGTTGGCGCATCGTCGACGGGATGGTCACTAACTTCCATCAGCCACAGTCGACACTCCTTCTGCTCGTCAGCTCACTCCTTGACGGCGACAATCTCGCCGATCCTACCTGGCGCCAAATCTATCAAGAGGCTCTTGACAATGACTATCGCTTCCTCTCTTACGGAGACGCATGCCTCTTCATAAAGCCTTGAGCTTTATGAAGAGGCAAAGTATGAAGTATAGAGTATTAAGTATGAAGGGTAAGAGATTGCTGCGATAACGATGATAACGATGAAAACGACGACAACAATGAAAACTATAATTATTCCCGGCTCGAAGAGTATCGCTGCACGCGCGTTGGTGTGCAGGCTTCTTAGCGGACATGATACGGTATTCACCAATCTACCTGATTGCGGAGACACTCGCGGCATGCTCCGCCTAACGGAAGCAGTGCGCCAAGCCCTATCCACAAATACTCCGGCAAAAGTCGATATAGGGGAGGGGGGCACCACTCTCCGTTTCGGTATGGCGGCTTGTGCATCCATCCCGGGTCTGGACATAACCCTTATCGGAAGTCCGCGACTAATGGAACGTCCGCATGGTATCCTACTTGATGCACTCCGCAAAATGGGAGCCGAGATCTCACCAATCCCCTCCGAAAATGCAATCCACATAAAGGGACACTCCCTCGCCGGAGGCATCCTGCAGCTCGACGGCAGTGTCAGCAGCCAGTACCTCTCAGCACTCATGTTGGCAGCTCCTACATGGGAATCCGACACCATCATCCAGCTTACCGGCGACGTAGTCTCTCGCCCCTACATAGAGATGACTGCCGGGGTGATGCATGCTTTCGGAGCAGATGTCTCAATCGAAGAGTCAAGTGTACTCGTTCGCGCCACAGGCTACGCCCAATGTGCCCGCTACGACATTGAAGGCGACTGGAGCGGGGCATCATACTTCTTCGAGACTCGCCTTATTGCCAAAGCCCTCGGCATCAATCTTCCCGACTTCGATATGCCGACTCTCAAGTCTCCCTCCGAATCGCTCCAAGGCGACAGCCGCGTAGCCGCCATATTCGCCGAAGCCAACCGATGCCTTCTCAACGATCAACGATCAACGATCAACGATCAACGGTTTTCGCAAAACGCGCCACGCACCACTCACCACGCAATGCTGCTAAACCTCAACGACGCCCCTGACTTAGTCCCGGCAATAGCGGTAGCATTTTGCGTAGCAGACATCCCATTCAAGATTGAAGGCGTGGCGCATCTCCGCCATAAGGAGACCGACCGCATGGAAGCCCTCTCCACCGAGCTTCGACGCCTCGGATACGTCCTCACCACCGGCGACGACACCATGGCTTGGGACGGCAAACGTTGCGAACCTGAACCGTCTCCCCTCATCCGCACCTATCAGGACCATCGCATGGCAATGGCATTCGCCCCTGCAAAGCTCGCATTCCCTACCTTGCAGATAGAGGATCCGACTGTAGTCAACAAATCCTTCCCCGATTTCTGGAAAGAAATAGCTAAGATAATGGTGAATGATGAATGATAAATGATGAATGATAAATTATGAATTATGAATGATAAATTCTCAATTCTCAATTCTAAATTCTAAATTATGCCAATATGACCGGAGCCCTAATAATATTAGCAGTGACAGTCGCCATCGGACTCTTGCTCTGGGTCTGGGAGCGCTATCGCACCCGGCGCCACGGACCCTCCCTCCACCACCATAACAACGATCAACGATCAACGACTAACGATCAACCGACAACGCAAAACGAACAACGCAAAACGAACAACGCAATATGCTGCGGCCTACACGCCATCTGCGAGAAGACTGGTCAAATCAACGAGCCCCTTGTCTACTACGACGACGAGGAACTCGACCGCTTTGCAGGGCGCGACGCCGGAGACTACACCGATGAAGAGACCGAAGAATTTCGCGACGTCCTTCTGACCCTCCTGCCGTCGGATGCTCCCGGTTGGACCGTAAGCCTCGAAAAGCGCCGCATCAACCTCCCCGACACCCTCCTACCCGAGCTCGAACTCCTCCTCTCCGAAGCCTGATAACGCTCATGAGCCCCCATATCTTCCCATGATTTACCATGATACATAATGATAAAACATGATTCATCTACCCAAAGTCTATTCTAAATTCTAAATTATGAATTGTGAATTACTACAATACCCCTTCTTCCGCAATGCCTTAGCCGGAGTAGTGCTTATATCGATAGCATGCGCGGTTATCGGCGTCTACATCGTCACCCGCCGGATGGTCTTCATCGCCGGAGGAATCACCCACACATGCTTCGGTGGTCTCGGTTTTGGCTACTTCATGGGCTGGAATCCACTGCTTACCGCAGCCGGCTTCGCAATTGCCGGCAGTCTCGGTGTCGACGCCATGGCAAAGTGGCGGGTGCGCCAAGACTCTGCAATAGCCGTAGTCTGGGCTGTAGGCATGGCTCTCGGCATACTCTTCGTATTCCTCACTCCCGGCTATGTACCCGAACTCAACTCCTTCCTCTTCGGCAATGTACTTAACATAACCCGGTCTGATCTATGGGCATTTGCAATTTTTGCCGCCCTTGCTGTCGGCATCTATCTTCTTTTAGGCAAGACAATCGTAGCCGTAAGTTTCGACGAAGACTTTGCTCGCACACGCCATCTCCCCGTACGCTTCATCAACATTCTGATGATGCTGATGGTAGCCGTAGGCATTGTACTCACGATAAAGATGATCGGCGTGATGCTCCTGATGTCGCTCGTCTCGCTGCCTCAGCTTGCTGCCGAACGCCTCACCCACAGCTATCGCAACATGATGCTCATATCCGGCGCAGTCTCCCTCATCGGCTGCATCGGTGGGCTTTGGCTCTCCGTCCTCATCGACGTTCCCGCATCAGCCATCATCGTCATCCTCCTCGCCCTCCTCTACGCCCTCACCTTCCTGAAAAAATAAAGGACCTCGAGCGAGGTCCTTTATTTTTATCTTCATCGTCTACGCAAAACGTCCAACTTCAATTAACACGTTTCGGGCTCACCTCAATGATCGTTCCATCCGGATTGAACTTCAGCGGCGAGATGCAGACCTCACGGTGGAAGCCTGGTCCATTCTCCTTGGCTTTGTAGGCAGGATTTATGCGATGATATACGATATACCATCTGTCGGCTTCCCCATCCTTGCCCGGCACGCGGAGCACAGAGTTATGAGCCGTTCCAATCATGCCGTTGCCGCCATTCTGGATTAGTACAATCGGACGCTCTGCCACCTGAATCGGACCAAGGGGAGAATCTGAAGTGCCGTATGCCACATGGTAGTTGGCAGCCCCGGTGTCGTCTACCGACCACATGAAATAATACTTCCCATCCTTGTAGAATACGTATGGAGCCTCACGATAGCGGTAGTCCTGAAGTGTGCCACCTTCCGGAGTCATCACGGTTATGGTCTCTTCCTTTATCGAAGTCATGTCAGGATTGAGCTCAGCCCCTGCCATATAGCCGTTTCCCCAATAGAGATACGGTTTGCCGGATACAGGATCAGTAAAAACGTCCACGTCAATCTGCTGGCCATGATTCACAGGCGACTTTGTGATCATCGGCTCCGGCAGCGCCTTAAACGGACCTGTGGGTGAGTCTGCCACTGCCACTCCTATCTGCTTTGCATCGCTCCCTTTGGGTTTTGCACTGAAATATAGGAAATATTTGTATTTGCCGTCGATCTTCTTCTCTTCGATTGCCGGAGCCCAAAGATTGCCCTCTGCCCACGGAATCGACTCTGTGGAAGCATCCAGTGCCACACCCTCATATTTCCAGTCGCGCAGGTTGTCGGAGCTGTAGCAAGTGTAGTAGGTGCCACCCCAGCCCGGGAATCCGTCGGTAGTGGAGTAGATGTAATATTTACCGGTGTTCTCGCTCAGCAATATGTCAGGGTCTGCATGAAATTCCGGCAATACGGGGTTGGAAATCTTTACGTCAGCACTCGGGAAAGCCTTCTCGAGTCGTTGGTATTCGGCTTCAGTAATTGGTATCACAGTGCCGTGACGCGGATGGAAATCCATCGTCACGTCTGAGTCAATATTCTTGAAATTGTCAAGATCTGTTGATTCAGTAAACTGATAGGTGCCATGATTATAGACGTCATACATCAGAATGTATTTGTCTGAATCGATCAGTTTGAAAGTTCCGGCTCCTTCCACAGCGTGGTGGGTCTGCTGCTTGTAGTCGTCAGATTCCACCCACTTGCCGGAAGTAAGTTTGTCGGTCACAGCTTTCTTGATGCCGTTGCCGTTCCCCTCCGTCTTGTAGAATAGATGATACTTCCCATCCTTGTATACGATGTCGCCGTCGATACAGCTCTTCTTGTTTTTGGGTATAAAGAGAGGCTTTGGCTTTCCGATGAAGTCGGTGAAGTCATCGTTGGTGTAGACATAGTAGATGATGTCCGGTCCGTTGCCGTGCTGCATAGAGAAATACACCATATACTTGCCGGCATCCTTGTCGTAGATAGTCTGAGGAGCCCACACGCGTTTCAGGTCGTCGTGTCCCTTGTATCGTTTTTGGATATTGATTACAGAAGGAGTCCAGTTTACAAGGTCGGTAGATTTCAGGAGGGTCAGCCCGCGGTTGGAATCCCAACCCTTATTGCAGGTCATGTCTGTCACCACCATGTAAAACTCCTTTCCATCCTCACTGCGGAGGATATGAGGATCGCGAACTCCGCCGGTCTCGCTTATCAGCTTCGAGTCAATCACCGGAGCATTGTCGTTGAGCGCCTTGAAATTCAGCCCATCGCGGCTCAGTGCATAATTGATCGACTCATCGCGAGGATCATTGCCGGTGAAATACACAAAAAGATACCCGACCATATCATCGGCACCTGGTGTCTTACTTTTCAAGGCATACCCTCCCCACATCGGAGTCCCGAGCGCCAAAGCCGCCATCAAGCTGCAAAAAAATCTCTTTTTCATGATACCTATAGGTTGTGAGGTTATTTTTTCGATACTCTATTTCGCGCTACGCAAAACATGCCACGCGTCACTGACAACAAAATTACAATAAAAAATTCAAATAAGGCGCATACTCCGTCAAAAAAGTATTATCTTTGCAAAAAATAAATATCGAATATGAGTTTGAAGAGATTTTTTATGATAGCTTCCGCTGCAATGTCTATGATATCGGCATCTGCAGCCAATGTGGTGGAGAGTGTGATTGCCGAGTGTCCTGAGAAAGCCGGAGGGATCTATTATGCCTACGACGTGCAGAAAGACACCCTCCCCACTGTCCCCGACGGCTATGCCCCCGTCTACATCAGCCACTATGGTCGCCATGGCTCCCGCTGGCCCGTAAACCAAAAGATATATAAGATTACAGGCGACTTTTTCCAGCAGCAACAGCTCGCCGAAAACATCACCCCAGAAGGGAAAGCCCTGTGGAAACAGGTCACTCTCTGCGCCGGAAATTCCCACGGTCATCTTGGCGAACTCACGCCAATGGGGGAGCGCCAGCATCAGGCCATAGCCGAAAGAATGTATCATCGATTCCCCGCACTTTTCACCGATGGCGCTGCCGTAGTGGCGCGAAGCTCAGTTGAACCTCGCTGCATAATGAGCATGGGAGCCTTTTGCGACCGTCTTAAGGAACTGAATCCCGGCTTGGCGATTAAAAAACACGCCACCCCCGGCGACATGGACTTCATTCATCATAACACAGAAGAAGCCAAACTCAACACCGGAGAAGGAGCCCCCTGGATGTGGGAATTCAGTCACTATCGCGATTCCATATCCAAATGCCCAAAGGTAGCGGCAAAGCTATTCAAGAAAATTCCCGAATCAGATTCAATCCCCCTATTTATGCGTAGTCTTTACGACGTCGCTATCTCAGTGCAGGACATCGACAGCCTTAATGCAGAAATCTTGAGTATCTTCGAAGCAGACGAACTCACCGGGCTATGGAAAGCCTCCAACTACATGCAGTATATCGCAAATGCCAAATCCCCCATCAGCATGAACTCCGGCACTGAAAGTGTCAAGCCCCTTCTGTCAGAAATCACCGATCGCGCTGATGAGATGCTCGCCTCCGGCGAAGTTGCCGTCGACCTACGCTTCGGTCACGATACCGACCTCCTCCGCCTCGTATCTCTCATCGACCTTGATGGTAAAGGCATAGAACTTGAAGACCCCGACGAAGCCGCAGAAAAATGGCGCAACTTCGAGATCTCACCCATGGGTGCCAACCTCCAGCTCATCTTCTTCCGCAACAAAGCTGGCAACACCATCGTCCTCCCGCGCCTCAACGAAATGCCCGTCCTCATCAGCGACGTCCCCCAAGCCTACCCCGGCTTCTACGACTGGGACCTCCTAAAGACCTACTTCGCCACCCTCTGATCCCCCCATCGCGCAGCCGGTTTCTCGAAGCTGAAAAGGAATAGCTTCCCCACTCCTCGCGAAGCCGTCTCTGCCCAAAGCTTCTGCTTGTTACTTGCGCAGCCGGTTTGTCGAAGGTGAAAAGCATCATAATAAAAGCTCCCTCCCTTTCTAATTAGCCCTATCTTTTTCAACATTGGTGCGCGTCCTCTTTAGAATAGAAGATAAAGTAATCTATTAATTCTTCCATATTTATCAGTATGCTTCAACTCCGAGCTCATCTAACAAACTTCGGTAAGTTTTTCTCCAGCACCGAACTTCACCGCCCCCAAGGCTCTTTACTTCTTCCGTAATCTTTTCTGCTTCTGATGCGAATTGACACGATAACCTACACTGATAATCATGTTGAGGTTATAGATTGGGTTTTTACGTTCCACCTGACGTTTGCCCTCAGTTTGAACTTGTGCAAAAAGTGCACAAGTTGAATCAGGCTTCAATTCTCCTTCCTCATATATCTTTTTTTATGTGCCGTTGGATGGTCGAACGGTCACGCTGAAATAGCACCACCATCTGCTCGGTTGTAAGCCACACGGATTCATTGGCGATCCGAACCTCTACCTTCGTCTCGCCCCCCTGCGTCTGAAATAAGACTATCTGTCCTCTATCCATAATTTCTTTGAACCAATCGCTAATTTACGAAAAAAAAGCCGCCACCTCCACATTTTATTGTAATTTTTTTCCAATAAACCGGTATGAAAAAAATTCCAATAAGTTGTTTATAATTCGGACTTGCTTCGCTCCTCCGAGAGAAAGCAAAGGAGTGGAGATTGAAATCCTAAATCCGAAACTTGAGTAGGTTAAATCTAAAAAGTGAGATTCAGTTACTTAACAGTTCTGAAACTCACTTTAATAATAGTTTTGTTACCTTGGAGTAGTCTTTTATAAGTCAACACCACCCTAACTTGAAATATCGATTCATATTACCAGGTTATAATCTTGTCCACGATTTCCTGTTGTTCAAGACTACTTCTTCGTAGATAGATTCGCGTTGTTTCTATACTTTCATGTCCCATTAAGTCTGCAAGGAGGGATATGTCGTTAAATTTTTCAAGGAAGTTTTTCGCGAAGCGGTGACGGAAAGAATGTGGATAGACTACAGCCGGATTCAGGTCATATTTGACAGCGTAGTTTTTGAGTTGCTGAGATATACCGCGAGTGGTGATTCTTTCTCCGAAGCGGTTTAGAAAGAGATAGCCTGATGTGCGATTATCTGTTCTCAACCATTCCTCTGTTTCGATACGAAGCGCTTTGGGAATAAAGATCCGACGGATTTTGCCGCCTTTGGTGTAAATGTCAAAGTAGCCAACCTTGATATGTTCTACTTTTATCTGCACCAGTTCGCTTATGCGGGCACCTGTGGCGGCAAGGAAGCGAACAACAAAATACCATTCTATGTTTGTTTCCTTTTTCAACTTGTTCTTAAAGAAGTTGTAATCGGCATTACTGATTACATTTTCCAAATAGGAACGCTGTTGTACTTTTACCGATTTGATGCGGAGTTTCGTTTTCCCTACATGGTCAAGATATTTGTTGACGGCCTGTATTCTGAGGTTGACTGTCTTTGGTTTGAATGACTCTATAAGATATGTCTTATAGAGCAGAAGATTTTTCTTTGAGAGTTCTTTGTGTCGGCAAAAGAAATCCCGCAAGGCATAAAGATATGCCTTGATTGTATTCTCCGACATATTGCCGAGGCGGAGATACGATTCAAAAGGTTGTAAGTCCATATTGAAATTATTAGTGAGACATTATGTTATCACTAATAATATGCAAATAGGAACTTCTATGAGTTCCTATTAT
>JAIDTL010000114.1 GCA_029060725.1 Muribaculaceae bacterium | reverse complement strand
TCCCAGGACAGCACATGCCGGGCTCGTTTGGGCCTCTGTTCACACATGAGGAACTTCCGTCCAGCGGTAGATGAGCGGTCACCTGCGACAGACACGTCTGTCTATTCTGATGCGTTGGGTCATCTTGCCTGTGGGGATGAAGCGGACGAGGGTTCTTTGTTCAATGCATAATTCATAATTCATAATGCATAATTTGGGTGGCTACTTAGGAGGGTTCCCTTAGTCTAACTATCAACTATTAACGATAAACTATCAATTAATAGCCATTAACGATATAATAAGGGCTCTTATTCGCCTGGAATCTCGTATACTTGCTTGCCATAGACATTATTGCCGCGAGCATCAGCAACCGGCTGGGTTTCGTTTCCGATGGCAAAGTTAGTGTATGATTTTAGGTGTCGCCCCTTATCGCGCAAAAATTGGTACTTCTACAATTTAGTTGAAAAGACTTTAGGATGGAGAACACGCAGAGGGCGCAGGGGGTGGTGGGAGCGCAGTAAATATTTTTTGCCAACTTGAACTTAAATGTTAGGCTCAGAACTTATCAAAGCGCAAGAACTGGCAGATTTTCACAGAATTAATTATTCTCGAAAGCTATCCTTTAGGTATGACAATATGGGAAGAGAGACTTGGATTTATACTTTGGTATTATATTGGCTCGGATCTTCTCAGCACAGATGTTGCAGAAATGAGCACAGAAATCATAAATTTTCAACTAATTTAAAGAAGAACCCAAAAATTAATTTTGAATTTAGAAATTTGAAATATTGCTGATAGAGTTATTTTCGTATGCAATGGCTTAGTCACGCATAGGACGCAGGGGAGGTGCGATCTCAGGGAGACCGTTGGCGGTAATCAGCTCCTTACCTCCGAACTTGTAGGGTTGACCAGACGTCTGGTTGGTGCCGAGGTCGGCTATTACTCCTCCAAGGGATAGTATGCTACGGTCTACTCGATTACTCCGGTCGAGCCGTTGATCACGGCACGGTTTTTTCCGAGATAGTCCTGCGTGTAGTAATGGAACATGACCGATGTCCCGTCTATTGTGGCATAACCTCCCGGAAAGAGAATCAAGTTCAAAATTATGTACATTTTAACTATAATTTGTTGTTTTCATTGTGAAACTATCTTGTTCATTCATTGTGTACGACATTGATTACTTCCCTATATTCAATGGTTTTACCATTTTTCTGTATTCATATTTACCATTTTTCCATACGTATAGATCATTGAGTCTTGAATTAAGTTGAATTGTAATTGACGGTATGGAATCTCTTACAGAATCAATCTGAGCGAAAGTTTTGTCAAGTTGGTCCATTTTTGTTAAGGAAAGATGTTCTCCATTTTTCACCCATTCAGGACATATATGAACAAAATTGAATTCATATGAATTAATATGTTTCACATCATGACGTGTGTCAATAACAAATATCTTGTTATTTTCATTTTTTGGAATGCTTAACTGTATTGTAGGCATATCAGACATGTCATAATCAATGTCAATGTAATCTTTTCCTCTGTCTTCCTCTTCTTGGTATATGTATACCCTGTACTTCCCTATTTCTATCCTTTCAATGTCTATAGAAATGTCGGCTTCTTCAACATGGAAGCTCTTATCTTCCCAGCATGAACATAAGAAAGGCATAATCAAGGATAGGATGATTATTGCTTTTGTCTTTTTCATAAATTTTAATTCGTACAAGTATTTTGGATTGAAATTTGATGATATAAAATTATGAAATCATGATAAGGCGCTACTCCTATTTAATTCCTATCCAGGATTTCAATATCTGCTTGACAACGTATCCTTTTACCCTCTCAAGAGACCTTATCAGGTTATAAATCTGTTTCGCGGTTGGGGTACCCCAATATCCAAGAGACCAACCAAGATACTGAGCCTCACGGCTTGAGGCTCCTTCTACGGCGGGTGAACCCTTTACGATAGATTGATAACCGTCAAAACCTATTCGGGAAGCCCACCAAGGAAGACCGTTTGCTCCTGCGATATAGCC
>JAIDTL010000113.1 GCA_029060725.1 Muribaculaceae bacterium | reverse complement strand
TTTATGCTTATATCTGCCATATTGGTAAATGCGAAGAAAAATGATGAAGTCTGGCTTAATCCGGATGCATCTCAGAATATTGAAACATATTTCCCTGGACTCAGAGTGAATGTAAGTCAGGTAGAATTCAAACCCGATGAGACAATTGTCAGGCTGCACATGAGGACTCTTCGTCCGAATATGACGTATAATATCCCTTCATCAACTGTTATACGTACTGATGAAAAGGAATATGCATTAAGGAGTGTTGAAGGTCATGAACTTGATGTTCCCTTTAATCCTTCAATATATAGCGGAGACAGTCTTGTGCTGCATTTTGAGCCTCTGCCTAAGGGGTGTAAAAGTTTCGACCTTTTGACTGGTGACAAGCCTACAAATACAAGGATTATAGGTATCACTCCCCATACAACGAATCTTGATGAAAGCTGCTGGCGTAATGAAAAGACAGGAGATTGGAAAATAGGATTTTTTCCGGAGGGGGTGGTATATGACAGTAGGCTCTGGAGCTATATCAGTCGTGATCATCAAGCGGGAAAGTATGTAGTCACTGATGGTAAAGACAAACTGACCATTGAGGTAGGAAAGGAGAAAAACGGTAAGCGGAATTTCAATATAGGAGAGCAGTCACCTGTTTCACTTACCAGAATCATTGGAAATACCCTCCCTACTTATCCAAATAAAGAATATAAGAGAGCGTTTGACGACAGTAAGTATCAAAAAAATGAGACAGTGACTATATCCGGATTGGTAAGAGGTCTGCCGGAAATTGTCGCAAAGCATAGAGGTAAAGATATCAACATATATTACAACAATATCTTTACTGGACGACAGGAAAAGATTTCTACTGAAATGGATTCCCTCGGACGTTTCACATTCACTTTCCCGATACCTAATACCACACACATCATACTTGATACAAAGAGTAATAACCTCTCTTTTCCTGTAGAGCAGGGAAAAGAATATTTCGTACTTGAAGATTATGCAGGCCAGCAGCGTCTGATTATGGGAGATGATGTGCGTGTACAGAATGAGATCGTTGCCTTTAGCTTTCCCTTTCTTGCTCCCCGAATGGAGGAACCGAATGATGATTATATTGGAACGGTTGACAAGTGGCAGAAAGAGATCGATATCGCTATTGATGATCTGGCTCGTAATTATCATATGCTATCTGATTTGTCTATTGATTATTTGCATAAGAATGCAATGCTGGAGATGGCGTTTGCGCTCGAACAGAGTCGTTCAAAATATCCAGCTTCAACTTTTCCTCCTGAGGTAGAGACCTATATTAGTGATAATTATTGGAGTAAGCTTCCTGAAAATATCAATGCATATTCAGAATGCAGCACTTCATTTATTAATAGTTTTATAGAGGATGTACACACTAAATCCTATAGTCTACCTTTTAAGATGGAAAACGGCAAAACGGCATTTCTTACAATTCCTACTGATCTTGCCAACATATTGGGCAATGATATAAGAATTATCCGCGGTGATAACGATGATGCTGAGAGTATCCCGGAGGATAGTGTCAAGAATGCTTTCAAAAGGATATCCATAAAAGTTCGGGAGTTTTTGGATGAGAAAGGTCATGATTACTGGCATCTAAGCCGGATGAAGGAATATGAATCAATCTTAAAGAGTCTTGACGCGACAGCAGAGATTTCAGATATATTTATGTCTAAATTCTATGATGAGGTCATAAAGACTGAAATGACACCATTGTCTGTTGAGATGGAGGCAAAAATTGATTCTGTGTTTTCCGGTCAGGCATTCAAGGATTTTGTCAGACAAAATAATGACAGATATAAGGCATTGGTTACCTCTGGCAATAAATTTGATATCGATATAAATAGCGGCAAGGAAATGAAAGACCTTTCGGACGGGGAGGTTCTGTTCAGAAAAATCATAGAGTCTTATAAAGGTAAACCTGTGTTGATAGATGTATGGGGCACTTGGTGTGGTCCGTGCCGGGAGGCAATGAAGGATTTTGCTAAAGAACGAGATGTGCTCGCACCATTTGATGTCGTGTTTGTATTCTTAGCAAACAATTCCAAGGATGATGCTATTAAGGTAATTGTCGAAGAGTATGGTATTGTAGGTGAAAATGTAGTGCATTATAATTTCCCGGTTGAGCAGCAAAAGG
>JAIDTL010000112.1 GCA_029060725.1 Muribaculaceae bacterium | reverse complement strand
TGGATAAATATCCGTATCATGCTTGAGGCAGAGGTGCTTTTGCGCGACCGCTCACGTTCCATCCAGGAAATTAGCGAAACCTTAGGATTTCCAAACCAATCCTTTTTCGGTACATTTTTCAAGAAACTGAAGGGACTTTCCCCTTCCGCATACCGCAATGCAATACGAATAAGCTGAAATTCACCTCAAGCACCTTTGTGCTATACTGTGTGAGACTTGCGACCATCCTTAAGGGCTCCACATGGAGTCAATCCTTCCACTCCATATTCCTTAACGAGATTCTCATTGAAGGATCGACGCAACACAGTTATCTTTACCTTTTTCATACTTATTAATACCAGTCATGTTTTTCGTTTCGGTTCAAAGCCTTGATTCTTTCCATGTCTTCTGCAGACAATTCAAAGTCGAATATGGAGATGTTCTCTTTCATATGGTCTGGATTGCTTGACCCGGGAATCACCACAACGCCACGCTGAAGATCCCAGCGTAGAATGATCTGAGCCACGGATTTGCCATGTTTTCTTGCGATATCCGTCAAGACAGGATCACTCAGCAGCTCTTTCTGATGTCCGCGTCCTCCAAGAGGATACCAGGCCTCCACTGCAATGCCGAGCGACTGTATATGCGGCACAACTTCTAAATCCTGATAATACGGATGAATCTCATTCTGTACAAGCACAGGTTTGATATCAACCTTCTTTATGAAATCGTCAATCTCCTTGATATAGTAGCATGATACTCCAATTGAACGGATCTTCCCTTCCCTGACGTATTTCTCCATCGCCTTGTAGGCTTTCACGTCGTTTGTACCTGGATGATGAAGAAGCATAAGGTCGACGTAGCCTAAATCAAGTTTACGCAGGCACTCCTCTATTGCCGCTTCTGGATTATCATACTGAGTGGGATATATTTTTGTCGCCACAAAGATTTCCTCACGCGCCACCCCTGACTCACGTACACCACGTCCCACTTCCACTTCATTTCCGTACATGTGGGCAGTGTCTATTTTCCGGAAGCCTGCCTTAATTGCAGATTTCACCGAGTTCACGCACACGTCTCCCGTAAGGCTGTAGGTACCAAGCCCGATTATCGGCATATTGTAACCGCTGTTCAGGCGGATGGTCGGAGCCTGTCCGTTCTGACCATCCGACAAAGGAAATCTTGAATAGTCCATATCTTTATCTTTGTTTTCTATTTCTTCTTTTGGTTGCTCTTCATTTGGAATCTCCTCTTTCACACCCTCTGTCAACTGCTCATGATTTTCAGTGGTACATGACGCACATGCTGAAAGCGAGAGGATACCCAGTAGCATCGTTAATAGCTGAATCTTAAATCTTTTCATAGTGTCTCGTGTTTTCGTTCATCAGTCCTCGAAGGATTTCCCTTTCATTCTCAAGAAGGATTGAAGATACATGGCAGTCTCCTGTCAGGAATCCAGTTATCAGAGTCTCCGGTTCAATCTTATGTCGATTTGCGATAAACCTTATCAACTCATCATTGCAAAGCTGACTGATGATTTCCTTTTCCATTTCGGCTTGTCTTGTTTTCATGATGCAAAATTAGCTTCTCTCAGAGAAAAGAAATTACCCATATCATTCCAATAGATACCATATTCCTTAAGTGGAGGGGGATTTCGATATACTCTGACAACGTAAAACGTACAACGTACAACGAAAAAACGTTGAATATTCAACGTTTTTTACTAACTTTGTATCTCAAACATCGTTTCTATGAATATCCTCAAAGTCAGCAAGCCATCCGATTATTCCTCCTATTTGGGAGTTAAAGACCGTCATCCTCTTGTCAGCGTGATAGAGTATGACCGTATTTCCCCGATTCCTACCACTCTTAACGACTACAGTGTCTACGGTATCTTCCTCCGGGGCGATGATTTGGTTGACCTTACATACGGCTGTGGATTATATGACTATAAGGAGGGGACACTTCTTGCCGTGGCTCCCGGTCAGTTGGGGGGTACTGAAGACAATGGGGAGAAAGTCAATATCTCCGGATGGGCCCTGCTGTTTCATCCGGATCTGCTTCACGGCAC
>JAIDTL010000111.1 GCA_029060725.1 Muribaculaceae bacterium | reverse complement strand
AATTAATAGTTACGAATAAAAAATATGCATAGTAGAGAAGAAAAGATGGAGGCATTCGGGAAATTGCTTGACGTGCTTGACACACTTAGGGAGCAATGTCCATGGGATCGGAAACAGACTAACGAATCTCTTCGTCCAAACACAATAGAAGAGGTATATGAGCTATGTGATGCGCTTATTGGAGAGGATGTCGCCAATATCAAAAAAGAGCTTGGAGACGTACTCCTTCATGTGGCATTCTATAGCAAGATTGCAGACGAGAAAGGGCAGTTTGACATAGCTGACGTATGCACAGCCCTGACCGACAAACTCATTTTCAGGCATCCGCATATCTACGGAAATGTCAAAGCAGACACTCCGGATGCAGTGGCTGACAATTGGGAGCAGATAAAGCTTAAGGAGAAGGATGGGAATAAGACAGTCTTATCGGGAGTGCCGGGATCGCTTCCTGCTCTCATAAAAGCTTATCGTATTCAAGAAAAAGCGGCACATGTGGGTTTTGACTGGGATTCAGCTGATCAAGTGTGGGATAAGGTCAAGGAAGAAATGGCTGAAGTAGAGACCGAAATGAAGTCGGGGAATAAGGAAGGGGTAGAGAAAGAATTCGGCGACCTTTTCTTCTCAGTAGTAAATGCGGCAAGGCTCTATGGAGTTGTTCCTGAAAATGCTTTGGAACTTACCAACAGAAAATTTATCGGAAGATTCAATTATCTTGAAGCCAAGGCTAAGGAAATGGGAAAGAATCTCAAAGATATGACACTTGCGGATATGGATGAGATATGGGATGAAGCTAAGAAATTGGAACAATGATTCTTTGTATCACTGAGAAACCAAGTGTTGGTGCTGATATAGCCAAAATTCTTGGCGCGGAAGTAAGGCGTGATGGATATTTCGAAGGGAATGACTATTGCGTCACTTGGACCTTTGGCCATCTATGTGAGCTCAAAGATCCGGCAGATTATACCCCTGACTGGAGACGATGGTCGCTTTCAGCACTTCCGATGATACCGGAGCGATTTGGTATTAAGCTGAAAGATGACAAGGGAATCCAACATCAGTTTGAAGTGATCGAGCGCCTGATCAAGAGATGTGATAAGGTGATCAACTGCGGCGATGCCGGGCAAGAGGGGGAGCTGATTCAAAGATGGGTGATGCAGAAAGCGGGATGCGACAAACCTGTAGAACGACTCTGGATCTCATCTCTTACGGATGAATCCATAAGGGAGGGATTTCAACACCTAAAACCTCAGAAAGAATTGGAGAGCCTTTATATAGCGGGGCTATGCCGTGCTATTGGTGACTGGATATTAGGAATCAACGCCACCCGACTCTACACACTCAAATATGCTCAAAGGCAGGATGGATATGGACAAAATAATAATGTGCTGTCGGTGGGAAGAGTGCAGACTCCTACCTTAGCACTTGTAGTCAACAGGCAGAAGGAGATAGAGAACTTTGTGCCTACGACTACATACGAGTTGCGTACCCTATATAGGGATGTGACTTTTACATCTAATGTCAAGGCGTTCAAAACGGAGGAAGAGGGACAAGGGAAACTGAAAGAGGCTGCTGAAAGCGAGTTTGAGGTGACGGAAGTCACAAAAAAGAAGGTGAAGGAAGCTCCTCCACGACTCTTTGACCTTACCAGCCTTCAGGTGGAAGCCAACAAGAAATATGGTCTTAGTGCGGACGAGACTTTAAAGACCATACAGGCTCTTTATGAGAAAAAGTTAACAACTTATCCCCGTGTCGATACCACATATCTGACGGATGATGTCTATCCGAAATGCGGATCAATTCTTAACGGTCTTGGATATTATCAGGAGGTACTAAAACCAATTAGAGGGAAAAAGCTTTTAAAGAGCAAGAAGGTTTTTGATAATTCAAAAGTCACAGACCACCATGCCATTATCCCGACCGGAATGCCGGCACAGATGCTTTCGAAACCAGAGTGGCAAGTCTACGACCTTGTAGCACGCCGTTTTATATCCGTTTTTTTTCCTGACTGTGTATTTGACCAGACTCAAATCAAGGGGAAAGCAGGGAAAATTGAGTTCAAGGCATCGGGAAAGAGAATTGCAGAGCCTGGATGGAAGAGTGTGTATGATTGGAACAATGGAGGCGACAAACAAGCCAAAGATGACGTATCCGATGATGCAAAAGATCAGGAGAAATCATTGCCGGAGTTTGTAAAGGGTGAAAAGGGTCCACACAAACCGTTTTTAGGAAAGAAGACCACTACCCCACCGAGTTATTATACTGAGGGAACATTGCTTAAGGCAATGGAGACAGCCGGAGCATCCGTAGATGATGAGGAATTGAGGGAAGCTCTGAAAGCAAACGGAATTGGCAGACCTTCTACTCGCGCGGCTATTATCGAGATTCTCTATAAGCGAGCGTACATCAGGAAGCAAGGGAAGTCGCTGAGGGCTACGGATGCCGGCATTGAGCTGATAGGACTGATCAAGGAGGAACTTCTTAAGAGTGCAAAGTTGACAGGCATCTGGGAAGGACGACTACGTGCCATTGAGAGAGGCGACTACAGTGCTGCAGAATTTATAGCTCAACAGAAAGGTATGATAAATGAGATTACACTGTCTGTGCTTCGAGATCCGTCAAACAGGCGAATCACTCAGGTTGTAGAGACCGCTAAGCCTAAAAAGAAAGCTTCTTCGAAATCATCAACATCAAAGACAGATAAATAATGAGCGAGACTACGCAGTATATAATAGTAGGAGTGATATTAATAGCTTCGGTGATATGGATTATTGTCAAATTTCGCAGGAAGAGACAGGGCAAGGATTCAGGTTGCTGTGGCTGTAGCCTACAGGATGCCTGCTCTAAAAAACAAGAAAAGCCGTCTTGTTGCGACAAGACGACTTTTAACAAAACTATCAGTCGTTGATTTATCTGCGGTTGCGTTGCTCAGCTTGGGAGCGGATGATGCCGTGGAGGATTTGGCCTACGGGGAGACCAAGTTTTACTTTTCCGAGTTTTACGGTTGGATTTTCTATATAACGCAAAAACTTTGAAAAAAATAACTCAAATTTCGCAAGTACGTAAAAATCTCAGAGTGGCAAAGTGGCAAATTAACGATTAACTATAAACGATTAACGATCAAGTCGACACTCGGAAGCAAAGCGGATAAGCTCGCTCGCTTCGCTCGCTAACCGATAGAAAAAGATAATGAATGTCAATGACTTAAACTTGAAAACTTGAATCAATTAAGTTTTATTCAATTATCTTTTTTTGCCTTTTCCAAACAATTCTGCATGGGATCCAAGGCGGACTAAGTCAATCTCATCGGTGTCAGGATCTATCCAAATCAAAAGAAAATCTCCTTCGATGTGACATTCCAAGCACCCCTCATAATCCCCAGACAACATGTGTGGCTTATTTTCTTTTGGAATGGGTATTTCATTCTCAAGTGTTTTGAGAATCTCAATTAATGCAGCTGCCTTTTTTGGATTATTACGAATCCGCTTCAAATCTTTTTTGTACTGTGAAGATTGAACTAATTTCTTCATAATCCAGCGGATTTAAACATCGCTTCCATTGAAGAAGTATCAACCGGAGTAGTACCTCTCAACTTGCCGCTTCGAGCCTCTGCTATAGCTGCTTTTGTCACTTCATTGGGTTCGTTGTAGGCAACATTTAGAAGTATACATTCTACAAAATTGTTGAGACTACGGTGTTCTCTTTTAGCCATCTCCTTCAGACGATCGATTAAATCCGGACTGAGACGGAACATAGTTGATTTTTTTTGAATTGCCGCTTCCATATTCTATCTTTTTCTTGCAAATATATAACAAAATTATGACGTCACCAAAAATTCGTAGTAAAAAATTAAATCCCTGTATGTATGTGCCGTTGCCAAAATTATGCATAAACATCTTTTTAGAAGTTTATTGCATTCATATATATTGACGTGCCGCCTACTGATCTTGGTACTAAGATTGACTTTTGCAATGCTTGCAAATCATCGTCATTTATATAACCGATAATGGCCTCAGTGGCACCTTCACCGGATGAATCTGCAAGGATAATAATTCTATTTGAATTCTCTGAGACAGGTTTTGCAAAAATAGCCAATATGGAACCTGTAATACCTGTCATATAACTTTTAATCATTTCAGAGGGAGGCAATTGACCGATGATTTTATATATTTCATTATAATATGGAGCTGTTTCCATATTTTTCTCCCCATCCCAAACTATAAGTTGACCGTCAGTGATGCCAAGCAGCTGGAAAATATTATCGCCTGAAATCAAAACTCTATCCACTCCTTTCATTCTCGGCAAAGCTTTGATTGAATCAAAAGCCTCCTCGTAAGTAATAGCCCCGGCGTTAAAAGCCATACAAAACAGCAGAGTTGCAAGTGAAATTAATTTTTTCATAATATATAAATTTAATTATTAATTATTTATGATTCTTGACATACGTCTGAAGTTTTGGCCTGCTTTGCTTTGGCGCAGTTGACGAGGATTACGCCGGCAACGATGATGACGAACGAGACGGGCTGATACCAATGAAAAGAGTCCATCTTGGCAACTATTGCAACAACCGTAGTGATCACAGGGACCAGATACTGATAAAATGCCAACACTTCGCTACCTACAAGCTTGATGGCGGGAGGAGTCACAAGATAACAATAGACTGTCGGGAAGAGTATGATGAATCCAAGAAGCAACCAAGGCATTGCTTTACCGTGAGTGAAAATGGGCATATCCGGCGATATGGTGAAGACGAGTGGAGAAGCGAGAATTGCCGTGAACAAAAAGACCCATTTCATGAGGTTTACTGTACCGTAGCGTTTTGAGGGACCTTCGATTATAACTAAGTAGATGGCGTATGTCACGGCACAAACGACTGCGAAAAGGTCGCCGATCAGTCGCCCGGAATCAAAATTTCCGCCACCGAGAATCACGAGCAACGCACCGCCAAGAGCTATCATCATACCCACTATCTCAAGCACGGACACGTGCTCATGCTTGAAGATAGCATTTATGATGACTACAAGAATAGGTTGGAATGTCAATATGATTGCTATGTCGATAGGAGAAGCAGTATTGAACGCAAGAGAGAAAACGTAGACAAAACCAAGCATCATAAGAGCGGAAGCCCACAATAGTTTCCAATCGCCATGTTGAATTTTTTCTTTCTTCACGAATAGGGAGATTAACCAAATCAATGCAGTGGCACCGAAGATGCGCCCGAGGGCAACCCCTGAAGCAGAAATCCAATCCGGGATAATGGCCTTGTTGGCAGGTTCATTAAGACCCCAGCATATAGCAGCAGACAATGCGAGAAGATTGCCCCAAATCATTGCGGAAGTACGACTCTTCTTTGTCGTCGGTGTATATGTGTTGTTCATAGTACATATAGTTTAAGTGTTTGCTAAGATAACAAACACTCTCCATGTTATGTTTCCTTCTACAGAAAAAAATCAGCAATCATTGCTTGCAGATGTATTGAAATAGTAATGATATCAATCAAGCGCCACCGTCAGAATAGCCTTATATTTTAATCATTGTATATATATTACCAAGCAAACTCTGTCTGCCAATCTTTCGGGAAACCTAAGAATTTTGATTTAGTAGAATTTACATAAGGATAATCGTTAAAGAGATTGGCAAGGTGCTGTTTAAATGTATTACCTGGCAATATACCTTTTAAAAGTGAGCCAATAACACATACGCTATAATACAACTGTGCAAGATCCTGTTGACTCCAACGCTTATTCCTTATTCCGAAATTATAGGCCTCAGGACGCTTCTTTAGAGGCCGATTCCATAGTCTTGCATGGTGACTACATATATTCCGCAGATAGACCAAAGTATTCATCCAAGATATGAACCTATCTACACTGTCACATCCGAATTTTCTTGCCACTTGAAGCTGTAAATCTTTGTTATTGAAGTTCCGAAAAAGTTTTATAAGCGCCCCAAACGATACTATTTGCATCGCAATCCATGCAGGTGGGAACTCATCATGATATGTATCCCTAAAATGCTGAATGAAGTCCTCTCTTGAAATTTCCATATCATATTGAAGATTAGCAAGAAATTCCTCACACTCTACTTTATTGGTGAAATTCCCCGAATCAGCATACCAAAGTGACGTTTCAGTTCCCACACTGAACTTGTCGATGATAAGAGTCCTAAAAGCAATCTCTATGCGTCCAAGATATGAGAAGAGCAGGGACTTTAGAGACCGATCAAACTCATATATTGAATAGACCTTCTCGAAAGAGGTATCATCTACAAATCCGGAACGATCAATTTCATTTCTGAATGGATAGGCATATCCGCTAAAACGGTAATAACCGATAATTGAGAGTATATGCGATGCAAATTCACGGTCATAAAACTCCATCCCCTTGTTTTCAAGTAGATTTATTTGCTCGCCAACAGGAATCGGCTTCTTATCATATTGACTCTTCATGTGCAGTGCTATAAAAAAATGACCTACCAGTTTCGCATCGTTGAGAGGCGCGGTAGGTTCTATGGTTACAAAGTTAATACTTTTATTCTTACCAAACAAATATTCAGGTAAAAAAATGTGTCGGATAAACTTCTTAGGAGTATTTTAAACGTTTATCTTTACTTTAAAGAGATGGAGAAGTAGCTGTTTGGCAATGATATCTGAAGTGTCGATTCATAGATGTAAAAATTGCAAAAAAATCATAATCGTCAAAATTATATACGAATTTGTGGATTTACGATATTAAAATCAAGTATTAGAGTCAGATATAGATTTGTGACGCATTATTTGCCAGGAGTTGATGATGTTTTGCCAGGCTATGTAGGAGGCGGGGGCTATGGAGGCGACGGGATTCATATAGGCAAGGGCTATCCAGACTGCAAGGACGGTATTTTTTTGGCCCAAGCCTTGGCCACCTGATACGGGATCGCCAAATCTTCTGCCAACCATCCTTCCTATCTTAAACTGAAGGAGACAGACTACGAGCGAGCCGACAGCAAGCCAAATCATGGTCCATAAAGATTCCGGTTGATAGTGTGTGATAATGAAGCTGACACATCCTCCTACTATTATAAATAAGGAGATAGCCCAAAGATAGAAGGATATTGACTGATGCGCTTTGACCGCTTCGTGAAAACGCGGGAGGGTATGGCGAAGTAAAAATGAGGCAAGCAGCGGACCCAAAAGAAGGGGCATTACCATCTTTAGAATCATAATGAATGATTCCCAGAATGTATATTGGGTATCTCCTACCAGTGCAAGGACAAATGGGCCGACAATCGCGACAAACACATTACATAGCAACGAGTACGTGGCGAGTTTCGGCAGGCTTCCTCCGAGCATAGCGCAAATGACAGGGGCTGCTGTAGCTGTAGGAATGAAAACACAAATGAAGACTCCTTCTGCCACTGTATGATTGATCCATGCAAGCGAAAGATAAGCTATCGCGGCAATCAACATCTGAATGCCAAGAAGGACCCATTGAAACCGACCAAGTGCAATGTGGCGGAAATCGAGTTTGCAATAGGTTATAAAGAGCATTGCGAAGATGAGATATGGAGAAAGGAACTGCACATATCCCATCCAAGGATAAAACAGAATGCCACCCAACATTGCGATGGGTAGCATAAATGGCTTTAACTTATTTAGTTTTACGGAAGACATTTTGAAATATTACTATTACCATAAAGCGCCTCTCCGAGGCTACTGCGCTAATTTTTTATGTACCCCAGACTGAAGTCTGGGGTTTAGCATAAAATCAGGTCTTCGACCTGATAAATGCTATTGAAATAAAAATAAATAATTCAAAGGTTTTCTATAATTGACTTGATGCTCTTGAAAGTCTTTTCAGGAGCTTCGTTCCAGAAATTCTTATATTGAGATATGTTGTCAGCTTGTCCGGGAGTGTCGCTTACTACCCTGACCACTGCAAATGGAACTCCGCAATCATAACAAGCCTGAGCAATGGAGGCGGATTCCATATCGCATGCAAGAGCATCCGGATAGTTTTCCTTTATGAATTCGACTTCTTCAACGCGGCTTATAAAGCGGTCGCCAGAGCAAATCAATCCGAATCGAATATCATTGGAAGCGTTGCTGCGACAAGACTCTACAACAGCAGGAGACATTACGAAGCGCTTTGGCATACCGTCCATGTGCCCCCATTTAGTGCCGGGACCACACCATACATCATGGTAGGCAGCTTCAGTGGCAACAAGGAGGGAGCCCACTTTCATTGAAGCGTCAGCACCACCTGCCACTCCGGAATTTATGATCAAGTCAGGGTGGAACGCATCTATCATGCGATAGGCATTCAGAGCTGAACTGACTTTACCGATACCACACTTCATGACACAGACTTCGTGATTTCCAACCTTACCGGTGTAAGCTTTTCTACCATCGAAATCAACTTCGGACATATTTTCAATCAAAGGAAGCAGGAGTGCTACCTCTTTATCCATGGCTGCGAGTATTCCTATTTTCATAATTTCGTAATTTAGAATTTAGAATTGAGGAGGGAGGGACGATTCTTAAGAAAAAACGGATTTTGACTTTGGATATTATTGAAATTTTCGTAAATTTGCAATGTGAGAAGAATGGAAGTAAGTTTTTGACAAACCGGGGCGCATGCGGAGCATGCTTTATTACGTTGTTTGACTCGGGGGATGATGATTTGGGGAGTACACTTGGGGGCGCATGCGGAGCATGCTTTATTACGTTGTTTGACTCGGGAAATTTATTGAATATTTTTGGATATAGTATGAAATCAGTGAAGATTTGGAATGATACTCCGTCGGATAAGCAGGCACAACAGATAGCCGAACGGCTTAAGGATGGAGAAGTGTGGATAATACCTACGGACAGTGTGTATGGAATCATGTGTGATGCACTCAATCAGAAAGCTGTGAGGAGCGTGTGCGAATTGAAGGGTATCAATCCGGAGAAGAATCACCTTTCGATAATATGCAATGATATTTCAATGGCTGCTGAATATGCACGTATTGGTGACAAAACATTCACTCTCATGCGTGAAAACACACCCGGACCTATCACATTTATTTGCAAGGCTCAATCAAACTTGCCTAAAGAGTTTAAAAAACGTAAGACCGTTGGCATACGTATCCCTGACAACCATACTGCGAGGATGATAACTGAGAAATTGGGGAATCCACTCTTGACAACGACAATCGATTTTGAGGATGATGACTATGCACGAAATCCGGAACTTATCATGGAGGCGTATGAAGGGAAAGTAGATGGTATCATAATGGGAGAAGATGGAGGGACGGAGTTGACTACCGTCATTGATTGCACGGAAGACTCCTTGAATATCATTAGGGAGGGGATTGTGGATGTAGATATCTGAAAAAAGTCTACACTGACATTTGGGGGATGACGTTTGGGGGCGCATGCGGAGCATGCTTTATTACGTTGTTTGACTTGAGGGGATGACAATTTGTGTTTTTTTAAACTTAAATTTTGAATTGTCGGAGATTTTTGTTAATTTTGCGTATCTCGTAGATGAGATATTTAGTAAAACAAATAGGAGAATAAAATATAACCCTATAAAAATAGAATAGATATGTCAAAAGTAACAGTTGTAGGTGCAGGTAACGTAGGTGCTACTGCTGCCAATGTAATAGCCATCCGTGAAGTGGCTGACGAAGTCGTAATGATCGACATCAAAGAAGGAGTATCCGAAGGCAAGGCTATGGATATGATGCAGACCGCCAACCTTCTTGATATGAACACTAAAATCAGCGGCGTGACAAACGACTATGAGGCTACTGCAAACTCTGACGTTGTAGTCATCACTTCAGGCATCCCCCGTAAGCCCGGTATGACTCGCGAGGAACTCATCGGTGTAAACGCAGGAATCGTAAAGCAGGTGACCGAAAGCGTTCTTAAGCACAGCCCCAACGCAGTGATCGTATGCGTATCCAACCCTATGGACACAATGACTTACCTCATCCACAAGGTATCCGGTCTTCCCAAAAACCGTATCATCGGTATGGGTGGTGCGCTCGACAGCAGCCGCTTCAAATACTATCTGAGCAAAGCGCTTGGTGCTAATCCAAATGAAGTAGAAGGATTTGTAATCGGTGGTCACGGTGACACAACTATGATTCCTATGCGTCGCTATGCGACACTTCGTGGCATACCTTGTGAGACACTTCTCGACAAAGAGACAATGGACAAAGTGGTTGCTGACACAATGGTAGGTGGCGCTACTCTCACTAAACTTCTCGGCACAAGCGCATGGTATGCTCCTGGTGCAGCTACAGCAGAAGTAGTAGAGGCAGTGATCCACGATCAGGATGCTATCATCCCATGTTCAGCACTTCTTGACGGCGAATATGGCGAGAAAGATCTTTGCATCGGCGTTCCTTGCGTTCTTGGCAAGGGTGGCATCAAGAAGATCATCGAAATCGACCTCAACGAAGAGGAGAAGGAACTCTTCGCAAAGAGTGCAGCTGCAGTGCATAAGACCAACGAAGCACTCCCTTGCTGATTTTGTCAATGCATAATTGAATCTATATGAAAAAATTCCATCGGGTTTCCGATGGAATTTTTTTTGAATATAAAATATTAGAAAATTGCTGTGTAGGCGATGTATTCTCCGATTAGGGAGATGATGAAGAGGATTCCGAAGATTAAGGCGATTTTCGCCAGTAGCATTCCGGAGTGAGGTATCATCTTGCCTATAAGTATCGACATGAGCCATGTGAAAACTGTCATGAACAACGCAAAACAGTCGATGAATGCCCACCATCCCAATTCCTTTCTGATGCGGAAAGTCAATACTATATATACTATTGTGACAATGAGTGCCAATAGGGCAAGAAGGATCTTTTTAGTCGTAGACATCATCTATAGAGTTTTACGGCATGGCCTATTCCATCCACATCTATCACCAATGCAATATAGAAGCCATTGGGATGAGCTGCCAGGTCAACATGCGCTACATTTGTATTTTTGAATTTTTTATTCTCAACCATCATGCCAGTGACATCATAGACCACTACCCTTTCGATATCCTTAGGCAAAGACAAAGCAAAATGCCCTCCTTTGTTGGATGTGACCACCGGCGTTTCCGGAAGGGACACTGCAAAAACTTCCGCCGGAGCAAATGCTTGCTCCACCGGTTCAAACGTCTCAAAATCAAACTCAGTTGCCTCACGCCTTACCATCCAGAAAGATTCATTGTCGTCGAAAGACACGGCATAGTAGTCTATGTTCTCCGGATTTTTCAGCATATCAAAGACTACTTCAGGATATGTGGCCCACTGTTCGATGGCATCAGAAGGGATTCGGCTATCATAGCGAATCATCTCGATATCTCTTGAGAAGTCGGTAAGAATGGAACGCACCATTGGCGTCATCTTATCCTTATTAAAAGTTTCTTTTAGAGAATATGCCAAAATAGGGAAAGCTTTGTTTTCAGCTGAGACTACAACAAAGCCGCCAGATGGGGAATTGAAAACGTAGAAAGGGGTGAATAGTCGTTGAGTTGTAAGATCTTTGCCATTATAGACGTATGTCACCGGAGGCGTTACATAGTTTTTGGATTCATTAAAGAATTTCTGAGCCATAGCCTTAGCCTCTTTTTGGCCTACGGTCTCGGCTTGCAGGAGCTGACAACCTCCGGACATCAGACCGAAGATAGCCACTGACATTAATATTTTCTTTAATTTTCCCATATTTATATAACGCTTGAAAATGGATCATAGTGTAAGAGACAGTATGATTTTTAAATCATAAAAGGAAAGGACGCACGTCTCGTGCGTCCCTTCAATGTCGTTTATGTAAAAATAATTGATTATTCTTCAGCGGCAAGGACTTCGGAAGCCTCCACTTCTGCATTATCAGCCTTGATATTGGGGAGCTCGAGACCGAGATGCTGCTTCTTGTCGATAATCTTAAGCCAAATGCCAATCAACAACGCTGCGACTCCAAGGCATGCAAGCATGACGAGAGGCCAAGTATAGTTATAGCTTACGGCAGCTTCTGCTTCAGTCATCGTACCATTTGCAAGACCTTCTGCAATTTCCGGATTGGTGTTGTCAAGAACCTTACCAATAAGAAGCGGGAAGAGCCAGAGACCAATATTCTGAATCCAGAAGATAAGAGCGTAGGCAGAACCAATGATCTTGGCATCTACGAGCTTAGGAACAGAAGGCCAAAGAGATGCAGGAACGAGCGAGAATGATGCTCCAAGCACAAGGATTGTGATATAAGCCACAACTACGCCTCCAAGGTCATTGCCCTTAAACAATGGAAGGATGAAAGCGAAAGTAAGATGGCAAATGATCAAAAGCAGTGCACCGAAGACAAGCATCGAGGCAGCCTTTCCCTTATGGTCGACATACTTGCCGAGAATTGGAGTGATACCTACTGCCAAGAGTGGGAACACAGCAAATATGGATGCTGCACTCTGACACATGTATCCCATCCAGCAATAACAGAGCAGAGCTACAACTGCCAAAACAAGCATCCCGGTCTTCATACTTCTCTTTGAGGAGAAATTGCTGACGAAAGCGGCTGCGGCTGCAATAAGCATCACGATATATTGCACCACGGTCTCAGTGTCAGAAGCCCAGAAGCTATTTGGATCAACTTCGGTGAATGTCAGATTGCACTGAAGCATATTGACCGCATATTTCTGGAATGGGAAGATAGCAGAGTAATAGAGAACACAAAGGAATGATACAAGCCAAAAGCCACTACTGCGAAGGATCTGACCAAGATCACTGATGCGGAATGGATCATCTTTCTCCTCTTCTGCATGAGTCTGCGAATCAAGTTTTTGGTCCATAAAGAAATAGACAATAAACATGATCAGAGCAATCATCAGAAGCACCACACCAAATGCCACAGCGTTGCTGACCTTAGGCGTGCCACCCATGTAAGCGAAGAGCGGGGAGAAGATCATACAGGTAGCCACACCAAGACGGGCAAGAGCCATTTCTGACCCCATAGCGAGAGCCATCTCACGACCCTTAAACCACTTCACGATGCCACGGCTTACCGTGATACCTGCCATTTCGACACCGCAACCAAAGATCATAAAGCCAATAGCAGAGAACTTAGCAGATGCCGGCATACCTTCATAGAAAGGAGAGACGCCGAGCTCGTCGAATATGGGTATATAATTAAGGTGTTCAGTAAACCACACATCGAGTGAACTTCCGGCAAACATGTCGGTCACAGCATACCAGTTGATAGAGGCACCGATAAGCATAACTGCACCGGAAAGCAGAGCAGTGAAGCGTACGCCCATCTTATCGAGGATGATACCGGCAAAGATAAGGAAGAAGACAAAGACATTAAGGAAAGTCTCGGAGCCTTGCATCGTACCGAAAGCGGTATTGTCCCAACCAAGCTGGCTTTGCACCAGATTCTTGATAGGGGACATCACATCCATGAAGATGTAGCTGCAGAACATAGCCATGGCCAGAAGGAGCAAAGCAGTCCATCTGGCCCAGGCCTTATCGTTTAAATAGATTTGGGTATTTGCCATGATTAGATTTCCTTATCGTGCTCAAGAAGCAGAGTCATGGAAGGACGGTCGCACACCTCAGCCGGACCAAAGTATTGAATCGGACCAGGATACTGATAAAGAGTGTTGAGCATAAGAGTCTCACGCATAGAAGCAAACTTCATGTATGGTTTTCCCTTAAGGTCAACGAGAGCCTTTTGAATTACCGGCTTCATGTGGCCATGACGCTTTTCCATATTCATCATCATTGTGATTGGAATACCACCTGCGATCCAGTTCTCAGGTTTGTCAGTAAGATTGCGAACAGAGCTCATATAGCCGGTCACACCGCTGTTGATAAGCATAGCGGCATTGTAGCCAAGCGCATAGCAGTAGTCTGCGTCAAAGTTTGTCGGGTCTGCGCAACGTCCTTCGTAACCGAAGAAATGGTGCTGAGTAGCATATTTACCATGATACTGACCATCTTTCTTGAGTTCTGCAAGACGCTTTCCGACCATATCTGCAAGCAGTTCCTCGGTGTCGATAAGAGAAACCTGCACGTTACCGTGGCTGTCACGGTCAAGGCTGAGCTGGAGAGCGATGCTCTTCGGGAGAGAAAGGAAGAGATCAGCTTCGGCAGGCTGAAGATATTTAGCGATTGCCTCAAGCTTTTCTTCATCTCTAAGAGAATCAAATTCTGCAGCATGCTCAGCAAGAATATCATTGAGCTGTGCAATGAGGAGCTTCATAGAGGGAATGAACTCGATTAAGCCTTCAGGCACGAGGACAGTACCGAAGTTCCAACCCATCTTGGCACGCTCTACGATCATATAGCAAAGCTGATTGACGATATTGTCGAGTGTCATTCGCTTAGCCTGCACTTCCTCAGAGATAAGACAGTAGTTAGGCTGGCATTCAAGAGCACATTCAAGAGCGATGTGGCTTGCTGAGCGACCCATCAACTTAATGAAGTGATAGTATTTCTTAGCAGAGTTGCAATCTCGCTGGATATTGCCGATCACCTCAGAATATACCTTACAAGCAGTATCAAAACCGAAAGAAGTCTCTATCCACTTGTTCTTAAGGTCGCCGTCAATAGTCTTAGGCACGCCAATCACCTGAACCCCTGCATTATTAGCCTTATAATACTCAGCGAGCACACAAGCATTAGTGTTTGAATCGTCACCGCCGATAATTACGAGAGCTTTGATATTTAACTCCTTAAGAATCTTAAGACCTGCATCAAACTGTTCGGGGCTTTCGAGTTTAGTACGTCCGGAGCCTATGATATCGAAACCGCCTGTATTACGGTAGTCCTTAAGGAACCCTTCAGTGATTTCCATATATTGATGATCTACGAAACCGGAAGGACCCATCAAGAAGCCATAAAGACGATTTTCTTTGTTGAGCTTCTTAAGAGCGTCGAAAATACCGCTGACAACATTGTGTCCGCCTGGAGCCTGACCACCGGAAAGGATAATTCCGACGTTGAATGGTTCTTCCACACGCTCAGGATTTTCATCCTGCTTGAACTCCACGATAGGGAGACCGTATGTGTTAGGGAAAAGTTTTTTAATTTCTTCCTGATCGGCTACCGATTCTGTAGGAGCGCCGACTTCGAGTTTGACAGCACCTTGAAGTGCTTTTGGGAGTTTAGGCTGATATTCAGCGCGAACTCTCTGAAGGGGACTTTTTTTCATAGTTGAAACAAAATCTAAAAATTTATGTCGTTTTGAACTGCAAAATTAATGAATAAAATCAAGTAATCCAAAAAAAATGAAACTTTAACCCGAAAATAAAAGATTCCTATTCAAAAAATAATGCAAAACAATATAAATCGACCGATAATTTGCAAAATCATGAAAAAAATACTATATTTGCACTTCCTCAAATTCTCTAATAAAATTTTCAAAAAAATCATTCTCAATGAGAACAAACATACGCAAGCTAATGACCGGAATGCTTCTTCTTGTGGCTATCCTGGTAAGCTTTACCGCTTCAGCTGAAATATCAATACTTGATATATCAGCAAAAAACAATGACAGTGAAGAAACGGGCAACTATTCGCGGGAGCTATATTCTGCATCTTATCTATGTGACATAGCCGGCTACAACTACCAAGCTACTGACAACTTGAATGAAGCCATAAAATCAGACCTCATTCTGATGGCGAATCTGATCACAGAAACTTCCTTCAGCGCTGATGAATTGACATTGCTATCTAACTGGATAAAAGCGGGAGGAACATTGGTTGCTCCCGGTATAAGATCTGTGAGCGAGGACTCCCATAACATCATATCAGAAATATTCGGAATAGACGCCACTTTACCCATTAAGCAAAGCAACAGAAGATATGTCATAAACTGGAATTCTAATTTTTTCAATGACCGTGAACTTGAATACATAGATGAAGAAAATGAACGCACCACATCTATCGGAAAGATAAAAAGCTTCTCCTTTTTTCCTGTAGAATGCGATGTGCTTGCCACGTATGAGACCGGGGAGGCTGCCTTAGCAAGACATAAATATGGAGAAGGCAGAACCTATCTTGCCGGAATATCATGGCGAGATGTGGTGCAGATGAATCAGCTTAACAAGGATAAGGAAGCATCCAGACAATATAACAATGGATTTGAGCCATCTGCTGATGTATGGGCATTTTTCATACGCTCTGTATATTCCATTACTACGGGCCTTGGCATTTGGAAATTCACGGTTCCTGCCGGTTATATGCAATTGCTCATACCGACACACGACTGCGATAGCCGCACTGCATACGATGAGATGCATTTCATGTCGGAATATGAAAAATCAATCGGATTAAGCGGGCATTACTTTCTTACCACGCATTATTACAGCGACAAACAGAATTTCGGACATTCTTATCTTTCGGATTTTTACAATGTCGAGACTATACCGAATGCCCTACGGCTTCTGGAAGATGGACATACAGTCGGAAGTCACTCCGTATGCCATTTCCCTGACTTTAACAAGACAGACAATACGGATATCGTCACGCAGGAGGAGTATGCACAAAGAGCCACATGCTTAGATGGCAAGAGTACAGGGGCATCAACATGGGCAGAAATAGTAATGTCTAAGCAGATACTGGAAAAAGATTTAGGCAATAATGTAAAATCATTCCGCAGTGGGCATCTATGTGTGAACAAAGACTTCCACTCCATGCTTGAAGAGGGTGGCTATCTTTTTCAATCATGCTATACAGCCGGGGACCTGCTTTCGGAGTTTCCCTTTTTGGGCAGAATAGGCAATGATATCAGCCGTGAGCAAACCACGGTTCTTACAATGCCGCTTCACATGTCGGATGTCTATAACAATAAGGAAGGAGAGCCTCTCAATAACGACACCTGGAACACTCATCGCGCACCTGATGAATGGGAAAGCGCCATGTCAAAGCTTCGTGGCAACTATGCCTCCGCCATACTTCTCATTCATCCAAACCGAGATTGGAAAATGACATTGCAGCAAAGACTTATCGACAGATTAGACCTGACAGAAGTAGGACTATACAATTTTGAAGAATATGGACACTTTTGGCTATCGCGTCTTAACTGCCAATTTACTTATTCATATAATGAACAAGAAGGAATCATAACAATCTTCACGGATACAGAAGAATTAAAGAAAAGCAGGATGACATTTGGAATAGACGTGACTGAAAAACCAGTGAATAAAGTCATTATCAGCAATAATGATGCCACAGAGACATTTACTGCTACTTTGAAAGGGCTCTCAGGCACCCGCTATCTTGCTGTGCCTGACATTCCCGAGAGCGATTTGTCGGCTGGTAGTATTAAAGACGATGATTCTTTCGGCAGTATCGGAGAAAAAGGATTCGTAGTTAATATAAATGGGAAATTAATCTCGACCTTCACATCAGCAGAGGCATTAGAAAATATCATGAAAGAACTTCCCAAAGGAATCTACATCATAAAAGGAATATCTTCTACAAAGAAAGTAATAATTTAACTCTCACAACTTTCCAAAAAGATTCAACTATAAATACAACCAGAAAAAGACTACAATAGATGGACCATAAGACATTTATAGAAATATTGAGCAAAAAAATCAATGCCGGTAAAGATGAAACCTCGGATATGATCGGGGCATTATGCCATGTGCTGACAGAAGCAGCCCTTGAAGGAGACACAGTCACGTTTCCGGGGTTCGGCAGTTTTGAACCTCACAAACGTATAGAGAGGATAGCCAAGCATCCTTCTAATGGGAAAAGGATGCTTATTCCTCCAAAGATCACATTGACATTCAAACCTTCGACATTGTTAAAACAGAAAGTCCGCAACCATGAATAACAAAATCACTTTTCCCAAACTCGCAACCTTGCTTGCAGACCATTCCGGAAGGTCGAAAAGATTCTCAGAAGACTTTTTGAGGGAATTCTTCTCACTTATCAGCGAAACCCTTGAAAATCAAGATACAGTAAAAGTCAAAGGATTCGGTACGTTCCGACTGACACGAGTAGAAGCAAGGAAGAGCGTTGATGTCACTACCGGCGAACCGATGGAAATAGCCGGTCATACGAAAGTTGTATTCATACCGGCGAAGGAACTTGCGGAAGCAGTGAATGCGCCATTTGAAGCATTCACTGCAATAGAAATAAGCGACGATGCCGATATCGAGCAACTATTCTCCAAAGAAGAGATATTGCAAGCAAAAGAAGAAGAGAGCAGCGAGGACGCTACGACAGAAGCATACCCTTCAACAGCACTCACTGAATTCATTCAAGAAGACGAAGGCAACGAAGATGCAAATGGCAACCTTGAAATCGAAGATGCATCTGAAGAAGCAGATGCATCTGATGCTACAACTTTAGACTTCTTAGGAACCGACGAAGAAGCTGAAGAATCAATGGTAGTCATCGAAGGAACCGACGAAGAAGCTGAAGAATCAACGGCTGTCATCGAAGGAACCGACGAAGAAGCTGAGGAATCAACGGCTGTCATCGAAAGACCCGACGAGGTGACTGAGTCAGCCACGAGCGTCGTTGAAACCGAAGAGGCATCTGATGTATCGGCAGAAGAAGAGGCTGACGAAGCAGAGGAAATCGAAGAAGGAGAAATCAGAACTAAAAGGACTTGGGTCAGGACTCTCCTAATAGGTCTTGGAGCTGCAATGGTAGCACTTTTTGCTATAATTATCATCTGGTATGTCTACGAAACCAATGATTTCAACAAAAAGTTTACAAAACCGGATATAACAGCATCAGCTGATCAAGATCCGGGCTATATAGATGGAAAGGATGAGAGTTCAGTATATCCTGTAGATACAGATACTACCGATATAACCGACAGCGCTGAGGAAACTGGAAATGGCATAGATGCCGAAGGACAAGAAGAGGTGCCCACAGCACCTTCCGACGCCATAGTATATGATACCATCAGCACTACCAGGTATCTCACCACAATGGCTAAGGCCCATTATGGAAATTACAATCTGTGGCCATATATCTACCAGGAAAACAAATCATTTCTTGGTCATCCGGACAGAATACGACCGGGTACTCCTGTCGTGATTCCGAAACTCAGCAAATATGGAGTTGATCCCTCCCGAGCAGAAGACATTGAGAAAGCAAAGAAATTGGGGGTTGAGATTTATGCACGATATGGCAAGAAGATATAGCTTCAATAAGCCCATATTGAGGCTTTCTATATTGGATTTAGAGCATATTAAATATTGTGGATATTAGGAATAAGTTGATGTTTTCGTATAAGAAGTGATTTTTTTTGAAAAAAAATTTGCACGAATCAAAAAAAAGCATTAACTTTGCATCGCAAAAAGGGAACGAAGTTTCCGATTTGAGCAAATGGTTCCATGTCCGAGTGGTTAGGTACCGGTCTGCAAAACCGTTCACAGCGGTTCGAATCCGCTTGGAACCTCGAAAGCCTTCCAGAATTCTGGAAGGCTTTTTTATCTTTATGCGAGAATATTTTCGGTATAAAATTTGCATATCTCAAAAAGATAATATAAATTTGTGGTCACAAAAACAGATCATCAAAAACAACAATTCAAATATATATGGAACTACCCTTTGCTGAATCATGGAAAATTAAGATGGTTGAGCCCATCAAAAAGAGCACACGCGAAGAGCGAGAGAAATGGCTCAAGGAAGCAGACAACAACGTATTCATGCTTAAAAGCGATTATGTCTACATCGATTGCTTGACCGACTCAGGCACAGGCGCCATGAGCGACCGCCAATGGGCAGCAATGATGACCGGCGACGAATCATACGCCGGAGCACGAAGCTTCTATGAACTCAAGGATACAATTAAACGAATCACCGGATTTGACTATGTACTTCCCACTCATCAGGGTCGCGCGGCTGAGAATGTGCTGTTCTCTCATCTTGTAAAAGAAGGCGATTATGTGCCGGGCAACTCACACTTCGACACCACTAAAGGCCACATCGAGTCAAGAAAGGCATTTGCAGTGGATTGCACAGTAGATGAGGCTAAGAACACTCAGCTTGAAGTGCCATTCAAGGGAAATGTGGATCTGAATAAGCTTGAGAAAGTGCTTCAGGAGCATGGCGACAAGGTGCCATTCATAATCGTAACGATTACCAACAACACAGCAGGCGGTCAGCCTGTATCTATGGAAAATCTGAGAGGAGTACGCGCATTGGCAGACAAATATGGCAAGCTCGTCTTCTTCGACAGCGCTCGCTTTGCAGAGAATGCTTATTTTATTAAGGTAAGAGAGCCCGAATTTAAGGATAAGACAATTAAGGAAATCTGCCGGGAGATGTTCTCATACGCAGATGGAATGACAATGTCGTCAAAGAAGGATGGACTTGTGAATATGGGAGGCTTCATCGCCACAAAGTGGGAAGACATCTACGAAGGAGCTAAGCGATTCTTGATTCCATTCGAAGGATTCTTGACCTACGGCGGCATGAACGGACGCGATATGGCAGCCTTGGCAGTTGGACTTGACGAGAATACAGAGTTTGACATGCTTCAGACCCGCATCAAACAAGTGGAATACCTTGCCTCCAAGCTTGACGAATATGGCATCCCCTATCAGCGACCTGTGGGTGGCCACGCAATCTTCATTGATGCCGACAAAGTGCTTGATCAGGTTCCAAAAGAAGAATTCCCCGGAGTTCGCTTAGGCATAGAGCTATATCTTGAAGCGGGAGTAAGAGGATGCGAGATCGGCTATCTCTTGGCAGACCGCGACCCAGTGACCAGAGAAAACAGGTTTGACGGCAATGACTTTTTGCGCCTGTGTATCTGCAGAAGGACATATACTGACAATCACATGAATGTCATAGCAGCCGCGCTGAAGAACGTATATGACCGTCGCAAAGAGATCAAACATGGAGTAAAAATCGTATGGGAGACTGAATTGATGCGTCATTTCACAGTAAAACTTGAGGTTTTGAAGTGATAATCGCAAAAAATTCACAAAAAAGTTGCACAGTTAAATAAAAAGCATTAACTTTGCAGTCGCTTGCAGAAATAATGTCGCCAAGACAAAAAATATGCAAGCGACAAATAAACTCAATTCAATAAACCGGCAAGTTTTATGGCAACAAAAATCAGATTGCAGCGTCATGGCCGTAAGGGCTACGCTTATTATCCCATTGTAGTCGCCGATAGCAGGGCACCACGTGATGGTAAATTTATTGAAAGGATAGGTTC
>JAIDTL010000110.1 GCA_029060725.1 Muribaculaceae bacterium | reverse complement strand
CTCCATTATCTGTTTAACATCGCCGCGAATGCCCAGAGTCATTACGATATGGCGGCTCCTTACGATATTTTTACAGAAGAAGAAATCTCCAACCGGTGGCTTTATAATAATGCGCGTTGGTATCTATCTGACGGTAATACTCGATATAACGGTAATCTGCAGCCTTATACACAGCAGAATTTGCTACGCAATATTATAGAAAGTGCTGACACTGCCATCAATAATGGAGGAAACGGCGCCAATATGCGTTTTGGTCATGAAGTGATAGTGCTTCCTTTCGCATCTCTTCTCGAACTTGATGATTTTGGCAAGGAAATTAATGATCTTGAAGAAGTTGCCTCTCAATGGAGAAACCATGACGTGTTTCCGATGGGTTGCAATATCCAAATGATATTCTATCATCCGGATAATGAAAGCCCTGCTGCCGACAATGTGCTTGTGAAGGTGCTTCTTAATGAGAAAGAATGCAGGCTTCCTATATCTACTGATAGGTCCCCTTATTACAAATGGTCGCAACTCAGGCAATATTATCTCGATAAGCTTGCAGTCATGCCGACAGGACGTCCTGAAACTCCTGCATACGGTGTTGGTTCAAGTGTGGATGATATTCTTGGCAAAGACATCGATGGCAAGAATGTAAGTCTGAAGAAACTGAAAGGCAAAAAGATTGCCCTTGTGTTTTATCCTTATGTCAATCCTGACAAATCAGCAGACCAAATGAAAGATGTCGTGGATAATTGGACTAAACTCCAAGAGGAAGGATATACAGTGGTAGGAGTGAGTCCAGGCAGTCGGGCAACTCTCAAAAGAATAGCAGAAGATCATGATCTTGCTCAAATCCTTATATCAGATGCTGACCATCGATTGGCAGAAAAATTTGGCGTATGGGACATTGTTGAGGGCGAGACGCCAAAAATGGGAGTTATACCCACCACATTTATTATTTCCAAAAAAGGAAAAATTGAAAAAGCAATCAAAAATTAAGGTCCTGAATTTTCGGATATATCGCAACCGAAGGTCTCATTTTACAAAAATGAGACCTTCGCTATTCAGTCATTTTACCGGGCCAGCTGTCTTTTTAGATTTTGGAAAAGGAAGTTTATCCCAGAGCCTCTCAATCACTTTGCATGCCTTATGTGGGTTGGTGAAGTCAAGGATATAGGCTTCCTTGGCTCCCTGGTAAGGGTAACCGCACTCTGCATCTGTCATCAAGTCGGCAATACAAGGCAGTTTCTTGACAAATGCGATATTATCGCAGGCAGTTATCACGCACTTCTCGTTCAGATAGATGACATAATCCCCCATCATCTTACGACTCCGCACCTCTCCCAACGGAGCGAGTGTATTGCATACGAACTCTATAAACTCAGTAGTACAAGCCATTTTAAATATTTTTGTTGTCAGTCGTAAACCGACCGATGGTATTGAAAATAAATTTAGTTTCCATTGTAGTTTCGCTGGTTGGTCTTGTATGTACCGGACTATATATAAGAACTCTTATAGTTTTTGTTTCCGGAAATGGAATGGATTGCCTGTTGGCAATTCTTTTACAAAATTATGAAAAAAAACTTATATTTATATGTTTTTTCAGATAAATTCATTTTGTACTGATTTTTGAGACATCTATCCGTTAATTTTGACGAAGCAGCCTGAAAATATGTTGTGTAACATTTTTATGTATGGGAAAAAAAGTGTAATTTTGCAATTATAACAAAAATTGTAATTACGAAACAGACATACAAAGAACTACATAACGATTTGCATTGACATGCAATGACCATATCTTGATTCGGTTAAATCTGGTAAATCTAACAATGGGTCGAAAGAAAAGGTCAAAGCTTGCATGTGCGTCCTCCCGCGAGGGCACAGGCTGCTTTTTCTTATTCTTGACCCATGGGCTTTACCAGAGCCTTACCGAAGAGATAAAGAAAAAGAGTGTTGTGTCCTCTTTTTTGACGCAGCCGGAGAATGCTGAAGCCCGTCAGTCGGAAGCGATATCATTTTGTTGCAAATTAAGTAGTATATGCTAAAGGAAAATAAGACTTCACTGTCTGATGTGCCGTTTATTCCTTCAAATGAAAATCATTATGATTTCGGGACAGAACGTTATGTCAATGGACTTATTAAGTTTATCAAGAATTCATCCACACCCATCACGATAGCGTTGCAGGGAGAATGGGGAAGTGGGAAAACATCTTTGATGACACGACTGCAGCGTGTCCTTTGTTACGCGGAAAACGCTCCGTTTATAGGCGTGAACATAAATACTTGGGAATACTCAATGATGTCGTCTCCTGAAATAACTGTATATAAGATTCTTGCAAAACTCGTACGTGAGATGACAGGAGAAAATTCCGAGACCAAAAAGAAAGTATCGAAAATCCTCAGGGTATTGTATCGTGGAGGACGCGAAGCCTTGAAAATGATCCCGGGAGTAAACGTTGCTGTGGAAATGGCTAATATTCCATCCGACTTAAATATGGATGGAAATGATGATGGTAATGACATTTCTTTGTCAGAATTGAGAGACGAACTACAAAAGGCAGTACTAAGCAGATTAGCAGAAAAAGAGCAACGGGGAGTCATAATTTTCGTTGACGATCTCGATCGTCTTAATCCCTCGGTGGCTGTAGAGATACTGGAACTTCTTAAAAATGTCTTTACTTTAGAAAACTGTATATTTGTTCTTGCCATTGACTATGATGTAGTTGTCAAGGGTCTTGAACCAAAATTCGGAAAGCTCACGGAAAAAAACGAAAGGGAGTTCCGCTCTTTCTTTGATAAAATCATACAGGTTCCGTTTTCCCTGCCGGTGAGTAGTTATCGACCGATGGATTTTGTACTTAAATCACTTGTTGAGATAGAATATCTTAAAGAAATTGACGCTTCTGATCCTAATGTAAGAACCCGGTTTGCATTAGTTGTGGAGGCATCTGTCGGTAAAAATCCCCGCTCCATCAAACGTCTGATCAATACTCTGTCATTACTTGACTGTATCGATCAGTGCGCATCTTCCTATGGCGAGAATAAATCAAGAAGTTTAGACGATAAACTTCTTAATTTCATTGTGGTAGCCATCCAGATCTGTTATCCCCGGATATATAGGCTTCTTGTGCATAATCCGAACTTTATCGAATGGAACAGAGAATTTGCCCGTAAAGTGGGAATAAGTATTTATTCCGATAAGACTGATACACCGAGTTGGGAGGATATTCTGGAAGCTGCATGCGAAAGTGATAAATATCTCACACAGCATGTCCATGACATCATGCACCTTTTCTCTATGATAATAGAGCTGCTTGAATCTGATGGTGGTGATGATTCCGAGAACATTGGAATGAGACTTAAATGCATATTGGATAAATCTTCCGTAACGGGTTTGAATGCGGATCTCAAGGCAGATGACTTCGATAGAAAGGATTTTATTTCAAAACTGCATCGGAACGTCATTGATCGAATGAAAATACTTCGTCCTGAAATTTCGACAAAACCTAAATACAACACCGGTAACGGCGGTGTCTATATCACTCTGGATAAAAAGACGAAACTGAACATAACATTCAGACCAGTAATCAAGGATAATGGATGTATCTCATTGCGTATATCTCCGGATTTCAAGTTATCCCGACCGGAGAGGATGATGGGACTGGCTTTCGATGAAATCATCATGGATCCGCATCTATATTCAGGACTTAGCGCTCTTGATTCTGTCATTTCTCCACTGTTGACATCCGTATGGTATTTCAAGGGTCGCACTCATGAAGGCCATCCAGATTCTTTTAAGTCTTATTTAGACGACCTTCGATATTGCCATGTGAAGGGATGGCTATCGGAGGATATAACAGATAATCCGGAGTATAGTATTGACTTGAGGAAGGCGTCTCTCTTTGAGGATGAAAAGGTAGTAGATACAATAGCTAACTTGCTCATTGCGAATTACGACTTCAGAAAATCCATGAAAGACTGGAGTTAATGGGATTGTTGAAGGTTGTTGTCGGTTGCTGTTTGTAATTAAGTCGGAACTTGTCCTGTAAAATGAGACAGACTTTGATTATCTTTGCAGCGTGACTTCCAATGAAGATTCATTTTAGTCACACTCAGCGAGACACAATCGGAATATTAACCTATAAATAAAAAAAACAAATGATCAGGAATTCTTTTCTTATCTTAATGAGCCTTATATTGGCAGCGACCGCATTCTCTTCATGCTCTTCTTCTGAAAGTAGCCCTATAGTCCCCGATGAGCCGGAAAGCCCTGCTGCCGCTGTCGACGACTCAATCGCAGTGAAGATATCTTCGTTGATGGATATACGCCAAGAGGAATTCACAAACAGGAGCGGCAATAGTCGTGATCTGATAGGTGTGGAGATAAATCGTAAAGTCTCCGGCTTTAATCCATTTCGCATATATGCAAGCGGTGTGTTTGACGACATAGACGATATCGTCTTCAAGTTCGTGAAGGGTGGCACCTATACTATAAGTATGACATATTATCCTAATGCAAAGGATATAGTCTACAATTATCCCGACGGCACTTTCGGGGCGCCATTTTCTTTTGATCGCGGACTTAAATCATATACCTTGAACCGTCCGGTCTATTACTCCGGAACCGATGGGGGATTTAGTGGAGATCAAGGTCCGGAACTGCGCCATCTTCTGAGTTGTATTTACCAGACCACTGCCTCTGGAACCTTGGTTCAGGAGATGAGGCGCGGAACAACACCGAGGTATACCGGCAAGACGGAGGAGTTTATTATTGATGACGATCACACCGGCATAACGGTAAAGCTTGAACTTTGCTTGATGGCGATTACATTGAAGCCGGAAAACTTCACGGAGGGTAAACTCACATTAGTCTTTGATATAGCCGCCGACAAGGAGAGCAGCGAATGGAGCGTAAAGCCAGGAGATGAGATGACCCGGAAGATCCAGATTCCATACGGGCCCGGCAGTGAGGGACTGCAGTTGTTCTATACCGATGCGAAAGGGGATAAGTATTTGCTTGCCACAAAACAGATGGAATGGAAGTATGCGACCAATATGGTATTCAATTTCGTCCTTTCCGAGCGTGCAGACGGAAGTATAGGAATTCAAATGCCTTCCGATGACTCCTTTACTGATGAAGAAGCGACCTTTGACTATTAGAGCTTAACAAACTTTTGGTTGGCGAATATTCAGTCAAAATTTCATGAATATGGATAATATAAAGTTTATTCCAATAGCTGCCAATTAAAATAATTTTAATTGGCAGCTATGCACTATTCAAGGTAATCGGTCAGTGGAGTATGGTCGGTTTATTGAGGTAAAAATTCTATCCGATACTTGTGATCTTGACTACTCATGTTGTGGTGTCTTCTTTGATGAATACTTATCCTTTATGATATTGTATGCGTGGTTTACAAGATCGAAAATCATTGAATCTGAGATGTCTCCTCCAAGAGCAACGTTGAGCCATAACCGCATATTTTTTCGCCCGGGAAGTACAGCCGTGTGGTCGAGTGCTATCTCTTCTATTTCATCCGCAGTCGAGCGCACTGCCACCCAAGTGAAATCATCAAGGTCAAACATACAGAACATGTGTCCCTTTACATAGAACACCAAGGTAGCATCATACCGCCGTGCAAATTTCCCAAACGGTATCTTTTCCTCCACTTCACCCAGCGACAGGCAATACTCCCTAAGTTCCTCTACATTCATAATTCATCTTCCAATGTTTAGGTTTTCGAAGCCAAAGCATTTATAGTTAAACTCTATTCGATCCTTATTTCAAGTGGAGTCTGAAGACGCGCATAGAAATCAGCAAGATATTTAAGCCAGGTCCCCATGCCCTTGACTCCACCCTTGCTCCATCCTGATCCCCAATAATAGGTATATTCCGAATCAGGGGAGATGGTCGCAAATGTTTGCACTTGCCCTACACCATCAGCTATTTCTTTTTCAAAAGGGACGTATGATATGCTGTCAGGAAGCTGCGGATTTACAATTCCTATAAAAATTACTCCATTCCCGTTGTCTGGATTATCTGTAAGGTCTGGATAAGCAAGATAGCGTTTGTCATTGTCTATTGAATAGCCTCGCTTATTCTGTTTATGCACCACAATGCCGGTAGTAATGGTTTTCTCCTCTGAGAGTCCTTCATAACTTACCGTTGTTCGGTTAAGCCAATCTCCACGGTCAAGGCTGATGATTCGTGTCTCCACAACATTACCGTCATTTCCGATATTTTCTGGATAACAAGTGATTTTAGCCGTAACACGAAGTGGTCCATTGTCAAGGATTTCGCATTTATCGTACGCCACAGGATAACAAATACTGTCGCCTATCATCAGGGCGTTCATACCTGCTCCTAAGGTCGGTCCGACTGTGTAGACATCCATCCCGCTTCCGGCATCCTTATGATAAGAGATTCCATATTTCATGTGCCCGTCATATCGTTCTTTCAATATTGGATATTCTACAGACTTTGTCCAAATGTCATAACCGCTCACTTTTCCTCCACCTGCACGATACGATGGCCCATAAAGACGATATCCGCTCCTGTCGTTTTCCCACGTATAATCGTCTTGCATATCATGGCGGATTTGTCCTATGCATATTGTGTCTGTCGTCTCAGAAAAATTGGAGGGGATAAAGCTAACTTTATATTCAGTCGTAGATTGTGCCGGGAAGTCTCCAAATACCAGCAATCTGCCATCAAAAGTGATTTGTGAAGGTATAGTCTGTCCTTTTGAATCTTTCACCACTACACCCTGACTTTTGAGGTCGCTTTGAGAGCAATCTGATATTTCCACCACTTCTCCATTACGGTTGGCTGTAGATGGATTCGTAATTTTCAATGTAAAAGTGTTCATGTCAGAAGAAGCCATTGCGCATGTGGCTGTAAAGAAAAAGGATATAAGTATTTTTATAGTTTTCATTTTGTTATGATTTGTTGCTTGATATCAACCGAGCACTACATCCAGCACCATCATCAGAATGAAGCCGAAAGCGAAGCCTATCGTGCCCAAATTAGAATGTTCCCCCTCCTGAGTCTCCGGTATCAGTTCCTCTACCACTACATACATCATGGATCCGGCTGCAAATGCCAACAGATAGGGTAGCAACGGCACTATCACAGAGGCAAGCAAAATAGTCAATATGGCTCCGATTGGCTCAACAACACCAGTCAATGTGCCCATCAAGAAAGATTTGCGGCGTGAATTCCCTGCACTTCTCAATGGCATCGATACAATTGCTCCCTCCGGAAAGTTCTGGATTGCGATGCCTATTGAAAGAGCTATTGCCCCGGCTATCGACATATAAGAGTTATGCTCCATCACTCCTGCAAGAGCTACACCAACAGCCATACCCTCCGGTAAATTGTGCAAAGTAATGGCAAACACCAATTTGGCAGTCTTTGAAAGGTGAGATTTAGGACCCTCGCTCTCATTGCTGTCAATATGCTGATGCGGAATTATATTATCAAGGAATAGCAAAAACAATATTCCAAATAAGAAACCGACAATTGCCGGCAAAATACTTCCCAATCCCTCCTTGCCTGTCATCTCGATAGAAGGAATCAAAAGCGACCATACCGACGCAGCCACCATCACTCCGGCTGCAAAACCTGTAAGTGTCTTTTGCAATCGGGGTGTAATGCCATCCTTCATCAGAAAAACGCAAGCCGCTCCTAACGTAGTCCCAAGAAAAGGCAATATCAATCCAATAATGATTCCATTCATATAATACAAACAAATTCAAATGCCGTCAAGTTCTGGTTGATTTGCAAAGCACTCATACACTTCACGCGAAATCCGGGCAATTATTTCTGAAGCTTCTGCTTCTGTGCCGGAAAAATCTCGTATAAATACTGCAAGTGCGTATACTCTGCCATCGGGCAATCGGAAATAGCCAACATCATTATGGGCAATCAATTCATTTGTATCATTTCGATAACCGCTGCCGGTTTTATGTGCAAAAAACAACTCGGGGTGTTCTGGAATTATTGCACCTAATCGATCTAGTCCGGTGGTCACTGTCGCAAGATCCTTTCTAATAGAGTCAATGGCAGAGTTAGTTGTGACAGTAGAATCAAAAACTTGTCTTATAAGTGCGGCTGCGGAGAGGGGAGTGGAATAATTAAGATAAGCCAACGAATGATTTTTCTTCATTTCATCTTCTGAATACAAAATACTGAATGTCGGGACATCGGAAGCGGAACGGATCAAAGCATCGGTAGTGGATGGCGAGACTATATGTTTAAAAAGCAAGTTGCTTGCATTGTTGTCACTTACTGTCAGAGAATACTTAATAAGATCACGTATTGATATATCAAAGTCTGATTCTCCATACATTTTAAGCATAGGGCTCCATGTCTCTGAATCAAGTTCATCCTTGCTGACGTGTATTAAGCTGTCAATAGAGCTGCCTCGGGTGTTCATTTTGGCAGCAACCGCCAGAGCCTGATGAAGTTTGAAAACGCTCATCATGGGATAATGTACACTATTGTTGACAGTGACAGTATCCACATCACTGATAAAAGCGATACCGACAGTCCCCGGTACAGTATCAACAATCGCATACAGTTGTTCTTTTAGTGACATGGATTTCTCAGTCTTGGCAGTACATGACGTAAGTAATAACACATAGATGGCTCCTAAATATATAAGCCAGTTAAGGCATCTAAAGCCCATAGGATAGACCTTCTCATGCGCGGCAAAGTCAGGAAGCAAGACGTATATTACCTTGTTTTTCATTGATAATGTTATTTAATATTTCGGAAATTAATTGTAACTCTTTGATTTAATAATCAAGCAGACGGCCATAATCGTGCCATTCACCTATCATTTCTCCTCGTTCACTCGCTTCTATAAGTTTTTTCAATCGACTGTCAAACATCTCCTTACACGCTTTGTTGCGCTGGATATTGTCAATGCGAACTCGTTGATATAGCGACGGAAAGGACTTGAAATTTTCCCATGCAGTAGGATTGGCTTTGAAAATTTCGATTACTTCAGGAATAATCACGAACTCGGCATCAAGATCAGGGCATGCAGCACAACCTCTGTCAGTCATCATGCCAAGTTTTTCCAGACGGCGGCAACGTTCTTTATTAAGTTCAGTCCATCGTCCTGATTTTGAGCGCGGACCAAAACGCTGGAGAGCAACCCCATCCACATTCTTGAGAGTTGAGTCAATCCACCCGAAGCATAATGCCTCCTCGACAGCATCAAGATACCACAAGGCATCGTCGGGAGGAGTCTTCCCACGCTTCACCGCTATCCAACATTCTTTTTCAGTATCACAGTTATTTCTGAGCCATTCGCGGAAATCAGCGCGAGTTCGGATATCAATAATATTTTTCATCGGTTGTTACTTGTATTAAGAGCCATGCCATATTAGCAGTCAGCTTCCCGCTCTCAATCGATATGTATGGCATATTTTAGATGTTGTTATGTCGGTTAAGCATAATCTGTTCAAAATTATCCTGCCCCCACTTCATTAACGCTTCCACATGGGGCAATAGTGTTTTACCGAAGTCTGTAACAGAATATTCTACACGTGGCGGCACATCTGGAAAAAGTTCACGCCGTATTAAGCCATCAATCGTGAGCTGTTTCAAACATTGTGATAACACTTTCTCTCTTAATTTTGCATACAAAATTACAAAAAACAATTGAGATATGATATATCCAAAACTACATTTCGACGGCCAGATATGGCGTCTGACCTTTCCTGAAAATGGTTGATTTTGATGAAAAAAGTGATAATCTTACTCCTAAAGATTTGGATAATTCAGAAATTAGTGCTAACTTTGCGCTCAATATGACCTCCCACGCTTCCCGTTGACCAGCGCACCCGGGGAGGTCTTCGAGTTTATATGGACTATACTAAACGCCCTCTTAGTCTGCCGGAGCAGATTAGCAAGTTGAAAAGTCGCGGATTGCTGATAGATGATGAGCAACTCGCGATACGTTACTTGTCCAACATAAGTTATTA
>JAIDTL010000011.1 GCA_029060725.1 Muribaculaceae bacterium | reverse complement strand
ACGAAGACCGTCGTTGCAGCAGGCTATGGCTGTGCCGTCTTGCCTTACCCAGCTGTTTTCAAACCAAAAGTTTTTAGCACCATTTGCAAGTGCGAAAACGTATGGGTAGATCGCATGCCATGCTCCGTCGCAGAAACCGTCGGGTTTCCCCAGCCATGAATAAAACACCTGACCATCCTTAAGCGCCCCGCATGGAGTCAATCCTTCCACTCCATATTCCTTTACGAAATCCTCATTGAAGGATCGACGTAACACAGTTATCTTTACCTTTTTCATACTTATTAATACCAGTCATGTTTTTCGTTTCGGTTCAAAGCCTTGATTCTTTCCATGTCTTCTGCAGACAATTCAAAGTCGAATATGGAGATGTTCTCTTTCATATGGTCTGGATTGCTTGACCCGGGAATCACCACAACGCCACGCTGAAGATCCCAGCGTAGAATGATCTGAGCCACGGATTTGCCATGTTTTCTTGCGATATCCGTCAAGACAGGATCACTCAGCAGCTCTTTCTGATGTCCGCGTCCTCCAAGAGGATACCAGGCCTCCACTGCAATGCCGAGCGACTGTATATGCGGCACAACTTCTAAATCCTGATAATACGGATGAATCTCATTCTGTACAAGCACAGGTTTGATATCAACCTTCTTTATGAAATCGTCAATCTCCTTGATATAGTAGCATGATACGCCAATTGAACGGATCTTCCCTTCCCTGACGTATTTCTCCATTGCCTTGTAGGCTTTCACGTCATTTGTACCCGGATGATGAAGAAGCATGAGGTCAACATAGCCTAAATCAAGTTTACGCAGACATTCCTCTATGGCCGCTTCAGGATCATCATACTGAGTGGGATATATTTTTGTCGCCACAAAGATTTCCTCCCGCGGCACGCCTGACTCGCGTACTCCACGACCTACCTCCACTTCATTTCCGTACATGTGGGCTGTGTCTATTTTCCGAAAGCCGGCTTTGATTGCTGATTTCACAGAATTCACGCACACGTCTCCCGTAAGGCTGTAGGTACCAAGTCCTATTATCGGCATATCGTAGCCGCTGTTCAGGCGGATGGTAGGAGCCTGTCCGTTATGTCCCTCCGACAAAGGAAATCTTGAATAGTCCATATCTTTATCTTTGTTTTCTATTTCTTCTTTTGGTTGCTCTTCATTTGGAATCTCCTCTTTCACACCCTCTGTCAACTGCTCATGATTTTCAGTGGTACATGACGCACATGCTGAAAGCGAGAGGATACCCAGTAGCATCGTTAATAGCTGAATCTTAAATCTTTTCATAGCGTCTCGTGTTTTCGTTCATCAGTCCTCGAAGGATTTCTCTTTCATTTTCAAGAAGTATTGAAGGAGTATGGCTATCTCCTGTCAGAAATCCTTCTATAAGAATTTCCGGTTCTATCTTATGGCGATTTGAGATATAGATTATTACTTCCTCACTGCAGAGTCGCTTGATAATTTCTTTTTCCATTTCGGCTTGTCTTATTTTCATGATGCAAAATTAGCTACTCTCTGAGAAAAGTAATTACCCATATCATATCAATAGATACCATATTCCTTAAGTGGAGGGGAATTTCGATATACTCTGACAACGTAAAACGTACAACGTACAACGTAAAACGAAAAAACGTTGAATATTCAACGTTTTTTTACTAACTTTGTAGACCAATCAGCATTTCAATGAAAATACTTAAAGTCAGCAAGCCATCCGATTATTCCTCCTATTTAGGAGTCACTGACCGTCATCCTCTGGTCAGCGTGATAGAATATGACCGGATTTCCCCTGTACCTACCACACTGAACGACTACAGCGTCTACGGCATCTTCCTTCGTGGCGATGACTTAGTCGACCTTACCTACGGATGCGGTATATATGACTACAGGGAGGGTACGCTGCTTGCAGTGGCTCCCGGTCAGTTAGGAGGTACTGAAGACAATGGTGAGAAAGTCAATATCTCCGGATGGGCCCTGCTGTTTCATCCGGATTTGCTTCATGGTACTTCTCTTGAAAAGAAAATCGACAGATTTTCATTTTTTGACTACAGCATGAATGAGGCTCTTCACATGACAGAGGAAGAAAGGGAAGTCATCGTAGGACTTCTTCGCAGTATCGAGGCTGAGATCGATAGGCCGCGAGACTCTCATCAGGACACCATAATCGTCGGATACATAGAGTTGCTACTCAATTTCTGCCAAAGGTTTTACGACCGCCAGTTCATGACACGCAAGCTGGATAATACTGACATACTGACTCGCTTTCATGAGGAACTCAAGAACTATTATTCATCAGAACTTCAGCTGAAACACGGCATCCCTACCATTCAGTTCATGGCTGACAGACTGAATCTGTCGCCGAGCTACTTAGGCGACCTCATAAAACGCTCTACAGGAACAAACGCGAGTAAATATATCCAAAGGATGGTGATTCAGGAAGCGAAGAATCTGCTCTCGTCAGGTCAAAACATATCCCAGACCGCCTATAGCCTCGGCTTCGACTATCCTCAGCATTTCACCCGTTTCTTCAAGCGCGAGGAAGGCATCACCCCGAAGGAATACCTCATCCGCCGTAAGTCATAGAAGAACCCGGAACTTAAGTTAACTTATTTTTTGATTGATTTTCTCCCTTTCTGGACATAGATTCCAGATGGAAGATTGTCAAAATCGACAGAGGTGTATCGTTTTCCTGAAATATCGTATATGTGATTTTCAGTTGGGTCAATTCCTGTCTCGGCTTCTAAACCATTTATACCGGCACCGTCTATTGCCTGTTTTGACAGCAGGAATTTTAAGGGGATCTTGACGCGTTGCTGCCAATACCATTCGTTATGTCCGGCTCCTTTTGCATCATAGACGTATAGGCTTCCGTTTTC